>NZ_JBSFCF010000041.1:0-82019 GCF_053593335.1 Streptomyces sp. NPDC002324
GTTTACTGGGGTGTCCCCGCGGGGGGGGGGGGGCGCGGCCCCCCCCCCGCCCCCCGGCCGCGGGACCGGGATCGACGTGCCGTCACCCGCCCGCGTTCGGGAACAGGCTCAGGAACGGATCGGCCGTGGCCGAAAGACCTCGGCTGTAGGGCGCGTCGAAGTCCCAGACGAGGAACAGCAGGAACGCGATGAGGGCGGAGAACAGTCCGGCCAGGATCAGCTCGCGCGGCGTACGCCGGATCTGCAGGGCGAAGACCATGCCGACCGTCACCACGGCACCGATGATCAGGCCGAACCACACCACGCCGGGCATCGTCTCGCCGGTGGAGTCGGCGCGGCTGCCGCGCGCGGCGTCGGCCGTCGCCACCTGGTCGAGCAGCGGCTGATAGGCCTGCGCCTCGAAGTCGCTGCGCGGCTCGTAGTCGGTGACGTCGTGCCGGACGGTCTCGAACAGCTCGGCGCCGCGCTCGGTCACCTCGCCCTTCTCCGCCATGACCTTCCACTCGGTGGACACGACATGGCCGACGTACGCGTCGATGTCGCCGCGGATGCGGTCGCGCACGTCCTGCGGATACACCCGCACCCGCTCACTGATCTCGTGCAGGGCCTGTGCCTCCGCCTGGACCTGGTCCTGGGCGGCGCTGCGGGCCTCCCACACTCCGGCGATGGCCAGGCCCAGCACGATGGCGTACACCACGCCGATCATCATGGTGATGTACTCGATGACGTCCGGGGTCTCGGACGGGTCCTCGTCCGCCGGTGCGGCGTGATGCCGTACTACGGCCACGATGAGGACGACCAGACAGGCCGCCCCCATCGCGAGGGTGAGAACAAGCCATTCCGACAAGAGGTTCCTCCAGGGATCAGCGCGGACGCAGTGCGGCGGCGGCGAACACCGCGGGCACGGTGACGAGCAGGGCGAGCGAGACGAGGGACGGACCGGAGCGCTTGGCCGCGGAGTGGGCCGGGGCCCGGTACGGCGGATAGCTCACCGGGGTCGGCGAGACCTCGGGGCGGACGCTGGGCGCGGGGTCCGGCCGAGCCTTCGTCCTCGGCACGGGAGTCGGGGTGGGGGCGGGCCGGGGCGCCTCGGTGACGGGCGGCGGGGGAGGCGGTGGCGCGGGCCTCGGGGGCGGGGTGGGCGTCGGCTTCGGGGCGGGCGGGGGGTCCGGAGCGGGGTCCGGGGTGGGCGTCGGCGACGGCGGTCTCGGTCGCGGCGGAGGTGTCGGGGTGGGGGTCGGCTCCGGCGGGCACGACGGGGTCGGCGGGGGAGGGGGCGTGGGCGTGGACGTGGGCGACGGGGGCGGCTCGCAGGAGTCGGTTCCCCCGATCGCCACGGCGACCGCGCCGGAGCTGTCCGGGCCGACGGTGGCGTACGCGCAGGCGTCGGCGACCGCCGTGCCGCTCGGTGCTCCGCCGAGGAGCCAGGTCAGTGCGAGCAGGGCCGACAGCCGTAGGGCGAGAGCGGATCGGGTCCGCTGGGGTCCTTGCACGTCGCAGATCATCCGGGCTCGCGCGCCCGCGTACGCGGGAGCACGGGCGGATTGCTCCGGATGGGGGAAGAACGGGCCCCGAAGGTTTGAGCGCGGATGCCCGACGCTGACCCTTCGTTCGACGTCTTCGCGGGCTGACGGACGGCACCGCGCCACAGACTCCGGAAAGAAAATCCGGCCGCGTTGAACACTTCGGCCACTCCCGCCCGTACCTAGGACCAGCAAGCGGCGCAACAGGGCGCTGCAACACCCACCGGATACACGGGGAGTTGGAATGAAGACCTCCTGGCGGAGCGCCTCACTCGTAGCGACAGCTGCGGCTGTACTGGTGCTGACGACGGCGTGCGGTCAGGAACAGGGGTCGACGTCCTCGCAGAACGTGGGCGCCGCTTCCTCCCCGACGCTCGGTGCCGGCACCATAGCGGGCACCGGAACCGGTACGGCCGGCGTCGGCGCGGCCGGTTCCGGTACCTCGGACCAGGCCCAGTCCACCACGGCGGCCTCCGCGGGCCAGCTGACGGTGTGGAACAGCGACGAGTACGGCAAGGTCCTCACCGACAGCGCCGGACGCACCCTGTACCGCTTCGACAAGGACTCGTTCGAGCCGCCGAAGACGACCTGTGAGGGCGAGTGCGCCACCACCTGGCCGCCGGTTCCCGCCTCGGGCGCCACCGCCGCCGAGGGTGTCGACAAGGCCCTGCTCGGTGAGGTCAGCCGTCCCGACGGGACCAAGCAGCTGACGGTCGGCGGCTGGCCGCTGTACTACTTCGCCAAGGACACCAAGGCCGGTGACATCAAGGGCCAGGGCGTCAAGGGCTCCTGGTTCGCCTCGGCGCCCAACGGCAAGAAGGCCTCCACCAAGGGCGGCGGCACCGGCGGCGGCACGGGCGGCACCGGTGGCGGCGGTGGCGAGGCGGTCGAGCAGGCCGGCCTGACCACCCGCAACGACGCCAAGCTGGGCGAGATCGTCGTCGACAAGAACGGCATGACGGTCTACCGGTTCCTCAAGGACAAGCAGTGGCCGATGTCCACCAAGTGCACCGGCGCCTGCCTCGACAAGTGGCCCGTCGTCGCCCCGGTCGACAAGAACGACACCAAGGGCATCCTGCTGAAGGGCTACACCGTCTTCGACCGTCCTGACGGTTTCAAGCAGCAGACCATCAACTGCATCCCGCTCTACACCTTCGCCAACGACAAGTCGCCCGGCGACACCAACGGCCAGGGTGTCGGCGGTACCTGGTTCGCCATCAACGGCGACGGAGAGCCGATCGGCGCGCAGAAGTAAGGACACCTTCCCCAGGGTGGACCGCCTCGCCATTCACATCACCGCACGCGGAAGGGAGTGGACGAGAAGAGAGTGCCGGACGCACCACATCAGCGCGGCCGATCAGGTCCGCCCCCTCCGCACCGCACGGAGGGGGCGGACCGCTTCGCATGCCCGGACCCGCCCGAACCGGGCGGTCCGGGTTCGGTGTTCTCCGGCAGGCGCAACCTCCACGGGTGAACGGGCATGGCAGGGGCGGTGGTTGGGCAGGTGGCATCGGCGGCGACGTTGAACGGACGGTCAATTTCCGTTTTTACTCGCCCCTTCGGCGGGCGATCAGTAGCCTCAGCTCGAACACCGGATCGCCCACGCCACCCCCGAAGCGCTGGAGTACACAGATGGAGCGTCCCGCCTGGGCGCCGCGGAGCATCGACATCTCGATGCCGTCCGTGGCACGCATCTACGACTACTACCTGGGTGGTTCGCACAATTTCGAGGTCGACCGGGAAGCGGCCCGCAGGGCCATGGAGCACGTGCCGGGCCTGCCCAAGATCATGCAGGCGAACCGGGCGTTCATGCGCCGCGCCGTGCGGTACGCGGCCGGCGCGGGCATCACCCAGTTCCTGGACATCGGATCCGGGATCCCCACCTTCGGAAACGTGCACGAGGTCGCCCAGGAGGCCGGCCCCGGCGCACGGGTCGTCTACGTCGACCACGACCCCGTCGCCGTAGCACACAGCCAGGAGGTTCTGAAGGGGAACGACGACGTGGACGTGGTCGCGGCCGACCTCCGCAAGCCCCGGGAAATCCTCGAAAGCCCCCCGGTCCGGCGACTGATCGACCTGAACCGGCCGGTGGCGCTGCTCCTGGTTGCCATACTGCACTTCGTGGAGGACACGGACGACCCGTACGGAGCGGTGGCGGAGCTGCGCGACGCCCTCGCGCCCGGCAGCCTGATGATCGTCTCGCACGCCTGCCGTGAGGGAATCCCGTTGCCCGCGGAGCGGGCGGCGGGCGTGGTGGACGTGTACCGGAACATTCGCAATCCGCTGACCATGCGCACGTCCGACGAGGTCGCGCGGTTCTTCGAGGGGTACGACATGGTGGAACCCGGAGTGGTGCCGATGGCTGAGTGGCGGCCCGACACGGCTTCCGAGGACGAGGATCCGTACGCCTACGCGCAGTTCGCCGGCGTGGGGACCAAGGCGTGAGGGCGGAGCCGGACGGGCCGGAGGACAGACTCCGCCGGTTCGCGACCATCTGGAGCCGCGCGGTCTTCCCCGCCACCTCCACGTCGCTGACCCGGCCCGAGTTCGAGGAACGACTGCTGCCGCTCGCCCGCAGGCTGAGCGAGGCACTGCGGGCGAGGACGTACGACGCCGAGGCGGGCAGGGCCGTCGGCGCCGCCCTCGTCGAGGCGCACTGCACCGAACCCGAGGCGCTCGGCCAGACCCTGGACTGCGTCGACGCCTATCTGGTGCTCTACTGCGGTGGCGAGGGCCCCCAGGAGGACCTGCGGGCCCGTGCCGGGCGGCTGCAGTCCTCGATGGCCGCCGGATTCGCCGAGGCGCTCAGGCAGCGGACGCTGGCCGAGCAGGAGGCCATCGCCCGCGCCGCGCTGGAGGCACAGGGCGCGGTCGCCCTGGCGCTGCACGCCACCGAGGCCCGGTTCCGCGCGGTGTTCGAGGGCGCCGCCATAGGCATCGGCATCGCCGACCTCGACGGCAACATCCTCCAGGTCAACGGGGCACTGCTGCGCATGTTCGGGCTCACCGAGCAGGCGATGCGCGGGCGCCGGGTCCCCGAGTGGAAACACGCCGAGGACGCGCCCCAGGTGTGGCGCCTGTACGACGAACTGGTCGGCGGCGAGCGCGAGCACTACCACACCGAAAAGGCTTTCCACCGGCCGGACGGGACGGTCCTGTGGACCAACCTGACGGTGTCCCTGCTGCGGGACGCGGACGGCCGGCCGCAGTACCAGCTGGCCCTCATGGAGGACACCACCGAGCGCCGGCTGCTCAACCTCCGCCTCCGCTACGAGGCCACGCACGACGCGCTCACCGGACTGCCCAACCGCACCCTGTTCTTCGAACGCCTGGAGAAGGCCCTCGCGGCGGGCGACGGTCAGCGCTTCGGCCTGTGCTACCTCGACCTCGACGGCTTCAAGACCATCAACGACAGCCTCGGGCACGCGGCCGGCGACCGGCTGCTCGTCGAGGTCGCCGACCGGCTGCAGTCCTGCGCGACCGCGCCCGGTGAGATGGTCGCCCGGCTCGGCGGCGACGAGTTCGTGGCGCTGACCACCGGCACCGACACGGAGCACGAGGTCGACGAACTCGCCGACCGCATCATGAACGCGCTGGTCACCCCGGTGCGCATCGAGGGCCGGGAACTGCTGGTCCGCGGCAGTATCGGCATCGTCGAGGGCCCGGCGGGGGAGCGGGGCCCGGCGGAGGTGCTGCGCAGCGCCGACATCACGATGTACCGGGCCAAGTCGGCGGGCGGCAACCGCTACGAGGTCGCCGACGCGGAGGCCGACGCCCGCGCCATCACCCGGCACGGGCTGACGACGGCGCTGCCCGCGGCCCTGGACCGGGGCGAGTTCTTCATCGAGTACCAGCCCCTGGTCCACCTCGGCGACGGCACCGTGCGCGGCGCGGAGGCCCTGGTCCGCTGGCTGCATCCGCAGCACGGCGTCCTCGGCCCCGACCGCTTCATCCCGCTCGCCGAGCGCACCGGCCTGATCGTGCCGCTCGGCCGCTGGGTCCTGGAGCAGTCGGTGCGTCAGGCCCGCGCATGGCAGGAACGCAACGGCGGGACGGGGGCGAGCGAACCGCTGCGCGTCAACGTCAACCTCTCCCCGTGCCAGCTGACCCACCCCGGGCTGGTCCAGGACACGGTGGACATCCTGGAGCGCGCCGGCCTCGAACCGGACGCCCTCTGCCTGGAGGTCACCGAGTCCGCCCTGATCGGCGCCGACGACGACCTGCTCAAACCGCTGCGCAGGCTCTCCGAGATGGGCGTCGACATCGCCCTCGACGACTTCGGCACCGGCTACTCCAACCTCGCCAACCTCCGTCGGCTGCCGGTCCGTGTCCTGAAGCTGGACCGGTCCTTCACCCAGAGCATGCAGCGCTTCCCGGCCGACCCCGTCGACCTGAAGATCGTCGAGGGGATCGTCTCCCTGGCCCACAGCCTCGATCTGGCGGTCACGGTCGAGGGTGTGGAGACGGGCGCCCAGGCCGAACAGTTGCGGATTCTCGGTTGCGACACGGCCCAGGGCTGGTACTACGCCCGTCCGGGGCCGCCGGAGCGGCTCCACGAACTGGCGCTGGTGGACGCGACGGGGTAGGAGAGGTTCCTTCCCAGCCGCCGGCGCGTGCAGCGCGCCCCTCCCGGGGCGCGGGGAACTGCGCGATCAGCCACGACGAGCCCGCGGACCGCGACGACGCTCCCCGCCGACGGAGCGAACGGACTCGCCGGCCCACCCTCACCGCTCGACCAGCATCCGCTGCAACTCCCGCGCGGCCCGAGGCGGAGCCACATCGCTGCGGTGAGCCAGCGCGATGGTCCGGTGCAGACCGGGGCGGGCCAAGGGGGTGACCCGTAGGCCCCGCCCCGAGCGCGTCGCGACCATCCGCGGGACCACGGCCACACCCAGCCCCGCCCGGACGAACCCCAGGACCGCGTCCATCTCTCCGCCCTCCACCGCGAAATCCGGCTCGAACCCCGCGGAGCGACACGCGGCGACGGTGAGTTCCCGCAGGTCGTAGCCGTGACGGAACATGACCAGACGCTCGCCCTCCAGGTCGGACACACGGACGGTACGGCGACCGTCGCCGGGCCTCGGCGCGTCCGGCGAGGAGACCACGACCAGATCCTCCCGCAGCAGCTCCGCCGTGGTCAGGGCCGGGGAGGGCGTGGGGAGCGGCAGGACCACCAGAGCCAGGTCCAGGGCGCCGCGCGCGAGCTGGCGGACCAGGTCGTGGGAGCCGCCCTCCTCGATCAGCAGCCGGATGCCGGGGTAGCGGTCGTGGAAGGCGCGCAGCACGTCGGGCAGCAGCCCCGTGCACAGGCTCGGGGTCGCGCCGAGCCGGACCCGGCCCCGGCGCAGCTGGACCAGCTCCTGCACCTCGTGCCGGGCGGTGTCGGTGTCGGCGAGGATGCGCCGGGCCAGCGGCAGCAGCGCCTCACCGGCGTCCGTCAGCGTGATGTTGCCTCGCGCCCGCCGGAAGAGGTCCGCCCCCAGCTCCCGCTCCAGCGCCTTGATCTGCTGCGAGAGCGAGGGCTGCGCCACGTGGACCAGCTCGGCGGCCCGGGTGAAATGCCGGGTCTCGGCCACCGCGACGAAGTACTGGAGCTGCTGGAACTGCATCCCTCCACGATACGGGACGATAGCTTCCGGCTATCGAATCGAGCTGTTCCATGTCTTGGACCGATGGGGTGATGCCGCTCTACCGTCGTGGGTATGGCTCTGGCAACGCGGACGGAACGGGCGAAAGGTCCGGGACCGGCGGAACGTTCGAAACGGACGGGACGACCGGGACGGTCGGGACGGAAACCGTCCCGGGTGCGCTCGGTGTGGGACAGCTCCCTCGGCAAGAAGACGGTGATGGCCGTCAGCGGACTGATCATGCTGGCGTACCTGGTCGTCCACATGCTCGGCAACCTCAAGATCTTCTTCGGCTCGGACGAGTTCAACGGCTACGCCCACTGGCTGCGCACCCTCGGTGAGCCCTTCCTTCACCACGAGTGGGCGCTGTGGATCATCCGCGTGGTCCTCGTCGCCGCGGTCGTCGCCCACGCCACCGCCGCCTACCAGCTCAGCCGCCGGGACCTCCGGGCCCGGCCGGACAAGTACGTCCACAAGAAGCGCCGGGCGAGCTACGCGACCCGCACCATGCGCTGGGGTGGCGTCATCCTCGGCCTGTTCATCGTCTGGCACATCCTCGACCTGACGACCGGTACCGTCCATCCGGGCGGCTTCCAGGCCGGACACCCGTACCAGAACGTGATCGACACCTTCTCCACCTGGTACGGAAACACCGTCTACCTCGTCGCGATGCTCGCGCTCGGCCTGCACGTCCGGCACGGCTTCTGGAGCGCCGCCCAGACCCTCGGCGCCGGCAGCCGCACCCGCGACCGCGCCCTGAAGGTCACCGCGAACGTCCTCGCCCTGGTACTGACCCTGGGTTTCGTCTCCGTACCCCTCGCCGTCATGACCGGAGTGGTGAGCTGACATGACTACGTCCTCCGCCTACACGGAATACGCGACCGGTGAACCGGTCGTCGACGGCAAGGCACCCGGCGGCCCGGTCGCCGAGCGCTGGGACAAGCGCCGTTTCGAGGCCAGGCTGGTCAACCCCGCCAACCGCCGCAAGCACACGGTGATCGTCGTCGGCACGGGACTCGCGGGCGGCTCGGCGGGCGCCACACTCGCCGAACAGGGCTACCACGTGGTCCAGTTCTGCTACCAGGACTCCCCCCGCCGCGCCCACTCGATCGCCGCCCAGGGCGGCATCAACGCCGCGAAGAACTACCGCAACGACGGCGACTCCGTCCACCGGCTGTTCTACGACACCGTCAAGGGCGGCGACTTCCGGGCGCGGGAGTCGAACGTCCACCGGCTCGCGCAGATCTCCGTCGAGATCATCGACCAGTGCGTCGCCCAGGGCGTGCCCTTCGCCCGGGAGTACGGCGGTCTGCTCGACACCCGCTCCTTCGGCGGCGTCCAGGTGTCACGGACGTTCTACGCCCGGGGGCAGACGGGGCAGCAACTGCTCCTGGGGGCCTACCAGGCCCTCAGCAGGCAGATCGCGGCCGGGAACGTGGAGATGCACCCGCGCACCGAGATGCTCGACCTGATCGTGGTCGACGGGCGGGCGCGCGGGATCGTGGCGCGGGATCTGATCACGGGGAAGATCGACACGTACTTCGCGGATGCCGTGGTGCTGGCGAGCGGTGGGTACGGCAACGTCTTCTACCTCTCGACCAACGCCATGAACTCGAACGCGACGGCCGTATGGCGGGCGCACCGGCGGGGCGCGCTGTTCGCGAACCCCTGCTTCACCCAGATCCATCCCACGTGCATCCCGCGCACGGGTGACCACCAGTCCAAGCTGACGCTGATGAGCGAGTCGCTGCGCAACGACGGCCGGATCTGGGTGCCCAGGGCGCGCGGCGACCGGCGCCCGGCGAACCAGATCCCCGAGGACGAGCGCGACTACTACCTGGAGCGGATCTACCCCTCCTTCGGCAACCTCGTCCCCCGTGACATCGCCTCCCGCGCCGCGAAGAACGTCTGCGACGAGGGCCGGGGAGTCGGGCCCGGCGGGCAGGGCGTCTACCTGGACTTCGCCGACGCCATCGCGCGCATGGGGCGGGAGGCCGTCGAGGCCAGGTACGGCAACCTCTTCGACATGTACCAGCGGATCACCGACGAGGATCCGTACGAGGTGCCGATGCGCATCTATCCCGCCGTGCACTACACGATGGGCGGGCTGTGGGTGGACTACGACCTGCAGACCACCGTCCCCGGCCTGTTCGCGATCGGCGAGGCCAACTTCTCCGACCACGGGGCCAACCGGCTCGGCGCGTCCGCGCTGATGCAGGGGCTCGCCGACGGGTACTTCGTGCTGCCGGCCACCATCAACGACTACCTCGCCCGGCATCCGAGGCAGGACGGGATCGGCCGCGACCACCCCGTCGTCCAGGAGGTGCTGGCCGAGACCGAGGACCGGCTGAACCTGCTGCTCGCCGTCGACGGGGACCGTACGCCCGACTCCTTCCACCGCGAACTCGGCGAGCTGATGTGGGAGTTCTGCGGCATGGCCCGCACCGACAGCGGGCTGCGGAAGGCCCTGGAGCGGATTCCGCAGATCCGGGAGGAGTTCTGGCGGCGGATCAGGGTGCCGGGGACGGGCGAGGAGTTCAACCAGTCCCTGGAGAAGGCCAACCGGGTCGTCGACTACCTCGAACTGGCCGAGCTGATGTGCCTCGACGCGCTGCACCGCGCCGAGTCCTGCGGCGGTCACTTCCGCGAGGAGTCCCAGACGGCCGACGGCGAGGCGGAGCGCCGGGACGAGGAGTTCTCGTACGCCGCCGCCTGGGAGTTCACGAGGACCGGCACGGCGCCCGTCCTGCACAAGGAAGACCTCGTCTTCGAGTACGTCCACCCCACCCAGCGGAGCTACGCATGAAGCTCACCCTGCGCGTATGGCGGCAGCGGGCCGCCGACGCCGACGGCGCCATGTCCACGTACGAGGTGGACGGGATCTCGCCCGACATGTCCTTCCTGGAGATGCTCGACACGCTCAACGAGGACCTCATCCTGCGCGGTGACGACCCGGTGGCCTTCGACCACGACTGCCGTGAGGGCATCTGCGGGGCGTGCTCGCTGGTCATCAACGGGGACGCGCACGGACCGGAGCGGACCACGACCTGCCAGCTGCACATGCGGTCGTTCGCGGACGGCGACACGATCGACGTGGAACCCTGGCGTGCGTCGGCCTTCCCGGTGATCAAGGACCTGGTGGTGGACCGGACGGCGTTCGACCGGATCATCCAGGCCGGCGGGTACATCACCGCGCCGACCGGCGCCGCGCCGGAGGCACACGCCACGGCCGTCCCGAAGCCGGACGCCGACCTCGCGTTCGAGCACGCGGAATGCATCGGGTGCGGGGCCTGTGTGGCCGCGTGTCCCAACGGGGCGGCGATGCTCTTCACCTCGGCCAAGATCAACCATCTGAACGTGCTGCCGCAGGGGGCGCCCGAGCGGGAGACGCGGGTGCTGGACATGGTGGAGCGGATGGACGAGGAGGGATTCGGGGGGTGCACGCTGGCGGGTGAGTGCGCGACCGCGTGCCCCAAGGGGATCCCGCTGATGTCCATCACCAGCATGAACAAGGAATGGCTGCGGGCCACGCGGAAGGGCGGGAAGCGGTAGCCCCGTGCGGGGCCTGATCGAACGGGTGCGGGCCGGAGCGGGCCCGGCCGCTCGGCTCCCCGCGCCCCTGTAGGGGCACAGGACGTTCGCCGAGAGGTGCGAACGGGCGGGGCCGGGTGTGGTGCTCGATCCCGGCCCCGCCAAGGTTTCTCCGGTCGGTGCCGCGTCGATCGAGCGCGGAACGACTCGTTCGGGAGCGCCGCCGGTCGTCGCCGTGCGCCGGTCACCGTCGCGACACCCGCCGGTCGACGGAGTCGGACACACCGGCCACCTGGTCCGAGCCGTTCAACCTCCCCACATCCGGGCTCTCGCGACCGGTCACGCCAGTGTCAGCCGGCGTCGGCAGAACTAGGGCGGCGGGCCGCACGTCCCCAGGTCCGCCCTGACGCCGCCGAGTCGGCCCGTGACCAGGAGATGCCATGACCGCCTCCACCCTCGACAGCCCGCCCCAGTCGACGGCCCCCACCCGCTACACCGTCACCCTGGCCCGCAGCGAGGAGGACGTCCGTGCCGCCCAGCGGCTGCGCCACGACGTGTTCGCCGGGGAGATGGGTGCCCTGCTGGCCGGTCCGCAGCCGGGGCTGGACGCCGATCCCTTCGACGCCTACTGCGACCACCTGCTCGTGCGGGACACACGCACCGGCGAGGTCGTCGGCACCTACCGGCTGCTGCCGCCCGAGCGGGCCGCGGTCGCCGGGCGGCTGTACTCGGAGAGCGAGTTCGACCTCGGCGCGCTCGACGCGCTCCGCCCCTCGCTGGTCGAGGTCGGCCGGTCCTGCGTGCACCCCGACCACCGCGACGGCACGGTGATCGGCCTGATCTGGGCCGGGATCGCCCGCTACATGGTCCAGGGCGGCCACGAGTGGCTGGCCGGCTGCTGCTCCATTCCGCTGGCCGACGGCGGCGCCCTCGCCACGGGCACCTGGGACCGGGTCCGGGGCAGGAACCTGGCGCCGGAGGAGTTCCGGGTACGTCCGCTGCTGCCGTGGGTGCCGAAGGAGGGGGCGGCGCAGAGCCGTACCGAGCTGCCGCCGCTGCTGCGCGGCTATCTGCGGCTCGGCGCCTGGGTGTGCGGCGAGCCCGCGCACGACCCGGACTTCGGGGTCGCGGACCTGTACGTGCTGCTGTCGATGCGCCGGGTCGACGCCCGGTACCTGCGCCACTTCCTCTCCCTCGTCCCGGCGGCGTGAACCGATGAGCGTGTGGCTGCCCAGCGCGCCCTGCAGCCCCCGGGCGTGCGTGGAGGCGGCCGGGCCGGCCGTCACCGTCCCCCGGGCCGCCGCCCGGTTCGCGGCGGTCGTGGCCCTGGTCGCGGCCGGGGTCCTGGTGAGTGCCGTCGGCCTGCGACTCCCGGCCGACGTCGTGCGGCGCTGGTGCCGGTGGGTCGTACGGGCCTCGGGGGTACGGGTACGGATCGCCGGCACCGCCCCGCCCACCGGCGGACTGCTGCTCGTCGCCAACCACGTCTCCTGGCTGGACATACCGCTGCTCGGAGCGGTCCGTCCGGCGCGGATGCTGGCCAAGGCGGACATCCGGACGTGGCCGGTGGCGGGCGCGCTCGTCGCGCGGAGCGGCGTGCTGTTCATCGAACGGGACCGGATCCGCGCCCTGCCGGAGACGGTCGCCCGTATCGCCGACACCCTGCGGGGCGGTGCGGCCGTCGTGGCCTTCCCGGAGGGGAGCACCTGGTGCGGCCGGGCGCAGGGCCGCTTCCGGCGGGCCGTGTTCCAGGCCGCGCTCGACGCGGGCGTCCCCGTGCAGCCGGTGCGCGTCCGCTACCGCTTCACCGGCGGCGGGGCGAGCACCGCGCCCGCCTACGTCGGGGACGACTCGCTGCTCGCGTCGGTGTGGCGGGTGGTGTCGGCGCGTGACGTCGTCGCCGAGGTGGACGTGCGGCCCGTCATCGCCCCGGCCGGCCCCCTCGACCGGCGAGCCCTGGCGCAGGCCGCGCAGATGGCGGTGATCGACGTGGCGGCGATGGTCGAGCACACGCCGCGGGCGCGCGGCGGCCGCCGGGGAGCCGGGCCGAGGCCCGCGACCGGTGACCCGCTGAAGCTTCTGCGGAGAGGTGGGGTCAGCCTTCGGCCGGGAGGCCGCTGAGACCCGCGATCCGGGACAGCCGGCGGTACGAGTCGAACAGGGCCTGCCGGTCGTACGTGCTCGTCGTGACCAGGACCTCCTGGGCACCGGTCTCCTTGATCACCGACTCCAGTTCGTGCGCGACCTGCTCCTCGGTGCCGTACACCTGGCCCATCAGCCCGGACTCGTACAGGCCCCGCTCCCTGGCCGTCATCGTCCGCCGTTCGACCTCCGCCGCCGGGGACAGCGGCGGGAACGTGCCGTGGGTGCGGGAGTACGCCATGGCCCAGGCCTCCGGGAGGAGGACGCGGTGCGCGTTCTCCGGGGTGTCGGCGACGGCGATCGTGCCGGAGACGACGACGTACGGCTCCTCGGCCCATGCGGACGGGCGGAACCCGGCGCGGTAGCGGTCGATGCCGCGCCGTATCCTGTCGCGGTCGCGGAGGTCGCCGATCACCATCGGCAGGCCCGCCCGCGCCGCGATCTCGGCGCCCTCGCCCATCGCGAGCACGAACGGGGGCACGGCCAAACCCTCCGGAGGGCGCGCGTGCACCCCGGTCGGGGAGGTGCCCGCGAACCAGCCGAGCAGTTCGTCGAGCTGCTCGGCGAAGTCCGCGGTGTCGGCGGCGTCCTTGTCCCGGCCCAGCGCTGTGCGTACGCCGTCCGTGAAGCCGACGGAACGGCCGAGCCCCATGTCGATCCGCCCCGGGAACAGCGACTCCAGTACACCGAACTGCTCGGCCACGACCAGCGGGCGGTGGTTGGGCAGCATCATCCCGCCGGTGCCCACCCGAATGGTGTGCGTGGCCGCGGCGACGGCCGCGGCCAGGACGGTGGGGGCCGAGCTGGCCACCCCGGGCACGCCGTGGTGCTCCGACACCCAGAAGCGGTGGAAGCCGAGGTGCTCCGCGTACCGGGCCAGGCGCACGGTGTCCCGCAGGGCTTCGGGGGCGCTGTGGCCCTCGCGGGTGCGGGAGCGGTCGAGGACGGAGAAGCGGGTGGCGGAGAGTACGGAGGTCTCGGGGGTCACATGATGTTCAACGTTCTGGGGGTGGGGGGATTCCCTGACGTCGCGGGCCGCGGGTTCGTCGTGGTCGCTCGCGCGGTTCCCCGCGCCCCTGAAGGTCACGGGGCCGCGCCCCTGAAAGCGCCGAGCCGCGCCCGGATGAATCCGGGCGCGGCTCGGTCTGGTTGGGGTCGTGCGGTGGTGCTACTTGCGGCCGATGGTGATGCCCTTCGTCGCGGCCGTCTTGTTCTCGTAGACGACCGTGCCGGTGGACTTCTTCCAGATCTTGATCTTGAAGGTGTCCGGGCTGTCGCCGGCCGTGACGCGGAAGAGGTAGCCGCCCTTGCCGTTGACGGTGCCGTAGCCCTGGAGGACCGCCTCGGAGCCGCTGACCACGAGCCATTCGATGCTGGTGGAGCGGAACTTCAGCTTGGCCCCGGCGAAGTCGAACGCGACCTTCCCCGACGGCTTGGTGTCGCTCTTGCCGTACGTGGCGGTGAAGGAGAAGTCCGCCTTGCCGGTCAGCTTCGGGCCTGCCGGGTACGCCCCGGCGGGGGAGGTGAAGCCGCCGTCACCGGTCGCGGAACCGGCCTTGCGGTCGAAGACGACCAGCTCGTCGATCGTGCTGCTCGCCGAGGCGCCGTCGTCGTCGGTGACGGTGATCACCGGGGCGAAGATGCCGGCCGTGCGGTAGGTGTGCTCCGCCTTGCAGCTGCCTGCCGTGACCTTGCCGGCCGCCGGCTTGCCGCCGTCCTTCCAGTCGATGCTGCAGGTGTGGGTGTCACGGGTGCCCGCGTCGGTGAACTTGACCCGGACCCTGGTGACCTTGCCCGTCTCCGAGGTCTTCTTGCTGGTCACCGAGGTGATCTCCGGGGCCGCGTTGCCGACGGTGACGGTGACCGTGTCCGAGCTGCGGCCACCGGTGAGGGTGACCTCGAAGGTGCCGTTGTCGGCGCAGGTGAGCGTGGTCCTCGCGGAGCCCGCGTCGGCGAAGACGCAGGGCGCGCCCTTCTCGGCCGTCCACTTGGCGGTGCCCGCGCCGGAGACCGTGCCGTTCAGCTGGATCTTGGCGCCTTCCTTGCCGGAGACGTCCGCGCCGGCCCGGGCGATGGTGACCGGGTCGATGCTCTCCAGGGTGGGGACGACCTTCTTGATCAGGCCGTCGGCGTCGAACTCCAGCTTGTCGATGGTGGTTTCGCGGTGGGTGCCGTCTCCGCCGGGGATGGCGAAGCGGTGGTAGGCGATGTACCAGTCGTCGGTGCCGGGGACGTGGACCACGGAGTGGTGGCCGGGGCCCTTGATGCCGAGCGAGAGGTCCTTCTCCAGGATGACGCCCCGCTTGGTCCAGGGACCGGTGGGCGAGGAGCCGGTGGCGTAGGCGACCCGGTAGTTCTCGTCACGTGTGTCGTTCTCCGACCACATGAAGTAGTAGGTGCCCTTGCGCTTGATGACGAAGGTGCCCTCGTTGTAGCCGCTCGGGGTGATGTCCGTGACCTTGGCCGCGTCGAACGACACCATGTCGTCCTTCAGCGGGACCACGTAGGCACGGCCGTTGCCCCAGTACAGGTACGAGGTGCCGTCGTCGTCGGTGAAGACCGCCGGGTCGATCATCTGGCCCGGGAGGGTACCGGCCTTCAGCAGCGGCTTGCCGAGCGCGTCCTTGAACGGGCCGGTGGGCGAGTCGGAGACCGCGACACCGATGTTCGCGTCGGCGCAGAAGTAGAAGTAGTACTTGCCGTTCCGCTCCTCCATCGCCGGCGCCCAGGCCCTGCTGTCCGCCCAGGAGACGTCCGGACCGAGGTCCAGGATGACGCCGTGGTCCTTCCAGTGGACCAGGTCCTTGGAGGAGTACGCCTTGAACTGCGTACCGCTCCAGCCCTCGAAGCCGTCGGTGGTCGGGTAGATGTAGAAGGTGTCGCCGAAGCGCACGATGTTCGGGTCCGCGTTGAGGCCGGGCAGCACGGGGCTCTTGAGCTCGCGTGCCGACACCGTCCAGGTGCGCTTCTTGCCGTCGGAACCGGTGACCTCGTACTTCACCGGCTTGCTGAAGTTCTGCACACTGCCGGAGGCGGGGCTGATCGTCGCGCCGTGGGCGAGGGTGAACTCCGGTGCCAGCTTGGTGAGATCGGTACCCGGCTTCATCGGCAGCGTGACGCGGCTGTCGGCGTCGTCGATGACGGCGTCCGTCTTCTGCGCCGGGTGGGTCACCTTGGCGATGCCCGTGGTGTTGCCGCTGATCTCCAGGACCTCGGCGGGCGTCAGGGCCCGGTCGTAGATCCGGAAGTCGTCGACCTCACCGCCGAAGTACGGGTCGGGGGAGTACATGGACCGGCCGATGTAGCCGCTGTAGTCCTTGTTCGCGTCGTACAGGTCGGACGGCTTGACGGTGACGTCGGTGGCGCGGGAGACCTCGACGCCGTCGGCGTAGAGGATCGCCGTCTTGGCGCCGCCGTCGACGGTGACGGTGACGTGCTGCCACTTGCCGGGGGTGAGCCGGGCGCCGGACAGCTTCTTCTCCGCACCCCAACTCGCCGCCGTGATGGCCGAGTAGAGGGACGAGGAGCCGTTGGAGGGGCTGGCGAACAGGTACTTGTTGCTGTCCGGGCCGAGGCCGAACAGCCACTGCCAGTTGTCGCCGCCCTTCCACTTCGCGTACGTGGAGACGGTGACGCTGTCGGCGCCCTTCAGCACGCCGTTCGGGATCTTGACGTACGGCGAGCTGGAGCCGCTGTCGCCGCCGGACATCTTGAAGGAGCCGCCGTCGACGCCGGTGGCGAAGTCGGGCGTGCGGACATAGGTGCCGTGGTAGCCGTGGCCGCTGGAGTCACGGGCGATGTTGCCGCCGCTCTCGTCGAAGCCGTAGTGCACGAGCAGGTCGGCCGGGACGTCCGGGCCCTCGGTGGAGACCGTGACCTCGGCGGTGACCTGGATCGCCGAGTCGCCGGGCAGGTCGCCCTTCACCGTGAAGGTGCCGGCCTGCGCGTACTTCGAGGCGTCCACGTCCTCCCAGGTGACGGCGACGGGCCGCTCGGCGCCGTCGGCGAACTCCGCGATGACGGTGGCCGGCAGGACCGGGGCGTCACCGACGCGCGTCTTGACCTTGACGTCCTCGACGCTCGTGACGATCCCGTCGGGCTGGTAGGTCTTCAGCAGCCGGTCGTACTCGTCCTGGGTGACCGGGAGCACGGTGCCGTGCCGGGGCTTGGACGGCAGGTCGTAGCCGGTGGACGGGGTCCAGACGCCGGAATCCAGGTCCTTCGTCTCGAAGGGGATGTAGCCGCGGCCGCCGAACTCGTCGAGGAACGCGTACCACTTCTCCTCGGTGTTCGACTTGAACACCAGCGGTCCCTCGGCGGCGTTCATCGCGCCCTTGCCGATGCCCTCGGCGACGGACGTCCAGGAGAGGTTGCGCAGCGAGTCGCTCTTCTCCTCGAAGATGAACTTGCTGTTGGGCGTGGAGGAGGAGTTGTTCCGCTCGTCCTTGGAGAGGCGGTAGTACTCGCCGTCGTGCTGGATGACGGTGGAGTCGATGACGGAGTAGCCGCGGTCGACCCAGACCTTGGGCTCGCTGAACGTGTAGAAGTCACGGGTCGTCGCGTACATCATGCGGTTGTACGTGTCGCCGGAGTGGGCCTCGTTGTCGTACAGCTTCGACGCCCAGAACACGACGTACTCGCCGAGCTGGTCGTCGTAGTACGCCTCCGGGGCCCAGGTGTTGCCGGCCGAGTCGGGGGAGACCTTCACCAGGCGCTGGTTGGTCCAGTGCACCAGGTCGGTGGACTCCCAGACCATGATGGACTTGCTGCCGGTGCGCTGCGAGGCGTCCCAGTCGCCGTTGCCGTAGATCCTGAGGTCCGTGGCGATCTGGTAGAACTTGTCGCCCTCGGGGGAGCGGATGATGAACGGGTCGCGCAGGCCCTTCTCACCGAGCGTCGAGGTCAGGACGGGCTTGCCGTCGTTCAGCTCCCGCCACTTCAGCGGGTCGTTGCCCTTGCTGAGCGCCGCGTACAGCTGCTCGCCGTCCGAGGTGCCCTCGCCGGTGAAGTAGCTGAACATGTAGCCCTTGAGGGCTTCCTTCTTGGGCAGTTCCGGCACCTTCGCCGTGAAGGCGCGGGTGGTCTTCGCGTCGCCCTTGGTGACCGTCGCGGTCAGCGCGACGGTCGTGGTGCCGTCGCCGTGCGCGGGACGGTGGACCTCGCCCTCGGCGGAGACGACGGCGGCGTTCGCCGACGCCCAGGAGACCTTGGTGCCGAAGTCGCCGCTGCCCGGGAGCGTCAGGTTGCCGCGGACGTCGTCGAGGTTGTGCACCGTCAGCGCCTCGGCGGCCTGCTTGACGGCGGTGGTGTCGTCGAAGGTCGGCAGGACCGTGACCTCGAAGGACTTGGTGGCGCTCGCGGGACCCTTCTTGAGGGTCGCCGTCAGCGTGGCGTGGCCGTTCGGCTCACCGGCGGCGGGACGGGTCACCGCGCCGGAGTCGGAGACCACGCCGGTGTTGTCGCTCTTCCAGGTGATCGAGGAGCCACCGGCCGTACCGGTCTTCGGCAGGTCCAGGTCGGTGGTGACCGCGCTGGTGTCGCCCAGGGTGAGGGCGGCCTTGTCGGCGGCGAGGCCCTGTTCGGCGATGGGGAGCGAGAGCTGCTCGACCTCGGAGCCGGCGAGGGCGCGGTCGTAGACCCGGAAGTCACGGATCTTGCCCTTGAAGAGCTTGTCGCTCGTGTAGACCGACTTGCCTATGTAGTTGGCGGTCGTGGTGCCCGAGCCGATGGAACCGGGAGTGGTGGTGACCGAGGTGTTGCGGCCGACCTCCACACCGTCCTCGTACAGCACGCCCGTGGTGCCGGTCTGGGTGTAGGTGAGCTGCTTCCACACCGAACGGCTCAGGTTGTGCGAGTCGCCGGGCCGGGTGTTCTGCTCGGTCGACCAGTTGCCCGACGCGATGGCCGTGCGCAGCGAGTTGCCGGTGGCGAAGAGATAGCCGTTGCCCGTGCCGCTGCTGGTGTTGCCGAAGCCGTAGATGAAGTACGGGCCGACCTGCGACTCGTCCATCAGCACGTCCATGGAGACGCTGATGGAGTTCATGCCCTTCATGATGTCGTTCGGCACCTTGATGTAGGTGTCCGATCCGTTGAAGGAGAGGCCCTGGCCGTCACCCGTCCAGCCGGCCGTGCCGTTCACCGTGCCGTTGCGGCCGTGGCCGGAGGCGTCGACGGCCGTGGTGCCGGAGGTGGCGTCGAGCTTGTACCAGAGGGCCAGCCCGTCGGTGAGGTCGGCGTCGTCCGCGGCGGCCGGGGCGGCGGGCCCGGCCAGGCCCAGGAGGAGTGACGCGGCCGTCAGTCCGGCGAGCGGACCCGCCCAGCGTCTGGCGCGGCCGCGCAGACGTTCGATGTACGTCATATCGAGTTATCCCTGCTGAGAGCACGGCTGATGAAGGGGTGGCGAAGGCAAGGGGAACGCAAGGGGAACGGGGTCGGGAAGGGGCGGGAGCCCTCGCCCCGGGCTTCCCGCTGTTTCGACCATGTGACGTCGTGTTGCGAGAGTGTCAATCGGAGTGTGGTGGGGCGTCAAGAGGTTTCGAACAACGTCCGACAGGCCGAACAGAAAGCCCCCGTTCTCCGGGGAGAACGGGGGCTGTGGGTACCGCGCCTACCTGACGGGGCGTATCAGTTCCCAGGTGTCGACCGCGAAGTCCAGCTTCATGCCGTGCCGTTCGTAGAGGGCGAGGGCACCGGTGCTGTTGTCGGTGTCGACGCCCAGGCCGATACGGTCGCGGCCCAGCGCCGCGAAGTGACCGAAGGCGTGGCCGAGCAGCAGACTGCCGAGCCCACGGCCCCGGGCCTCGCGCAGGACGCCGAGACTGGTGATCCAGGCCATGGCGGAACGGTCGTTGCGGCACCGCACGGCCGCCACGTCACCGAGACCGTCGACGTGCGCGATCCAGATCAGGGACCAGTCGACGTGCTCGGCGTCGATGTCGTCGAGCCACTGCTCGTAGGTACGCGGCTGGAAGTCGAAGTGGTCGGCGAAGGACGCCTGCAGCAGCTCGTGGGCCTTCCTGCGGTCCGGCTCGGCGGCACAGGCGCGCAGGGTGACGCCGGGCGGGGGTGTCGCCGGCGGCTCGGTGGGGGACAGCGGGCGGGCCAGGACGTTGTAGCGGCGGACCGCACGCCAGCCGCGCTCGCGCAGGGCGTCCAGGTCCATCGTGGGCGCGATGTTGAGGTGCATGTGCACGACGGCCCGGTCCGCGCCGTTGGCCGCCGCGCGCTCCGCCGCGCGGGTCTCCATCAGGTCGAACAGGTGCAGCGCGCCGAGCTGTTGGTCCGGCAGCGTGTAGTGGTCCATGTCGATGCGCTCGCCGCCGGACTCGTCCCACTGCAGCCCGTACGCCACCAGCCGGTCGCCGTCGAACAGCAGCCAGGAGTCACGCGCCAGGTCCGCCTCGGGATGCTTCAGGTCGGCCCGTACCTCGCCCAGCTCGGTCTCGGCGCGGCCGATCTCCAGCACGTCGATCTCGTTGAGCAGCGCGCACACCGCCTCCGCGTCGTCGAGCGTCGCCGGGCGCACGGTCAGGCCGGGCGGCAGGGGGGTGGGGTGCGTCGTCGTCATGGGGTCACTGTCGGGGGGCGGGGGCGTGTGCCGCAACGGGATTTCGGGGGCGGCGGGGGTGGGGACGGTGCGGCGGCGTGCGTTCGTCGGCTGCGGGCCCGGTGGGCTTCTCGCGCGGTTCCCCGCGCCTGAAGAGCAGGGGTTGCTTCCGCCGCGCCTGACGTGCGTTGCCCGGTGCGGGGCCGCTGGGGGCTGGTCGCGCAGTTCCGCGCGCCCCTGGAAGCATCAGGACCTGCGGGCCGGAAAGACACGGGGCCGATCACCCGCGGTACGTGCGTCCCGTACGGCCCGTCACGCCGCCACCGGCAGCCCCGGGGTGCGGAAGACCCGTCGCTCCGCGTCGACCGCGAACACCTCGCAGCCCTCCCGGGACGCGGCCCACTCGATGCCCTCCGCGCCCATCGCGAAGGCAGCCGTCGCGGTCGCGTCGGCCTCGGTGAGGGACGGGGCCACGACCGTGAGGCTCAGCAGGCCCGTCGCGGGGCGGCCGGTGCGGCCGTCGAGGATGTGGTCGCCGCGCTCGTAGCGGGCGGAGGTGGCTACCGCGCCGTCGGTGACGGACAGGACCGTGCAGAGGCGGTCGGCCCGCTCGGGATGGCGTACGCCCACCCTCCACGGACCGCCGGTCGCCGCCACGTCACCACCGGCGTTGAGGCAGAGCCGCCGCGCGCCCAGGCCCGTCAGCAGCTCCGCCGCCCGCTGCACGGCCCACCCCTTCACCATCGCGCAGGGGTCGAGCCCGCGCCCCGGCAGCCGTACGTCGAACGCGCCGCCGGTCGCCACCCGGTACTCCTCGCAGAGGGCCAGCACCTCGGCCAGGTCCTGGCTGACCTCGTCCGGTGCCAGTTCGCCCCGGTCCAGCCGCGAGACCTCGCTGTCCTCGCGGAACGGGCTGAACCGGGCGTCGACCTCGCGCAGCCAGGCGAACGCCGGCTCCACGGACTCGGCGGTCACCGGCCCCTCGCGGCCGACGTTCCCGCCCGTGTCCGTTCCGCCGTTCCCGGCCTCGTGCTCGCCGTCCTCGACGAGCAGCGAGATCGGGAACCCCATGATGTGTTCGACGCGGCGCACCGGATCAGGCCTTCGCGTCGAGGGCGGCCTGGAGGGACTCCCGGTAGCCGTCACTGGTGATCGTGGCGCCGGAGACGGTGTCGATGTCGGCGTTCTGTGCCGCCAGCGTCTCCTTGATCAGTACCGGGACGGCCGCCTCGGTCTGGGGGTGGTTCGGCTGCTTCAGCATCTTCACCGAGGCGATCGCGTCGCCCTCGAAGGTCACCTGGACCTGGACGTCACCCTTGGAGGTCCCGACGGTCGGTCCGGCGACGGTCCGGTTCGTGGTCTCCCCGGACGCCTCCGAGTCCTCCGAAGCGGAGCCCGCCGCGGAGTCGGAGGCGGAATCGGAGCCGGAGCCGGAGTCGGTCGAGGACGCCGACTTCCCGTTCTCGTCGATCGTCGCCTGGAGGGACTCCCGGTAGGCGTCGCTGGTGATGGTGGCGCCGGAGACGGTGTCGATGTCGGCGCTCTGCGCCTCCAGCGTCTCCTCGATCAGCACCGGAACCGCCGCTTCCGTCTGCGGGTGGTTCGGCTGCTGGAGCATGCTCACGGCCGTGATCTTCTCGCCCCGGAAGGTCGCCTGGACCTGCACGGGACCCTTCTCCGTGTCGACGGTCGGGCCCTTGACCACGGTGGAGCCCGCCGCGGCGGACGCGGACGGAGCGGGCTCGGCGGTCACCGTCGTGGTCGTCGCGGTCGAGGGGGAGTAACGCCAGACGGGCACCAGGGCGGCGGCGCTCAGGACCAGGGCGGGGATGACTCGTTTCACAGTGCGTTCCTGTCCCTCAGCCGGCCAGGCTGAAGCGTTCGAAGTGGATCTGCGGCTTGGGTACGTCCAGTTCGCGCAGGCTGCCCAGCACCGCGTTCATCATCGGCGGGGGCCCGCACAGGAACACGTCCCGGTCGGTGATGTCCGGCACCATGCGCCGCAGCTCGCCCGGCGTCAGCAGGTCGGGACTGACCGGGCCGGAGAGCAGGTGCAGTTCGGCGCCCTTGTCGAACGCGAGCTGCTGGAGCTCGCCGTAGAGGACCGCGTCCTGCTTCGCGCCCACCCGGTAGATGACCACGGCGTGGCCCTCGATCTCCTCCAGCAGGGCCCGGATGGGGGTGACGCCGACGCCGCCGGCGATGAGGACGGACTCCGGCCGGGTGCGGTGCATCGCGGTGAAGGCGCCGTACGGGCCCTCGGCGAAGACGCGGGTGCCGACCTTCACGTGGCGCAGGGAGGCGGAGCCCTCGCCGGCCGCCTTCGCGGTCAGCCGCAACTGCTTGCCGTCGGGCGCGGCCGACAGCGAGAAGGGGTTGGCCTGCCACCAGCGGTCCCGGGTCAGGAAGCGCCACAGGAAGAACTGGCCGGCCCGCGCGGGCATCCGGTCCAGATCACGGCCGCTCATGTAGATCGACACGACGTTGTCCGCCTCGGGGACGACGGCGGTGACCCGGAGCTGGTGACGCCAGTTGCGCCACAGCGGCAGCACCAGCCGGCCCAGGAACACGGAGGCAAGGGCCACGCCCCACAGCACGTACCAGTAGGCCGTCGCGGTCTTCGACGAGGCGAAGGACGTACCCGCCGTGACCTGGTGCGTGAAGGCCAGCACCACCGCGACGTAGGTGTAGAGGTGGATGAAGTGCCAGGTCTCGTAGGCCAGCCTGCGGCGGGCGAAGCGGGCCGAGACGACGCCGATCACCATGATGATGCCGAGCGCGACGATCGCGCGCAGTACGCCCTCGACGGTCTCGGCGAGGTCGACCAGCTGGCTGACCGGGTCCATGTCCGAGGACTGGGCGTACCCGAAGCTGATGAACGTGCCGTGCGCGACCAGCAGCCAGAGCACCGAGAACCCGGTCCAGCGGTGCCAGGAGGTCAGCCGGTCCATGCCGATACGCCGGTCGAACCACGGCAGCCGGGCCACCAGCAGCAGCTGGAAGGCCATCAGCAGCGCGCCGTACAGACCGGTGAGGCGGCCCAGCACGATGAGGGCGTTCGAGGCGAAGCCCCCCTGGACGAAGAAGAAGGTCACCAGGGCCACGTTCGCCGCCAGCACCGTGTACAGACCGGTGCGGGCGACCACCTTGGGGCGTGCTCCCGAGCGGCCGACCGCCGCGGGGGGTTGCTGGACAGTGGTCACGGGGACAGCTCCTTGATCAGGTGGGGATACGAGCTTCGCCGGTCCGCGCTGTCGTTTTCCTGTCGGACAACTTTCAAGTTTTTATCGATCGGCTTCCAAACCGTGAGCGGCTATGGCGTGAAGCGATCGGTGCCGCAGTATGAGGGCGTGGAAAAAGTGCGACTTCTCGTGGTGGACGACGACCCGCCGATCGCTGACCTGGTGGCGACCGTCGCCCGCTACGAGGGCTGGGACGCGGTCACGGCACACTCCGGTGAGGAGGCGCTCAGACAGGCGGCCGCGTTCCGTCCCGACATCGTGGTCCTGGACCTGATGCTGCCGGGCGTGGACGGATTCGGCGTGCTCGACCGGCTGCGCCAGTCCGGCACGATGGTGCCCGTGGTGTTCCTGACCGCCCGCGACGGCGTCGCCGACCGCGTGGCCGGCCTCACCCGGGGCGGCGACGACTACCTGGTCAAGCCCTTCGCCGTGGAGGAACTCATGGCCCGGCTGCGCACCGTGCTGCGCCGCAGCGCCGGGCCCGCCTTCCAGCGGTCCGTGCTCCTCGTCGCGGACCTGTCGATGGACGAGGACACCCGCGAGGTCCGGCGCGGCGACAAGCTGCTGACGCTCACCCCCACCGAGTACGAGGTCCTGCGCTACCTCATGCGCAAGTCCCCGACCGTCCTCACCAAGGCACAGATCCTCGACCACGTCTGGGAATACGGCTTCGGCGGCCGCTCCAACGTCGTGGAACTGGTCGTCAGCCGGCTGCGCCGCAAGCTCGACGACACCGGCGAACCCCTCATCCACACCGTCCGGGGCTTCGGCTACGTACTGCGGCAGGCCACGGAGTGATCGCCCGGCTCAGGCAGAGTTACCGCTCCACGCGCCTCGGCACCCGGCTGGCCCTCGGCCTCGGTGCCCTGGCGCTCGTCGTGTTCGCCGTCGTCGGCAACGCGCTGACCATGTACATGCGCGACTACCTCTCCGCACAGCTCACCGAACAGCTGAGGATCGCCCAGATCGCCCAGTCCAAGAGCATCGCGGACGACGGCACGCTCAAGGGCAAGAAGTACTGGGGCTGGTACTACGCGGTGTACGACACCTCGGGCGGCACCCCGGTGCTCCGCAAGCCCGAGGACCCCGCCGACCTCCCCAAGGACATCGAGGACTTCACCCTCGTGGCCAAGGCGCTCACCGTCGAGGGCACGGAGGTCACCCGCACCGAGCACCTCAGGGGCGCGGGCCAGTACCGGTTGCGGGCCTGCGAGGTCGAACCCGGCGTGGTCCTCGTCAGCGCCGCGCCGATGGAGGACATCGACGACACAGTGGCCCGGCTGATCACGGTCCAGGTCGTCACGTTCGCCCTCGCCCTGCTGGCGCTGGTGGTGTTCGGCCGGGCCATGCTGCGGCGCGGGCTGAAACCGCTGAGCGACATGGCGCACACCGCCCGCGGCATCACCTCGCACGACCTGACGGACTCGGCGCGGCTGCCGGTCCGCCACGACAGCCGCGACGGCGGCTTCGAGGTGGAGGAACTGCGCACCGCCTTCAACACCATGCTGGAGCACATCGACGACGCGCTCGCCGTCCGCACCGAGGCCGAACAGCGGCTGCGCCGCTTCGTCGCCGACGCCTCCCACGAACTGCGCACCCCGCTGATGTCGGTACGCGGCTACGCCGACCTCTTCCAGTACGCCGCCGCCCACAGCCCCGAGGAACGTGACAAGCACCTGGCCCGGCTGCGCGCCGAGGCAGCCCGCATGGGGTACCTGCTGGACGACCTGCTGATGCTCGCCCGCCTCGACGCCGCCGACGTGGAGACGCCGCTGCGGCTGGAGGAGGCCGACCTGGTACAGCTGGCGCTCCAGGCGGCGGACGCCTTCCGCGCGGGCCACCCCGGCCACCCGCTGACCGTGACGACCGGCTCCGACCCCGTACGCCTGCGCCTGGACCCCCTGCGACTGCGTCAGGTCCTCGACAACCTGCTCACCAACGCCGCCGTGCACACCCCGCGCGGCACGAAGGTCCGTCTGGAGGTGCGCGTCGGGTCCGGTACGGCCGAGGTGCGGATCACCGACTTCGGGCCCGGTATCCCGGCCGACGACCAGGAGCGGATCTTCGACCGCTTCTACCGCGTCGACAAGGCCCGCAGCCGTGACCGGGGCGGCAGCGGCCTCGGCCTCGCCGTGGCCCGCTCCCTGGTCCGCGCCCACGGCGGCACCATCACCCTGGCCGGCGAACCGGGCACGACGACGTTCACGGTGAGCCTGCCGACGGGGGACGCAGACGCGGCAGGCGCAGGCGCAGGCACAGCCGAAAGCGGCGACGGCGCCGGCGCGGGCAAGGCCAAGGGCAAGGCCAAGGCGTAGGGGGCGTTGACCGAGGAGAGCGGCCGGCTCGGGCCGCTCCTGCCCCGCCCCGCCCCGTCGCCTACGCTGACCGGCATGGGCAAGACGCTGCGGCAGGCCGCGCGAGCCACGCTCCACCTGGTCGTCGCCGCCGCGATGGCCTTCGGCCTGTACCTCTTCGTCACGGTGCTGCTGATCACCGCGGTCGCCACGCTGGCCGTGGTGGGCGCCTGGATGCTGCCCGAGACCGTGACGCTGATCCGCCGGATCGCCGGCGCGAAACGCCATCAGGCCGCCGCCTGGACCGGCCGGCCCGTCCCCGAGGCCTACCAGCCCATCGAGGGCACCCTCCGCGAACGCCTGCGCATCTCCGTCCGCGACCCCGGCACCCGCACCGACGCCCGCTGGATGCTCGCGTACTACGTCTACGGAGCCCTCCTCGCCCTCGCCGTACCCCTGTGGCCGCTGGGGCTGGTCGTCGACGGCGTGTGGTGCGGGCTGCTCCGCCGTGCCCCTCTCGTGCTGCCGTTGATCAGCCGTCTCGCCGACCTGGACGCCCACTGGTCCGAGGTCCTCCTCAGGCCTTCACCCAGGGCCCGCCTGGCGGAGAGGGTGGAGGCGCTGGCGGCGACCCGCGCCGACGCGATCGCCGCCCACGCCGCCGAACTCCGCCGTATCGAACGCGACCTGCACGACGGTGCCCAGGCCCGTCTGGTCTCGCTGTCCCTGCGGATCGGGCTGGCCCAGCGGGCGTACGACCGCGACCCGGAAGCCGCGCGTCGGCTCCTGCTCGACGCGCAGGAACAGGCCGAGGCCGCGCTGGCCGAACTGCGGCACGTCGTGCGCGGCATCCACCCGCCGATCCTCACCGACCGGGGACTCGCCGGGGCCGTGCGCGCCCTGGCGGCGAGCAGCGGGCTCGACGTCACCGTGGACGTGCACGGGCTGGAGGACGCCGACGGGCCGCGCCCGCCCGCCGCCGTGGAGGCGGCCGCCTACTTCGTCGTCGCCGAGGCCCTCACCAACGCGGCCAAGCACAGCGGCGGCGACCACGCCGAGGTCCGCCTCGCCCGCACGGCCCGGGGCGTCCGGGTCCTGGTGCGCGACGACGGCCGGGGCGGCGCCGACACGGCTTCCCCTCCGGATCGCCCGCAGGCGCCGGCCGAGGGCGTGCGGGTGGTGGGCGGATCCGGACTGCTCGGGATGCGGCGGCGGGTCGCCGCCCTGGACGGGCACACGTCCGTGACCAGCCCTGTCGGCGGTCCCACCGTGATCGAGGTCGAGCTGCCCTGCGTATGGTGAGCGAAACGGAATGATCGGCCTGCCCGACGACAGAGGTTGCGCGGCGGCCGGGGACAGAGGTGCAGCTGCCGTGCGCGTGGTGATCGCCGAGGACAACGCCCTGCTGAGAGAAGGCCTGGTCCTGCTCCTGACCTCGGCCGGGCACGAGGTGGCGGCCGTCGCGGGCAGCGGCCCCGAGGTCCTGCCCGCGCTGCTGGAACACCGCCCGGACGTCGCCGTCCTGGACGTCCGGATGCCGCCCGGCTTCCGCGACGAGGGACTGCGCGCCGCCCTGGAGGCCCGCCGGGCGCTCCCCGGCCTGCCGGTGCTGGTCCTCTCGCAGTACGTGGAGGAGTCGTACGCCGTCGAACTGCTCGGCGGGGGCGCGGGCGGGGTCGGCTATCTGCTCAAGGACCGGGTCGGCCGGGTCGACGAGTTCCTGGACGCCCTGGACCGGGTCGCGGCCGGCGGCACCGCGCTCGACCCCGAGGTGGTGACCGAACTGCTGACCCGCCGCCGGGACTCGCCGCTCGACTCGCTCACCCCGCGCGAGCGGGAGGTGCTGACGCTGATGGCCGAGGGACACGACAACGCCACCATCGCCAGGACCCTGGTCGTCACCGAACGCGCCGTCAGCAAGCACATCGGCAACGTCTTCCTGAAGCTCGGCCTCCCGACGGGCGACACCGGTCATCGCAGGGTTCTGGCCGTGCTGGCGTACCTGAACCACAGGTAGCCGGCCCCCGAGGCGGGCGGGGGAGAGGGAGCGCCGGTCGGGCCCGGCCCCGGAGGGCCCCGGGAACGACGACCCGGCCGGCGTCGGCCGACGGTCCCGGCCGGGGCGTGGCTCGTCAGACGGCGGCCCAGGCGTCGTCCACCGGCAGGACCACGCCGTTGACGAAGGCGGCCGCGTCGGAGGCGAGGAAGAGGATGGCGTCGGCCTGTTCCTCGGCCGTGCCGAGCCGGCCGATGTTCGCGCCGATCAGCCCGCCGATGACGGAGGGCCCGTGGGCCTGCCGGTCGGCGTCCACGTGGATGTTGGTCATCGTGGGGCCGGGGGCTATCGCGTTGGCCCGGATGCCCTGCTTGCGGTACATCACCGACAGGTTTTTCACCAGGCCGACGACTCCGTGCTTGGACGCGGTGTAGGCGGCACCGGCCGCGCTGCCGCGCAGTCCGGCCTCGGAGGCGGTGAAGACGATCGCTCCGCGCCCCGCCTCCAGCATGTGCGGCAGGGCGGCCCGGGTGAGCAGGAACGGCGCGGTCAGGTTGACCCGGACGACCCGCTCCCACTCGGCGTCGGTGACGTCCGCGAGGGCCGACATCCGGTCCATGATCCCGGCGTTGTTCACCAGGACGTCCAGCCCGCCGAAGGCCCTGACGGCCCGCGTGACGACCTCGTCCACGACCGTTTGCTCGCTGAGATCGCCGACCACCGGGAGGGCGGTGCCGCCGGCTGTCCCGATCGTCGCGACGGTCTCCTCGGCGGCCCCCTCGTCGAGGTCGGCGACCAGTACCTTCGCGCCCGCCGCGGCGAACTTCAGGGCCGCGGCCCGGCCGATGCCGGAACCGGCACCCGTGACGACGACACCGCGGCCGTCCAGACCGTTGTCGCTCATGAACTGTTCCTCTTTCGTCGGGCGGGCCGCTTGCCGGGCGGGGGATGTCCGCCCCGCGAACGGCCCACGATCAGTGGTCCGGTGGCTCGTCGCGTCCCGCGCGCGTGCGGGACGCGGAGGCGCGAGCGAGCGTCCCCGGACCCGGCGCCGTTCGGGGGGAGGTGATCGGCGACCGGGCCCGGGGACGGCGCCGGGCCCCGTCCCCACGGGTGCGGCGCGCCGGGTCCGATCCGCTCGAACGGGCCCGGCCCCAGGTCGCCCGCGGCCGGGAAGCCTCGGGCGACATCCTGTGAACGACGCCCGGCTCGGCGTCGTCTTGCTTGAGTTAGGCAAGCATATGCGGCTCGCTTGAGTCAATCGATCGAGCATGGCGGGATTGCTTGAGTTAGGCAACGAGAGGGGTAAGGTGGGGCCCATGTCCTCATCGCCGCCGACGGCCGGTTCCGCCTCCCCGGAAGTGATCGAGATCGAACGGGCTCTGACGCGGATCACCTATCTGAGCACCAGGGCCCGCCGGCACGAGCGACTGATGGCCCTCGCCGGAGTGCCGCTGGACCGGGCCGCCGTCGCCCTGCTGCGGCAGGTGGCCGACTCCGAACCGCTGCGCCCGGGGGAGCTGGCGGACCGGCTCGACGTCGAGGCCTCCCATGTCACCCGCCAGGTGCAGCGGTTGGAGAGGTCCGGCCACCTGACCCGTGTCGCCGATCCCGGCGATCGTCGCGCCCTGCGCGTCCGCCTGACCCCCGCCGGCCGGCAGGCCGTCGACCGCATTCGCGAGGCCGGCGCGATCGGCATGTGTCTGGCCCTCGCCGACTGGCCCCCGGACCAGATCCGTCAACTCGCCGCACTCGTCAACCGCCTGGTCGACGCGTTCCTGACCCACCCCGTCGACGAGGGCCACGGCCCCGGCACGGGATCGCCGGCCCCCGCCGCCGGTGATTCCCGGGCCGTGTCACGGTGACATGCCTCGCCCTCCGCGCCCCAAGAGGCCGTCGGGACCGCGCGAACAGCCACGACGAACGACGCTCCGCCCGCACAGCCACGACGAACAACGCTCCGCCCGAACAACCACGACGAACAACGCTCCGCCCGCACAGCGACACCCTGACGGCGATGAGGCGGGCAGGCGGACGGCGAGCAGGCGGTCGCCCCCTCCCGGAGCACGCCCTCCCCACGAAAGAGCCCGACACGGATGGTCTCGACCATGCACGGCAGTGCCAGTGACAAACCGTCGCTCCCCCGAGGTGCCGGCCAGCACGTCCTCGTCGTCGTGCACGACCCGGACGCGGCCGAACTCCTGTCCACGACCATGGAGTTGGCGGGATACCGGATCCATACGGCGCACACCGGCGCCGATGCCGTGCACCGGCTCAACGGCCGGCGCTTCGACCTCGTCGTGCTCGACCTGGCGCTCCCGGACCTGGAGGGTCTCGGCAGGGAACGCCGCCCCGTCGCCCACCGCCCACCCGTGCTGTTCCTGACGCAGTACGACTCCCTCGGCAGACTTCTCCCCGAAGTCGGGCTGGGGGACCAGGACTACGTCACCAAACCCTTCCGTATCGCCGAGGTGCTGGCCCGTGCCCAAGTCCTGTTGCGCGGCCGCGAACCCGTCCGCCGGGACGATGAACTGTCGTACGGCGACCTGGTCCTGGACGATCCCGCCTGTCAGGCCCTGCGCGCGGGGCGGGCGTTGAACCTCACCCCGGCGGAGTACCGCTTGCTGCGCCACCTCCTGGTGAACGCCCACACAGTGCTGTCGAAGGAGCAGATCGGCCGCTATGTGTGGGGCGACTTCCACGGCGACAACGCCATCGAGCAGCTCGTCTCCCGTCTCCGTCGCAAGGTGGACGGGGCGGGCCCGCCCCTGATCCACACCCGCCGGGGCTTCGGCTACTGGCTGGGCGGCGCGCATGGCCGGGAGTGCTGAACGAAGCCTTCATGGGCATCCCGAGAAGCAAACGCACCCTCACCGCGTCGGAAGATCCGACACTCCACACCATCGCCACAAGGGCGACGCCGGACCTCTCCGGCGTCGCCCTTGCGTGTTCCCGGCAGGCGCGCCCCGCTTCCTGTGTCTACGTCAACTGGTCTACGAGACAAGCTGTTTGGAGTCACACCCCGGGTCCAGACGGTCCGCCGGCGCGGCGCGCGATGTGATCCGGGCCACGTCAGCTTCCTGTCAGGCAACTGACGGCGAGCCGTCAGACCACTCTGTTTGCATGTGCTCATCGAGGCCTCGAAGCATCCCCCGGCGCTCCGCCCCACCGGAGCCCCCACCACCGAGGAGAGACCATGGCCGACACACTGACCGACGCCGCGTCCGGCCCGCACGGGCAGCTTCCCGACCACCCGATGCCCAGGGCGTCGGCCTGCCCCCTCGCACCGCCCCCGGCAGCGGCCGGGCTGCGCGGCGACCGGCCGATCACCCGGGTGCGGATCTGGAACGGCAGCACCCCGTGGCTGATCACCCGCCACGCCGACCAGCGGACCCTGCTCACGGACCCGCGTGTCAGCAACGACGACCACGAGCCCGACTTCCCCCACGTCAACGCCCACCGGGCGGCGATCGCCCCGCACACCCCGAAGCTGATCACCAACACGGACGCGCCGGAACACACCCGACTGCGCCGCTCGGTCAACGCGCCCTTCCTGGTCAAGCGGATCGAGGCGATGCGCCCGGCCGTGCAGAGAATCGTCGACGACCTGATCGACGCCATGCTGGCCGGTCCCAACCCGGCCGACCTGCTCACCGCCCTGGCCCTGCCGGTGCCCTCACTGGTCATCGCCGAACTGCTCGGCGTGCCCTACGAGGACCACCACTTCTTCCAGGAGCACAGCAACCGCGTCCTCGACAACTCCCTCACCGCCGAGGAGGCCCAGGAGTCCAGCCGTGCCCTCGCCGGCTATCTGGACGCCCTGTTCCGCACCAAGCTCGAACAGCCGGGCGACGACGTGCTGTCCGAGATGGGCGCCCGCGTCAAGACGGGGGAGATGACCCGTCAGGAGGCCGTCAGCATGGGCGTGGCCATGCTGATCGCCGGGCACGAGACCACGGCCACGATGATCAGCCTCGGCACGCTCGCCCTGTTCGAGCACCCGGACCAGCTGGCCGTGCTGCGGGACACCGAGGACCCGAAGGTCGTCGCGGGCGCCGTCGACGAACTGCTGCGCTATCTGTCCATCGTCCACTCGGGCCTGCGCCGGGTCGCCAAGGACGACATCGAGATCGGCGGCCAGGTCATCCGCAAGGGCGACGGCATCCTCTTCGACCTCCAGACCGCCAACTGGGACCCGGCCGCCTTCCCCGAGGCCGACCGACTCGACCTCGCCCGCCCCGCCCGTCAGCACAACGCCTTCGGCTACGGCCCCCACCAGTGCCTCGGCCAGAACCTGGCCCGCCTCGAACTCCAGGTCGTCTACGGCACCCTCTACCGCCGCGTCCCCACCCTCCGCCCGGCCGCCCCGATGGAGCAGCTGGCCTTCAACCACACCGGCACCACGTACGGCGTGAAGTGCCTGCCGGTCGCCTGGTGACACCCCCCATGCCCGCACCAGCACCAGAGACAGAGGAGCGACCCATGCGTGTGGAACTCGACGAGCCGAAGTGCGTGGCCTCCGGCCAGTGCGTGATGGCCTCCCCCGAGGTGTTCGACCAGCGGGACGACGACGGTGTCGCGATCCTGCTGGTGGAGCACCCCGCCGACGACCTCATGGACGGCGTGCGGGAGGCCGTCGCCATCTGCCCCGCCGCCGCCCTCCGCCTGGTGGACCTGTGAGGCGGACGGTGGTCGTGGGCGCCTCGGCCGCCGGACTCGCGGCGGCCGAGACGTTGCGCCGCGAGGGCTACGACGGCACGCTCACCCTCGTCGGCGACGAACCCCACGCCCCCTACGACCGGCCCCCGTTGTCCAAACAGCTCCTCGCGGCGGAGTGGGACACCGACCGGCTGGCCCTGCGCCCCCCGGCCCACCTCGACGGGCTCGACCTGGACCTGCGCCTCGGGACCGCCGCGACCGGCCTCGACCTGGAGGAGCGCCGGGTACGGCTCGCCGACGGCGACACGGTGCCGTACGACGGTCTGGTCATCGCCACCGGCGTACGGCCGCGGCGGCTGCCCGGTGCGGACGCGCACGTGCTGCGCACCCTGGACGACGCGCTGACCCTGCGGGAGCGGCTGACACCGGGGACGCGGCTGGTCGTGGTCGGCGCCGGGTTCCTCGGCGCGGAGGCCGCCGCCGTCGCCGGGCGGCTCGGTGTGCAGGTCACCCTGCTGGAACCGGCGCCGGTGCCACTGGCGCACGTGGTTGGCGGGGAGGTCGGCGCGGTGCTGTCCCGGGCCCACCTCGACCACGGCGTGGACCTGCGCACCGGGGTCACCGTCACCGAGGTGACCGAGGACGGGGTGCGGCTCGCGGACGGCGCGACGGTCGAGGCCGACGAGGTGCTGGTCGCGATCGGCTCGCTGCCCAACACCGAGTGGCTCGCGGACAGCGGCCTGGCCGTCGGCGACGGCGTGCTGTGCGACCGGTACTGCGAGGCCGCGCCGAACGTGTACGCGGCCGGTGACGTGGCCCGCTGGCACAACCCGCTGTTCGGCACCTCGATGCGCGTCGAGCACCGTACGAACGCCGCCGAGCAGGGCATGGCGGCCGCCCGCAACCTGCTCCGGCCCGAGGAGCGCCGGCCCTTCGCGCCGGTGCCGTACTTCTGGTCCGACCAGTACGACATGAAGGTCCAGGCCTACGGCCGTCCGCGCGGCCACGACGAGGTCGCGGTCGTGGAAGGGGACCTGGCCGAACGGCGGTTCGTGGCCGTCTACCGCACCGGCGACCGGGTCACCGGCGCCCTCGCGGTCGGCATGCCGCCCAAGGCGATCCGGCGGTGGCGGCAGGCCGTCGCCTCCGGCGCGCCGTGGCACACGGCGCTGCCCGACGCGCGTCCGGCAGCGGCGGCTCCACCGACGGCGTGACGTCGTCACCGAAGGCGTGACGTCGTCACCGGAGGCGAGCGGCGCGGGCCGTACCGGCGGAGACGGCCGCTGCCGCGGCATTCCCAGCCGGCCCCGAAGCGCGTTACATCAACGGCACGGACCTTCTCGTCGACGGCGGACAGGCCGCCCGGCCCGGGCGCCACCGCCCGGCCCGACATCTCCGCCCACTCGCCCCACCGCAGCGACGCGCACCCACCTCTGACGCACCAGGACCGCAGAGAGGACACCGATGTCCACCCCCCACACCCCGTCCGACCCCCTCTCCCTCGACCCGCGGGAGCTGGGCTTCGACCCCGAAGCCCTCCGCGCCCGCTACCGGGCCGAGCGCGAACGCCGCATCCGGCCCGACGGCGGCGCGCAGTACCAGCGGATCGCCGGCGAGTTCGTCTCCTACGACGACGACCCGTACGCCGACCAGGAGTTCACCCGTGACCCGCTGCACGACCGGGTCGAGGCGGTCGTCGTCGGCGGCGGCTTCGGCGGGCTGCTCGCCGGGGCCCGGCTGCGGCAGGCGGGCGTCGAGTCGATCCGGATCATCGAGAAGGGCGGCGACTTCGGCGGCACCTGGTACTGGAACCGCTACCCCGGCATCCACTGCGACATCGAGTCGTACATCTATCTGCCGCTGCTCGAAGAGCTGGGCTACGTCCCGAGGTGGAAGTACGCGCCGGGCGAGGGGATCCGCCGGCACACCCGCGCCATCGGCCGCCACTTCGACCTCTACCGCGACGCCTGCTTCCAGACGGTCGCCACCGAACTGCGCTGGGACGACACCGAGTTGGAGTGGATCGTGGCCACCGACCGCGGCGACCGCGTCCGGGCCCGCTACGTCGTCGTCTCCAGCGGCACGCTCAGCCAGCCGAAGCTGCCCGGCATCCCCGGCATCGAGACCTTCCAGGGCCACACCTTCCACACCAGCCGCTGGGACTACGACTACACCGGCGGCGACGCGAACGGTGGCCTGACCGGGCTCGCCGACAAGCGGGTGGCCGTCATCGGCACCGGCGCCACCGCCATCCAGGTCGTCCCCCACCTCGGGGCCGACGCGGCGCACGTGTACGTCTTCCAGCGCACCCCCTCCACCGTCGACGTACGCGGAAACGGCCCCACGGACCCGGAGTGGGTGAAGACGCTCACCCCCGGCTGGCAGGGGCGGCGCAGGGACAACTTCCTCAGGACCGTCACCGGCGTCCGGGCCGGGATGGACCTGGTGAACGACGCCTGGACCAGCAGCGCCCGCCTCCAGGAGAAGCTCATCCCGACCGACGCGTACGCGGACGTACCGGCGGAGGAGCGTGAACGGGCGTACGAGATCGCCGACTTCCAGAAGATGAACGAGCTGCGCGACCGTGTGGCGGCGATCGTCGAGGACCCGGAGACCGCCGAGAAGCTGAAGCCCTGGTACCGCTACATGTGCAAGCGGCCCACCTTCAGCGACCAGTACCTGCAGACCTTCAACCGGCCCAACGTCACCCTCGTCGACACGGCCGACACCCACGGGGTCGAGCGGATCACCGAACGGGCCGTGGTGGTCGGCGGGGTCGAGTACGAGGTGGACTGCGTCATCTTCGCCACCGGTTTCGAGGTCGGTGTCTCGGGCCTGCTGTCCGGTCGGCTCCCGGCGTACGGCCGGGGCGGCGTCGGTCTGCTGGAGACCTGGACGACGGCCGGGCCCAGGACCCTCCACGGCTTCTACAGCCACGGCTTCCCCAACCTCTTCCAGCTCGGCCCCCTGCAGAACGCCAGCGCCGTCAACTACGTCCACATCCTCGACCAGCAGTCGATCCACGTCGGCGAGGTCGTCGCCGAGGCCCGCAGGCGCGGAGTCCGGTACGTCGAACCGACCGCCGAGGCCGAGACCGCCTGGGTCGCCACCATCCGCGAGAAGGCCGCCGACCTGTACCGGTTCCAGGCGGAGTGCACCCCCGGCTACTACAACAACGAGGGCCGGCCCCGGCAGCGCAGCGAGTCGTACGGCGACGGACCGGTCGCCTTCCACGAACTGCTCCGCCGCTGGCGCGCCGACGGCGGCATGGACGACGTGCTCGTGGGTGCCGAGTGAGAAGGGCCCACGAGGACATGACGGCTCCGGGAACGGAACCGGGCGCGGGGCCCAACCGGTACGACGAGAGCGGCGCACTCCGTACCACCGGCCCCCGGTGGCGGGCGCGGCGGCTCAACCCGCCCAACCCGCTGTGGGGTTCCAACGGGGTCGCCTTCGGCCCCGACGGGCGGCTGTACGTCGCGCAGTTCCTCGCCGGGCAGATCGGCGCCGTCGACCCGGCCACGGGGGACGTGGACGTCGTCGTCCCGATGGACGGTCCGGTGCAGTCGCCGGACGATCTCGCCTTCGGCACGGACGGCTCGATGTACATAGCCGACCTGGTGCCGGGCCGGGTGTGGCGCCGGAGCCCGGCGGGGGAGTACCACCTCGTCTCCGAGGACGTCACGAACCCCAACGGCATCACCTGTGTCGGCGACCGTCTCTTCGTCAACGAGATGAAGCCGGGCGGCCGGCTGATGGAGCTGTTCCCGGACGGCGGCGACCCGGTCGTCCTCACGGACGGTCTGGCCCTGGGCAACGCGATGCAGCTCGGCCCGGACGGACACCTGTACTACCCGCACATGCTCACCGGTCAGGTCTGGCGGATCCCGCCGGACGGCGGGACGCCCGAGGTGGTCGCCGAGGACGTGCACGAGCCGGTCGCCGTCCGCTTCGACCGGGGCGGTGTCCTGCACGTCCTCTCCCGGGGCGTCGAGGGCATCGTCACCCGCGTCGACCTGCACGGCGGCGGCGGTCGCACACGCGTCACCAGCGGGCTGAAAGGCCTCGACAACGCGGCCTTCGACACCGAGAACCGCATGTTCGTCTCCAGCTACGCCAGCGGCGGCATCACGGAGCTGCATCCCGACGGCCGCACCCGGGAGATCGTGCGCCGGGGCTTCGACGGCCCCTACGGCGTGACGGTCGACCTCGGCGGTACGGTCCACGCCGCCGACCACTACCGCCTGGCGAGCCCGGCGACCGCCGACGAGGGCGAGCCGCTCGGCCCGTCCCCGCAGGCGGGGCCGGGCGGAGTGCGGACCCACCTCCTGCTCCCCTTCGCCCACGGCATCACCGCCGACGGCGAACTGCTGCACCACACCTCGCAGTTCGGCACGGTGCGGACCTACGACACCACCACGGGGGAGATCCGGGAACGGGCACGGGGGCTGAACCGTCCCCTCGGTATCGCGGTCCGGCCCGACGGTGCGCTCGTGGTCGCGGAGACGGGCGCGGGCCGGGTCCTCGTCATCGGGGACGAGGACGGATCCGGCGCCGGCTCGGTGACTGTCCTCGCGGAGGGTCTCGACCAGCCCACGGACGTGGTCCTCGACGCGGAGGGCCGGCTCTACGTCAGCGAGGAACGGCTCGGCGCGGTGCTCCGGGTCGGGGCGGACGGCGGGACGGCCGTCGTGGTGGACGGGCTCGGCGCCCCGCAGGGCCTGACGGTCCTCGGCGCGGAACTGTTCGTGGTGGAGACCGGGCACCGCAGGCTGCGGTCGGTCCGTCTCACCACGGGGGAGTCGCGGATCGAGCTGGAGGAACTGCCCGTCGGGCCGCCCCCGGGCGTCGTCCCCCGCACGGAACCGGCCCTGTTCGCGGACATCATGCCCGGCGTGGCCCGCCGCTTCGCGGGCCTCGCGACCGCCCCGGACGGCACCCTCCTGCTGTCGGCCGATGGCGAGGGCACGGTCCTGCGGCTGACACCGAGGCAGGAGGACCGGCCCGAGGGATAGGCACCGTCGTCCCCACGCGCCCCCACCGCCCGCTGTCAGGGGAGGAATCAAGGGAGGAATCAGAGGGAGAACGCCCGCCGCACCTGTTCCGCGATCAGTGGATACACCTCGCGGGCCCTGGCCTCGTCGCTGGTGTCGTAGCCGTGGTCGGCGCCGGTCACGTCGTGGTGGCCCACGAGGGACCCGGCCGTGCGCAGCCGGTCCGCGTAGGCCACGCCCTCGGCCTTGAGGAGGTCGTACTCGGCGGTGACGACGAAGGCCGGCGCGATGCCCCGGAGGTCGGCGGTGTCCGAGGGGTGCGCGGGCGAGACCAGACGGTCGGCGCGCATCGTGGGGTCCGGGATGTACGAGCTGTCGAACACGTCCGCCATCCACGGGCGCAGCAGGGGTTTGGCGATGGCGGCCCGCTTGTCGCGGGCGGCGGTCGCGAGGTCGAGCGGCGGATAGTGCAGGACCTGGAGGGCGATCGCGGGGCCGCCCTCCTCCAGCGCCTGGCGGGCCACCGCCGCCGCGAGGCCGCCGCCCGCGCTCTGGCCGCCCACGGAGAGCCGGCGGCCGTCCCAGCCGTGCTCGCCCCCGTGCCCGGCGGCCCACCGGACCACCTCGAACGCCTGGCGGGGCGCCGCCGGGAACGGGTGCTGGGGAGCGACCACGTAGTCCACGTTGAGCACGGCCACACCCGCCTCGGCGGCCAGACACCGGCACAGCGCGTCGTCCAGCTCGATCTGCGGCATGACGTATCCGCCGCCGTGGAAGTTGACGTGGACCGGCGGGGGAGGGGCGCCCTCGGCACCGGCGGGTGCGTACAGCACGGCGCGGGCCGGGCCGTACGCGGTCGGTATCGTCAACTCGCGGGTGGCGCAGGCGTACTCGGGCAGTCGGGCGAGCCAGGCGGCACGGGACCCGGGCCCGGCGGCCCGGCGGGCTGCCACACCCGCGAGACGTTGCATCGCCTTGGCCGCGAGGGCGGCCACCGCCGGACGGGCGAGAAGGGACATGGGGACTCCGTTCGGAACACGGGGGCTACCCGGGCGATCAATTTACTTGAGTTAGGCAACAAGATGGTAAAGTAGGGCTCATGTCCCCCTCACCGCCACCCTCCGACCCCGCTTCCCCGGAAGTGATCGAGATCGAGCGAGCCCTCACGCGCATCACCTACCTCAGCACCCGGGCCCGGGCGCACGAGCGTCTGATGAGCCTGGCCGGGGTGCCGCTCGACCGCGCCGCCGTGGCCCTGCTGCGGCAGATCGCCGATTCCGAGCCGTTGCGGCCGGGGGAGCTGGCCAACCGCCTCGGGGTCGAGGCCTCGCACGTCACCCGCCAGGTCCAGCAGCTTCTGAAGGCCGGTTACGTCACCCGCGTACCCGACCCGGACGACCGGCGCGCCCAGCGCATCGAGCTGACGGCGGTCGGCAGGCAGGCGATCGGCCGTATCCGCGAGGCGGGTGTGCGCGGGATGCAGATGGCGCTGTCCGAGTGGTCGCCCGAGGAGCTTCGGCAGTTGGCGGGACTCTTCCACCGGATGGTGGACGACTTCCTCACCCACGCCAATGACGTGGTTCAGGGGGACTGACGGGGTGTTCGGGTGCGGGTCCGATGGGGGCTTCTGATTCTCCGCGGGCCCGCACCCGGCACTCAACCGGCGTAACCGAGCTGCTTCCTGATGTACGGCGTCATCAGCGTCTTCGCCTTCGCCAGCGTGGACGTACGGCCCCCGAGCACCGCCGTCTCACCCCCCGGCACCGGCAGGAGCGTGATTCCGTCGGCCGGACCGAGCGGCACGATCATCGGAGTCCGCCGGATCGGCCGGTACAGCCGCGGCTCCTTGCGATGCCTGCCCGAACTCCCCAGATACGCACGGATGTTGTGCGCGGCGATGTCCGCCTGGGCGAACGCGACGGGGGACACCTTCAGCTCGCTGGCGTCGTTCACGTCACCGACCGCGAACACGTCGAGGCGCCCCTCGACGCGGAGCGTCCGGTCCACCTTGACCTGCCCCGCCGGGTTGAGCCAGTCCCCGTGCCCGGCCAGCCGTAGCCAGAGCGTGTTCGGCGTGGTTCCGTTGGCCCAGAACGACAGGTCGGCCTCGATGAGGTTGCCCCGCCCGTCCCGGTAGGTGCCGAAGTCGGGCCCGGGCGAGACGAACGAGTCGAGCCGCACCTCCACGTCGTGTGCCTCCAGCCACGCCAGGGCCCGCCGTCCGGCCCACTTGCTGCCGGTGGAGCTGAGCAGTTCGGACCCGGCGTGCGCGAGGGTGACCCGCGCGTCCGGCCGGGCCAGCCGGATCTCGGCGGCGAGTTCCACGCCGCCCGGCCCGCCGCCGACGATCAGGACGTGCTCGGCGGCGGCCACGCTCTCCTGGTGCGCGGTGAACGTCTTGCCCGCCTCCTCGGTGGTGGTGCCCAGGAAGCGGGCCGGCTCCGGGTAGTCCGCCCCGGTCGCGATCACCACCACGTCGTACGGCAGCCGCTCACCCGTCGAGAGGGCCACCTGCCGCTCGCCGGTGTCGATGCCGACCGCCTTGCCCGTCACGACACGGCCGTTGCGCAGCAGCCTGTCGTACGGGATGAAGGGTGTCGTCGTCCAGGCCTCGTGCACGCCCGCGCGCAGTGCGGCGATGCGGTGGAAGAAGACCTCCTTGCGGTCCACGAGGGTGACCCGTGCGACCTCGTCCAGCTGTTTGGCGAGGCGGATGCCCCCGTATCCGCCGCCGATCACGATGATTTCGCCGTCAGGCACGCCGATTCTCCTGTGCTGTGTGGGGGGAGAGGCGACGAGCGTAACGTTTGAAACATCAAGTTGCTGGCGGAGTTCGTGTTTGTTGTGTGAAGCGACAACGGACGACACGAGTCATCTGCTGCCTAGGCTGGGGCCGTGACCGACAACCACCGGCCCCTCGCCGTTTTCGACCTGGACAACACCCTCGCCGACACCGCGCACCGGCAGCGGTACCTGGAACGGAAGCCGCGTGACTGGGACGCGTTCTTCGCCGCTGCCCCGCAGGATCCGCCACTGGCCGAAGGGGTCGCGCTGGCGCGGGAGAGCGCACGGGAGTGCGAGGTGCTGTACCTGACGGGGCGGCCCGAGCGCTGCCGCCGCGACACCGTCGACTGGCTCGCCGCACACGGTCTGCCCGAGGGGCGGATCCGGATGCGCCGCGACAACGACCGCAGGCCCGCCCGCCGCACCAAGCTGGAGATCCTCCGTGACCTCGCCCGGACCCGCGAGATCCGCGTCCTCGTGGACGACGACGAACTCGTCTGCGAGGACGCGGAACGGGCGGGCTTCACGGTCGTACGGGCGCGCTGGGCCGCCGCCTCCGCCGCACTGAAGACGGCGCAGGAGCGGGAGGGGCGGACCTGAGCGCGGGCCCGAACCGGCCGGTCAGTCCGTGTCGTCCAGCCGGAAACCCACCTTCAGGCCGACCTGGTAGTGCGCGATCTGCCCGTCCTCGATGTGTCCGCGGACCTGCGTCACCTCGAACCAGTCCAGGTTGCGCAGGGTCTGGGCGGCGCGGGCGACGCCGTTGCGGATGGCGTGGTCGACGCTCTCGTCCGAACTGCCGACGATCTCGGTGACCCGGTAAACGTGGTCGGTCATACGGGTTCTCCTTGTCACGTGCTCCGCCGTGGCCGGTGCGCCACACGCCATTCCACGGTGCCTCAGGCTCCGCCGGTTCGCGAGAGATGCGGGGCGGAGGGGTGCGTCGTCGGGCGCGGGTTCGGTGGGGGCTGGTCGCGCTGTTCCCCGCGCCCCTGGAAAGCAGGGGCTGCGCCCCTTGCCTTCCAGGCCGCCAGGTCCCCCGCTACCCCACCCGGCTCAGCGACAGCGCGAAGCGGCCCTCCGCATCCGTCCACCAGTGGGACAGCTCCAGCCCCGAGGACCCCAGTTCGGCCCGCACCCCCTCCTTCCTGAACTTCGCGGACACCTCCGTCCGCACCTCCTCCCCGGCCGCGAAGTCCACCGCCAGATCGAGCGCGGGAACCTTCACGGTCTGGGCCGTACGGGACCGCAGCCGCATTTCGATCCACTCGCACTCGGCGTTCCAGAGGGCGACATGGTCGAAGGCGTCGGGGTCGAAGTCCGCCCCCAGCTCCCGGTCCATCACGTTCAGCACGTTCTTGTTGAACTCGGCGGTCACCCCGGACGCGTCGTCGTACGCGGCGACCAGCACCGCCTCGTCCTTGACCAGGTCCGTGCCCAGCAACAGCGCGTCACCGGGGCTCAGCAGCGCGCGGACGGCGGCCAGGAACGCGGCACGCTCCCCGGGCACCAGATTGCCGATCGTGCCGCCCAGGAACGCCACCAGACGAGGACCCGGAGTCTCGGGCAGCTCCAGCCCGGCGGTGAAGTCGGCGATCAGGGCGTGCACGTTCAGCCCCGGCCGCTCGGCGGCCAGCGCCTCGCCCGCCTGCCGCAGCGCGCTCTCGCTGACGTCGACCGGCACGTACGTGTGCAGGCCCGGCATCGCGTCCAGCAGGTGCCGGGTCTTGTCGGACGAGCCGGACCCCAGCTCGACCAGGGTCCGCGCGCCGCTCGCCGCGGCGATCTCGCCCGCCCGGCCGACGAGGATCTCGCGCTCGGCACGGGTCGGGTAGTACTCGGGCAACTCGGTGATCCGCTCGAACAGTTCGCTGCCGCGCGCGTCGTAGAACCACTTGGGCGGCAGCGTCTTCGGCGTACGGGTCAGACCCTCCAGGACGTCGGCGCGCAGCGCGGCCTCCGTGGCGTCCTCCGGCAGGGTGCGGGTGAGAAGGAACGGGCTCACGCGGGGGGCTCCTTCGGCAGTGCGGGTGACGGGTCGTCGTCGTGCGGGCGGGAGGCTTCCTCCGGCTCCTTGAGCGGGGTGAGCAGGACGTCCGTACGGCTCGCCGCGAGCAGCGTGCGGTCCGGGACCTCCACCCACTGCGGATCGTCGTCGTACGGCTCGGACGCCACGACCGTGCCGCGGCCGGGCTCGGTGAGATACCAGAGCGTGTCGCCCCAGGCCGTCGCGGCGATCGTCTCGCCGTCGGTGAGCAGCAGGTTGAGCCGCGACCCGGGAGCCGCCCGGGCGACCTCCAGGACCGTGTCGGCGAGCGCCTGGCCCTCCGTGTCGCCTGCCCGCAGCCGGTTCAGGACCAGGGCCCACACGAGCGCCGAGTCGTTGCGGGCCTCCATCGACAGCACCTCGACGGCGGGCAGTTCGGCGGCGAGCGGCGCCAGGGAGCCGGGCCATCCGGCGACCGCCCCGTTGTGGCTGAACAGCCAGGGCCCGGCCGAGAACGGCGCGGCCGCGGCCTCGTCGTCCGCGCCCGCCACCGTCGCGTCCCGTACGGCGGCCAGCAGCGCCCCGGTGCGGACCACCCGGGCGAGGTCCGCGAAGGACTGGTCGCCCCAGATCGGCCCGGCCCGCCGGTACCGCCCCGGAACCGGATCGCCCTCGGCGTACCAACCGACCCCGAAACCATCGGCGTTGACCGTCCCGTACCGCTGCCGTCGAGGTGCCCACGACTGGCGGAACAGACTGTGCGGCGGGTCCACCAGGACCCTGCCCAGCGGCACATCGGTGCCGAGACAAGCGAGGTGGCGACACATCAGACGACCTCCGGGGAGGCGTCGCGGGCCGTGCGGAACCCGCTGAAGATCTGCCGCCGGATCGGATAGTCCCAGTTGCGGAACGTCCCCCGGCACGCCACCTGGTCCACGGCGAACGAACCGCCGCGCAGCACCTTGTGCTCGGGGCCGAAGAACACCTCCGAGTACTCCTTGTACGGGAACGCCGAGAACCCCGGATAGGGCAGGAAGTCGCTCGACGTCCACTCCCACACGTCACCGATCAACTGCCGTACGCCCAGCGGCGATTCCCCCGCCGGATGGCTGCCGGCCGGTGCCGGGCGCAGATGCCGCTGCCCGAGGTTGGCGTGCTCGGGCGCCGGATCGGCGTCGCCCCACGGGTAGCGGGTCGAGCGGCCGGTGACCGGGTCGTGCCGGGCGGCCTTCTCCCACTCGGCCTCGGTGGGCAGCCGGCGCCCCGCCCAGCGGGCGTACGCGTCCGCCTCGTACCAGCACACGTGCAGCACCGGCTCCTCGGCCGGCACGACCTCGGTGACACCGAAGCGCCGCCGCAGCCACTGCCGGCCGTCGCGCCGCCAGAACAGGGGCGCGTGGATGCCGTGCGCGCGGATGTGGTCCCAGCCCTCGGCCGTCCACCAGCGGGCGTCGTCGTAGCCGCCGTCCGCGATGAACGCCTGGTACGCGCCGTTCGTCACCGGCGTGGTGTCGATGTGGAACGGCGGGACGAACCGCCGGTGCGCGGGCCGCTCGTTGTCCAGCGCCCAGGGCTCGGTCGAGGTGCCCATCGTGAACTCACCGCCGGGCACCAGGACTTCGGACGGGCCCGTGAACAGCGGGACGGGCTCGGGATCCGGCGCCGACAGCACGGCGGGGCCCTGGCGCAGCTGATGGGTGATCAGCATCGTCTCGTCGTGCTGCTGTTCGTGCTGGGCGACCATGCCGAAGGCGAAGCCCGCGTCGGTGAGCCGGGTGCCGTGGAAGTCGGCGCTCTCCAGCACGTCCAGGGCCCGGCCGCGCACCTCGCGCAGATACTGCCGGGCCTCCTCCGGTGCGAGCAGCGGCAGCGAGGGCCGCGCGGCACGCGGATGCTCGAAGGCGTCGTACAGACCGTCGATCTCGGGCCGCATCGCCTCCCGCCCGGCGACGTTGCGCAGCAGCCACAGCTCCTCCTGGTTGCCGATGTGGGCGAGGTCCCACACCAGCGGGGACATCAGCGGCGAGTGCTGCGCGGTGAGATCGGGTTCGTCGACGGCGGTCGTCAGGAGTGCGGTGCGGGCCCGGGCCGTGGTCAGCGCCGCCAGCGCGCGCTCCCGGAGTATGTCGGGGTCGGCGTCGGCCGTCGGGGCCGGCGTCCGGGGTGCGGTCATGCGGGGTCGTCCTTCCCGTGGAACACGTCGAGCAGATCGTCGGCGGGGCAGCGCCCCCGGGCCACATAGCGGTCGGTGTACGCCGCGACCGCGTCGAGCACCTCGGTGCTCGCGCCGAGCCGGGGCAGGGCCTCGGCCGCCGCGGCGAAGCAGACGGTCGCGGCCTCCCGCAGTTCGGCATCGGTCAGACCGTCGCGCACGGCCGCCTCCCACAGCGGATTGCGCGGTGGCGGTCGCGAACCCGCCCGCTCCGCGAGCGGCTTGACGGTCCGGTACGCGATCTCCGCGGCCTCCGGGTCGTCGAACAGCGCCGTCGTCACGGCGAGCGGCACGATCCACCCGTCCTCGCCGGGCTGGGCGTCGATCATGCGCAGCTCCAGATGGCCGCGCGGACGCGCCGGCGGGAACAGGGTCGTCAGGTGGTAGTCGAGGTCGGCGCGGCTCGGCGGGGTGTCGGATCGCGTCCACTCCCGGAACGTCCTGGCCCCGGGCACACCCCAGGGGCCCTCGTCGGCCCGGACACACATCACCGGTGCGTCCAGCACCAGCCGCGCCCACTCCTCGCGCGGGTCGCCGTCGAGGGCAGGCGCGTTCGTCCGGCCGGGGTCCATCGCCGCCCACAGCGCCTGGCGCGTCGAACGCAGGCCCGTCGCCCGGCCCCGCGCCAGCGGGGAGTGCGCGAACGAGGCCACCAGCACGGCGCCGAGCTGGTGGGCCAGCCACCAGCGCCGCCGGTGGCCGAGGGGGCCCGGCTCCTCGTACCCGGCGTCGAGGCACACCTGTACCGAGGCGGTGGAGCACATCATGGCCCGCCCCTCGGGTCCGAAGCGGTCGAGGTAGACCTCCATCGCGTCGTACCGGGGCTCGTGGAGGTAGCGGGTCGGGGGGTTCCAGGGTTCGTGGCCGTAGCCGCTGATGCCGAGATCCGCCTCGCGCAGGGTGGCGCGTACGGCGGCGAGGTCGGCCGAGACGGACCCGACGCACTCCATCAGGGAGCCGGCAGGCGCCGAGCTGAGCTCCAGCTGGCCGCCGGGTTCGACGGTCAGCGGTGAGTCCAGGGTCAGGGTCCGCAGTGCGGCGTAGGCCGCTTCGAGTCGTGCGGGTGTTGCGGGGAGCCGCGGATCACGCAGCTCGTGGACGTGCCATTCCAGTTCGACACCTAGGGTCCGGGGTGGACCGGTCTTGAAGCAGATGCCCCGTACCAGGGCTTCCACCTCCGCCTCGGTGACCGGGGAGCGTCGCTCCGTACAGTCACTCAGCGCATCTGACATGTCGGGATCCTCCTGATATGCCAATCTCGTCGGCCGAGCCCCCGATCCGCACCCGATGGAGTGGGACCGATGGCGCTCGTCCCACCCAAAACCCTCCCGCCGCTTTCGCACAAGGGGGCACATCGTGGCAATGCGGATCGGCGATCTCCGTTTCCGGGATCTTCAGGAACCCCTTCCCTTTCCGGTACCGGGCCATTCACACGAGGAAATTCCGTTGCGGCGCTTCACCAGCATCGCCCAGGATGCGCCCATGAGCACGACGGGGGAAAAGTGGGCGTCCGCGCCGCACGCGGGGGTGGCGGCGTGAGCGCCCGCCTGCGGGGAATCGCACGCGAGACCGAGGACATCGTCGCGGCCGGGCACTATCGCGCGCCCTCCGGCCGCCGGGTGTCCATCGCGGACGAGGTGGCGGCCGCACGGGCCGCGACCCGCCTGTACGGCCCCGGCCCGGTGAGCACACCGCGGGCCGGCCCGGTGCGCTCGGCCGTCGGGGCCACCGTCGAGGTCACGGGCGAGAGTAGCCTGGAAGCCGCCCACCGGCTGACGGCGGCCGACACCGCCCCGGTGGCCGTCCTCAACTTCTCCTCCGCCCGCAACCCCGGCGGCGGCTATCTGAACGGCGCCCAGGCCCAGGAGGAAGCCCTCTGCCGGGCCTCCGCGCTCTACACCTGCGTCCGCGAGGCTCCCGCCTTCTACGCCCACCACCGCGCCCACCGCGACCCGTTCTACACGGACCGCGTCATCCACTCACCCGCCGTACCCGTCTTCCGGGACGACCGCGGCACCCTCCTCGACGCCCCGTACACCACCGGCTTCCTGACCTCCGCGGCCCCGAACGCCTCCGTCGTCCTGCGTACGGCCCCGGAGCGCGCCGCCGAGCTGCCCCAAGCCCTTGCCACCCGCGCGGAACGTATCCTGGAGACGGCGGCGGCGCACGGCTACCGCCGACTGGTCCTGGGCGCCTGGGGCTGCGGGGTGTTCGGCAACGACCCGGCCCAGGTGGCGGCCGCGTTCCGGGCCCTGCTCAGGGACGGCGGCAGGTTCGAGGGAACCTTCGCGCACGTGGTGTTCGGGGTGCTGGACCGCACGAAGGGCGCGGTGGTCCGCGGCGCCTTCGAGCGGGAGTTCGCCACCGGCTCCTGAGGGGCCGCCTACCGCCACCCGTACCGCTCGCGCAGCCGGTGCACGACGGAGTTGAACCGCATCCGGTCCAGCGCACAGGCCTCCCGCCGCATCCCCGTCTCGTGCAGCCGCAGCACCCGGTCCACATCCACCCAGGAATCCCGCCCCGACCGGTCCCACGGCCCGCTCCCGATCGGCACCCACTCCCGGTCCCCGTCGTGCCGCTTGCTGGACAACTGCACGGCGAGCAGCGTCCCTGGTGCCTCCCGGGCCACCACGAGCACGGGCCGGTCCTTCCCCCGCCCGTCGTTCTCCTCGAACGGCACCCACGTCCAGACGATCTCGCCGGGATCGGGGTCCCCGTCGTACGCGGGCGAGTACTCGGTCCGCACGCGCCCGACGTCACGGGGATCGGCCTCGGTGGTGGCGGTGGGCCCGTAGCGCCCCGGCACTTCTTGATCAGCGAAGGAAGTCACGGGGGTCACGCTAGCCCGCGCCCGTTTCCCGCACCCCGAAAGGGGCGCGGGAAACGGGCGCGGGCGACCACGAACACACGAGAGCCCCGGGGTTACGACTCCCTGTCGACCTGCACCTTCTCCACGGCCGGCTTCTCCACGGGCACCCCGTTGACCCCGGACGGGCCGCCGGCGGGCACCCCGTTCTGGTTCATCGAGGACAGCAACTGCCGGGCCAGCCCCAGCCCGGTCCCGCCCATCGTGAGTGCCTTGGCGAACATGTCCGCCATGCCGTCGGCCCCGTTGAGCAGCACCATGTTGTCGACGTTGCCGAAGGCGGAGGCGCCCGCCTGCACGATCTCCGGCCACTGCTCGGCCAGTTGCTGCGCGATCACCGCCTCCTGGTTCTCGGCCAGCGCGGCGGCCCGCGCCTTGATGCCCTCGGCCTCGGCGAGCCCCTTCGCGCGCGTGGCCTCGGCGGCGGCGATCCCCTTGGCCTGCCGGGCGGCGGCCTCCGCCTCACCGGTCAGCTGGGTCGCGGTCGCCTCGGCGGCGGCCGCCAGCTCGGTCTCCTTGGCCTTGGCCTGCGCGGCGGAGATACGGGCGTCGCGCTCGGCCTCGGCGAGAGTCCGTTTCTCGTAGGCCTTGGCGTCGGCAGGCTTGCGGACGTCGGCCTGGAGCTGCTGCTCGCGCCGGGCCGCCGCCAGTTCCGCGACGCGGGTCTCCTGCACGACGACCTCCTGCAGGGCGGCGGCCTCCGCGAGGGGGCCGGCCTGCTTGGCCTTCGCCGAGGCGTTGTCCCGCTCGGCCTGGTAGCCGGCCTGGAGGATCTCGCTGTCCCGGGTGGCCTCCGCCATGCGCGCCGCGGCCTGCTGCTCGGCCTCGGTGGCGAGCCGGTTGGCCTCGGCCTGCGCGATACGGGCGTCCCGCTGGACGGCCGCCGCGTGCGGCATCGCCATGTTCTTGATGTAACCGGTCGGGTCCTCGATCTCGTGGATCTGCAGCGAGTCGACGATCAGACCCAGTTTCTCCATCTCCGTCCCGCACGCGGCCCGGGTCTGGCCGGTCAGCTTCTCGCGGTCGCGGATCATGTCCTCGACCGTCAACCCGCCCACGATGGAACGGAGATGACCGGCGAACACGTTGTGCACCCGCTCCGAGACCCGCTTCTGCTGGCCGAGGAAGCGGCGGGCCGCGTTGGCGATGGACACGAAGTCGTCGCCCACCTTGAAGATGACGACGCCCCGGATCTTCAGCGGAATGCCCTGGAAGGTCACGCACTCCACGGCCAGCTCGGTCTGGTTCAGATCGAGCGAGAGCTTGCGCACCGCCTGCATACCGGGCAGCACGAGGGTGCCGCGCCCGGTGACGATACGGAAGTTCATGCCCTCCGTCAGGCCTTCCATCTTGTGCTTGGAGCCGGAGATGATCAGAGCCTCGTTCGGCTCGGCGACGCGCCACATGAGCTTGAAGATACTGATCAGTACGACAACGACGGCTACGGCCGCCCCCGCGATGAGGCCGACGAACATCGGCCCACCCCCTTTGGCCAGGTGCCCTATCGGCACCGAACGTCGGGAGTGTCCCGCGTGGTCCGGCGGTGGTACAGAGAGGGAGGGACCGTTGTTGCAGTCCTGATGCGAACCGGTTCCCGAAGACCGACACAGAGCCTTCGCAGGACCCGACGAGCCGTCAACTGTCGTACGCCGCCGACACGTACACCGTGCGCGGCGGCAGGTACTCCATCACCATCACGAGCGTCCCCGGCGCGATCCGGTCCTTCGCGGAGGCGGGGTACGCGAGAAAGTGCTCGGCGCCGCCCCGTACCCGGACGATCACCTCGCCGACGAGCCCGGGACCGACCGCACCGGTCACCCGTCCCATCAGCCCGACCATCGACGCTTCGTCCATGGTCACAGCGTACGGGTCGGAGCGCGGGCGCCGAACCCGCCCGCCCGCGCCCGACCTGCCCAACCCGCCCGCCCGCGCCCGACCTGCCCAACCCGCCTACACCGCCGGGGAGTCCGCGGTGCTCCGCCGCGGCGGCCACTGTTCGTGCCAGCGCTGGTCCGCCTCCAACTGCGCGGCCAGCGACAGCAGAAGGGGCTCGCTGTTCGCCGGGCCGAGCAACTGCGCGCCCACCGGCAGCCCGTCGTCCACGAACCCCGCGGGGACGTTCACGCCGGGCCAGCCCAGCACGTTCCACGGCCACGCATAGGGGCAGGCCGCGATCATCGCGCGGTCGGTGCCGAGCCCGCCGAGGTTCAGCATGGAGCCGATGCGCGGCGGCGGGGCGGCGGTCGTCGGCGCCAGCAGCACGTCGTACGACTGGAACAGCGCACCGATCCGCCGGTGCAGCGGGACCTCGGCGCGGCGTGCCAGCCGCAGGGGCGCCCCGCCGAGCAGCCGGCCGAGGCGGGCGGCGTCGAGGGTGCGCCGGTCGAGGAGGCCCTGCTCGGCGACGGCGCCGACCCGTTCGGCGATGCCCGCGGTGGCGCGCGGGATGAAGGTCAGCCCGATCTGCCCGTACCGGGGTTCCGCCTCCTCCACCACATGCCCGAGCGCGGCGAGCCGCTCCGCCACGGCCCGCACCCGTTCCCGTACCCGGGGGTCGAGCCGCGCGGGCAGCGCGGTGAACGGCGGCTTCAGGGACAGGGCGATCCGGAGCCGCCCCGGATCCCGGCCGACGGCCTCGGAGGCGTTGACGGCGGGCGGCCGGTGCAGGTCGCCCTCGTGGTTGCCGCTCGCCGCGTCCAGCAGGAGGGCGGCGTCGGCGACCGTGCGGGCGAGGGTGCCGTTGACGGTGATGCCCTGGAAGGACTCCGCGTGCGGCCAGGTCGAGATACGGCCGCGCTGGGGCTTGATGCCGATGAGATGCGTCCAGGAGGCGGGGATGCGCACCGATCCGGCGCCGTCCGAGCCCAGCGCGGCCGGGACGATCCCCGCGGCCACGGCCGCCGCGGAACCGCCGGAGGAGCCGCCCGGGGTGTGGTCCGGGTGCCAGGGGTTGCGGGTGGCCCCGAAGGCGGGCCCCTCGGTGAACGGCCACTGTCCCAGCTCGCACGTGTTGGTCTTGCCGACGACGATCGCCCCGGCCGCGCGCAGCCGCCGTACGGCCTCGCCGTCCTCCGGCAGCGAGGGGAACTCACCCCGGCAGCCGAACGCGGTCGGTTCGCCCGCCACGTCCATGTCGTCCTTCACGGCCACCGGCACGCCGAGCAGCGGTCGCCGTCCGCCCTCCGCCAGCTCCTTGTCCGCCGCGTCGGCCTCCATGAGCGCCGCCTCGGCCCGCACCCGCCGGAACGCGTTCACGGTCGTCTGGCTCGCCTCGATGCGGGCGAGCGTCCGCTCCACGAGCGCCCGCGACGTCACCTCCCCGGCGGCCAGCGCGCGAGCACACTCCACGAGACCCGGCGCACGGTCGACACCCATACGGAACACCTCCGGAAGCAGCATTTCTACCGAACGGTAACGTCCGCGCGGGCGCGACGGTACAGAGCGGACGACTTGCCTGACGAGGGCGGCGATTCGTGCGTGCGCGCCGGGGGCGCGGGGCGGGCGGGCGAGGAGCGTCGGGGGTGGTGCGTCGGGGGTGGTGCGGCGCGAGGCCCGCTCAGCCGCCGCCGCGGGCCAGGTGCCGCAGCGTGAGGGCCAGGTGGAGCCGTAGCCGGCCCCGTGGTGTGCGGACGGGCCAGCCGAGGAGGGCCTCCGCGTGGGTCAGGCGGTCCTGGAGGGTGGAGTGGTGGACGTTGACGCCGGTGGCCGCCGCCCGCAGGCTCGCCGTCGTGGCGACCGCGTGGAGCGTGGCGAGCATCCAGGGCGAGTCGGCCGCGGCCCGCTCCAGATCCCGTACGTCCGGCGGAGGTTCCGCCCCCGGTGCGACCAGCTGGGCGAGGAGGGCGAGCGCGCCGAGGTCGTCGGCGTGGACCACACGCTCACCGGGGTCCTGCGCGGTGCCCTCGGCGGTGAACCGCAACGCGGTCCGCGCGCCGGCCCACGACTCGGGCAGCTCCTGCACGGACACCGCGGGCCCGACACCGACCCGCCCGGCGGGCAGCCCCTCCTCGCCGACCCGGGCCGCGCGCACGCGCAGGATGCGGGGCCGGCCGCCCAGCGGGGCGAGGGCTCGCGCCAGGGTGGTGGGATCGTCGGGGTCGAGGCCGAGGCGCCGGGCGGCACGCAGGCGGGCCTGCTCGGTGGCGGTGGGGTCGAGGACCGTCTCCACGAGTGCCGGGTCGTCGGCGGGGGAGAGGGGCGCCCGGCCCCGGGTCCGGTCCAGCACCACCCGGAGCGCACCGGCGGCCCGCTCCAGGATGACGGCGTCCACCACGCTCGGCTCACCGCCCCCGGCCCGCTCCAGCCACAGCGCGGGCACACCGTCCGGCACGAGCGCGGCGGAGGGCCAGGCCGGGTCCGGCGGAACCTCGCTGTCGTGGCGCCGCCCGTCGGGCTCCACCCGCACCCGCACGTGCCGCTCCGCGTCGACGAGCCGCGCGGGACACCCGGCCAGCACGGCCGCGCCCCGCACCATCGCCTCCAGACCGGCCCGCGCCTCGGCCAGCGTGTCGAAGTACGCGATGACCCGCACGGCGGCCCCCGCATCCGGATCCACCGCGGTCAACCGCCCCGCCAGCTCTTTCATACCCCTCATAGTGCGACATGTCTCCGCCGGCGGGGAGGGGCGTTCGTCCGCGGGCCCGGTGGGGGCCGGCCGCGCAGTTCCCCGCGCCCCTGAGGAGCAGGGGCTTCGCCCCCCCCGCTCCCGGGCCCACTCACTCCCCGAGCAACCGCCGAACCCACCGCACATGCGCCTCCCGGCACTCCCGCGACACCGCCGCCTGAGGCGCGAACCCGTCGAACCCGTGGAACCCCCCGGGCCACACATGCAGCTCCGCGACCCCGCCCGCCTGCCACAACCGGGACGCGTACGCGACGACCTCGTCCCGGAACGTCTCCGCCGACCCCACATCCAGAAACGCCGGAGGCAACCCGCTCAGATCCTCCGCCCGCGCCGGCGCCGCGTAGGGGGACACATCGGCCCCACCCCGCCGCTCCCCGAGCAACGCCGTCCACCCCGTCTCGTTGGCCGTCCGGTCCCACACCCCCCGCCCCGCCATCTGGTGGGCGGACGGCGTGTCGTTGCGGTCGTCGAGCATCGGGCACAGCAGCACCTGCCCGATCGGCCGGGGGCCCTTCCGGTCCCGCGTGAGCAAGGCCAGTGCGGCGGTCAGTCCGCCACCCGCACTCGCCCCCGCGATGACGATCCGCTCGGCGTCGCCCCCGATCTCGTCCGCGTGCCCGGCGGTCCACAGCAGACCCGCGTAGACGTCCTCGACGGGCGCCGGATGCGGATGCTCGGGGGCCAGCCGGTACTCCACGGACACCACGACCGCGCCCAGCTCCCGAGCCCAGGCCAGAGGCGCGTCCACACCGACCCGGTTGTTGCCGACGATCATGCCGCCGCCGTGGACGTGGTAGATCACCGGCAGCGGACCCGGTGTCGCGGGCGCGGCCGGGCGGCAGATGAGCAGCGAGATCTCCGGCTCCCCCTCGGGCCCCGGCACCAGCCGGTCCTCGACCTCGAAGAAACCGTCCATGGTGAGGTCCAGCTGGGCCATCAGCGCGATGCCGGGCCCCTGGCGCATCGCCGGGATGTCCTCCATGGTCAGCCCGCGCGGCACCAGGTCCTTGATCGCCTCCAGGGCCGCCGCGAGCTCCGGATCGAACGGGGGCGGGGTCATGGTCATGGCTTCTCCTCGTGCGGGTTCCGCATCCACGGCGCGCACCGCGACGCGTTGCCGACGGGGCGTACCGCGACGTGTGCCAACGGTTCGTACCGCGATGATGAGCGCCGCGGCAAGCGCGCGGACGCCGTCGTACGGCGGTGGTTGTCCGCCATCCGGCGGGTGGTCCGCTGGTCGCCCGGAGCGGCACGGCCGGCGGGCGCGGCGCCCGCGTACGCACCCGCGTCGAGCACACAGTTCACGCCATAGCTTTCGCGTGTCGGCACCCCGTGCCGTGCCCCCGGCGGGCGGTCGCCGTACCGACGGCGGGGACCTGCGCGCGCGTGCCCCCGCGCGAGCCGGTCGCACGGCCTGGCCAGGCACGCGACCGCTCACCCGCCGCCGACCCCGAACAGCGGATCGGACCCCGTCACCGACGGAACCCCGATGTGACGTCTCGTCACGAGGCCGCCGGGGGACGGGACCCGGGCCGTCCGCCCGCACTCCGGTCCGGTGCGGAAAGCAGGCCAAACGTGCGTGTGGAGTCCCCGCGCACGTACTCATGTGGAGGTGGCGTGAAATGGCCGCCCGATTGAACAGATTTCGAACACATTCGCCAAACTGCCCAGCCACAAAGATCGGTGGTCCGACCCCCAGCCCCCGCACGGCCGACGGTCCCCCGGCCGGAACGACCTTCACCACTTCTGCAAGGATGCCCTCCTCATGGTGCAGATACCGAAAGAGCCCGCCCCGCCCTCGCCCCTGCAGCGATCCGTGCCCACGAGCGCCGACGTGGCACGTCTCGCGGGTGTCTCACGTGCGACGGTCAGCTACGTCCTGAACAACACCAGCGCCGTCCGCATCAGCGAGCCGACCCGTCGCCGGGTCCACGAGGCCGCCAAGGAACTCGGCTACGTACCCCACGCGGCGGCCCGCAGCCTGCGCGCCGGCCACAGCCGCCTGGTGCTGATGCCCACCCCGAACGTTCCCATCGGGCCGCTCTACAGCCAGTTCATCAACGAGATCCAGTGGGCCCTCAGCCGACTCGACTACACCGTCGTGCAGCACGGCGGCCTAGGGCTGCGCGGCGACGACGCCGCCCGCGCCTGGGCCGAACTGCGCCCGGTCGCGGTCATCATGCCCGGCGTCGGTCTCGGCCCGCAGGGCGTGGCCGTGCTCAAGCGCTCCGGCGCCAAGGCCGTCGTCACCCTCACCCCCGAACCCGTCGAGGGCGCCCACGCGTTGATCCTGGACCACGCGGGCGTCGGCCACAGCGCCGGCCGGCACCTGGTCGAGAGCGGCCGCCGCCGCATCGGTGTCGTGGTGCCCGACGAGCCCGGCTTCGGGGTCTTCTCCCAGCCCCGCCTGGCCGGCGTACGACGCGCGGTGCAGGGCACCGAGGCCACGGTCACCGAGCTGCCGCTCGCCTACGACGAGGCGGCCGCCGCCCGGCTCGCCCGCGACTGGCGCTCGCTCGGGCTGGACGCGGTGTTCGCGTACAACGACGAGTACGCGATGCTGGTGATGCGGGCCCTCCAGGACGAAGGCATCGGCATCCCCGGGGAGACGGCCGTGGTCGGGGCCGACGACCTGATGCTCGGCCGGCTGTTGCGGCCCCGCCTGAGCACCGTCCACCTGGAGCTGCCGTCCGGACGCCACCTCGCGGAACTGGTCGACCGCGTGGTGCGCGACCCCGCCTCGGTCCCCACCACCCACGACGTCCTGGGCGCGAGGATCGTCCACCGCGAATCGAGCTGAACGCACACGGCTGAACGCACACACGGCCGAGCGGGCAGGGCTGAACGCACACGGCCGTACGGACACGGCTGGACGGGCGGGGCCGAACGGGCGAGGCTGGGCGGACAGGGCGGGACGGACCGCCCGCCTCGGGAGGCGCGTCATGCGCACGAAGGTCGGCATCATCGGAGCGGGCCCCGCCGGGCTCCTCCTCGCCCGGCTGCTGCACCGGGCGGACATCGACTGCGTGGTCCTGGAGAGCCGGACCCGCGCGCACGTGGAGCGGCGGCCGGTGGTGCCGTCGGCCGGAGGTGTGCTGGAGCAGGGCACCGTCGACGCGCTGCGCGCGTGCGGGGCCGCCGCGCGCCTGGAGAGCGAGGGTGTGGTCCAGCACGGCATCGAACTGCGCTTCGACCGCGAACGGCACCGCCTCGACCTCCCGGCCCTCACCGACGGCCGTACCGTCACGATCTATCCCCGGGCGGAGATCGTGAACGACCTCGTCGCCCTCCAACTCGCGGACGGGCCGACGCTGTTGTTCCAGGCGGAGGCGATCGGTGTCGAGGGCCCGCTCGGCGAGCGGCCGGTGGTGCACTTCGTCCACGACGGGTACCAGGAGGAGCTGTCCTGCGAGTGGGTGGTCGGCTGCGACGGCTTCCACGGCATCTCCCGCCATGTGTTCCCGGCCTCGGCCCGCCGGGTGTACGAGCACGAGCACCCGTTCTCCTGGCTCGGCGTCCTGGCCGAAGTCCCGCCGTCCCGCGAGGAGTCGATCTACGCGCGCGGTGACCACGGGTTCGCCCTGCACAGCGTGTGCTCACCGTCGGTGTCCCGGTTCTGCCTCCAGGTTCCCAGCGGCACCGACCCCGCCGACTGGCCCGACGAACGTATATGGGACGAACTGGCCGCGCGCTTCGCCATCGACGCCGACCGGACCCTGGAACGCGGACCGGTCACCGCCAAGTCTGTGACCCCGATGCGCAGTCACGTCCACGAGCCGATGCGGCACGGCCGGCTGCTGCTCGCCGGGGGAGCCGCCCACACCGTGGCACCCACCGGCGCCGAGGGCCTCAACCTCGGGGTGTACGAGGTGTGCGCCGTCGCCCGCGCCCTCGTCGAGCTGTACACCCACGGAACGGCACAACTCCTGGACCGTTACTCACAGGTGTGCCTCGACCGGGTCTGGCGGACGACCCGCTTCTCGTACGACATGACCAGGATGCTGCACACGCTGCCGGACGGCGGCGCCTTCGACCACCGCCTCCAGCTCGCCGGGCTGCGCCGGATCACCGCCTCCCGCCAGGCGGCCGCCGAACTGGCAGCCCACTACACGGGGCTGCCGCCGGCCTGGTGAGACGGCCGGCTACTGGCCGTTCTGCTCGACCTGCGCCTGCTGCTCGGCGACGGCCTTGCGGACCTCGTCCATGTCCAGCTTCCGGGCCTGCCCGATGACGTCGGTCAGCGCGGCCTCGGGCAGCGCGCCCGGCTGCGCGAACACGGCGACCTGGTCACGGACGATCATCAGCGTCGGGATGGACTGGATGCCGAAGGCCTGCGCCAGCTCCGGCTGGGCCTCGGTGTCCACCTTGCCGAACACCAGGTCCGGGTTGTCGTCGGCGGCCTTCTCGTAGACCGGGGCGAACTGCCGGCAAGGCCCGCACCAGGACGCCCAGAAGTCGATCAGAACGAACTCGTTCTCGGTGACCGTCCGGTCGAAGTTCTCCTTGGTCAGCTCCACGGTGCTGCTCATGGCGTGCATCCCTCTTCCTGGTCTCGGTGCTCGGGGGCGAGCCGCACTCGACAACGCCGCCCCGCGGCGGCGTATTCCGCGCGCGTACCCGTTTGGCCGTCGCGCACACCAGCAACCAGACTGACCCCATGACGGACACGGAGAACACCGAAGGAACAGCGGGCGACGCGACACCGGCCGAGTACGACGTCGTGGTGCTCGGTGCCGGACCCGTGGGAGAGAACGTCGCCGACCGCACCCGCGCGGCCGGCCTGTCCACGGCGATCGTGGAGAGCGAACTGGTCGGTGGCGAGTGCTCGTACTGGGCGTGCATGCCGAGCAAGGCCCTCCTGCGCCCCGCGATCGCCCGCGCCGACGCCCGCCGCGTACCCGGCCTGCGCCACCTCGTCCAGGGCCCGCTGGACACCGCCGAGGTGCTCGCCCACCGCGACTACGAGACCGCGCACTGGAAGGACGACGGCCAGGTCGGCTGGCTGGAGAGCGTCGGGGCTGTCCTGTACCGGGGCCACGCGCGCCTGGCCGGACCCCGCCGGGTCGTCGTGGAGACCCCCGACGGCGGGCGTCAGGTCCTCACCGCCCGCCACGCGGTGGTCGTCGCCACCGGCAGCCGCGCCCTCCTGCCCGACCTGCCGCAACTCGCGCAGGTCAAGCCCTGGACCAGTCGCGAGGCCACCAGCGCGCAGACGGTCCCCGGCCGCCTGATCGTCGTCGGCGGCGGTGTCGTGGCCGTCGAGATGGCCACCGCCTGGCGGTCCCTCGGCTCCGAGGTAACCGTCCTGGTGCGCGGCAAGGGCCTGCTGCCCCGGATGGAGCCCTTCGCCGGTGAACTGATCGCCGAGGCGCTCGCCGAGTCGGGCGTCGACGTGCGGACGGGTACGTCGGTGACGGCGGTGTCCCGCGAGGACGGGACCGTGGTGGCCCGCACGGACACCGGCGACCGGCTGGAGGCCGACGAGATCCTCTTCGCCACCGGCCGCGCCCCGCGCACCGACGACCTCGGCCTCGACACCGTGGGCCTGGAGTCCGGCTCGTGGCTGGAGGTGGACGACAGTCTCCGGGTGACGGGCAGCGACTGGCTGTACGCGGTCGGGGACGTCAACCACCGGGCGCTCCTCACCCACCAGGGCAAGTACCAGGCCCGGATCGCCGGGGCCGCCGTCGCCGCCCGCGCGGCCGGGGTCCCGCTCCTGGAGAGCGACCGCTGGGGCGCCCACGCGGCCACCGCCGACCACGCCGCCGTCCCCCAGGTCGTCTTCACCGACCCCGAGGCCGCCGCCGTCGGCCTCTCCCTCGCCGAGGCCGAACAGGCCGGTCACCGCGTCCGCGCGGTCGACGTCGAGTTCTCCTCCGTCGCGGGGGCGGGCCTGTACGCCGACGGCTACCGGGGCCGCGCCCGCATGGTCGTCGACCTGGACCGCGAGATCCTGCGCGGCGTCACCTTCGTCGGCCCCGCCGTCGGTGAGCTGATCCACTCCGCCACCGTCGCCGTCGTCGGGGAGGTCCCGGTCGACCGGCTCTGGCACGCGGTGCCCTCGTACCCGACGATCAGCGAGGTGTGGCTGCGGCTGCTGGAGGCGTACCGGGGCTGAACCGGCCGGGTCCGGGCGCCCAGCTCAGTCGGGCAGCAGGAAGCCCAGCGCCCGGGCGGCCCGGACCGGGGTCGGGTCGTTCCAGCGGTCGGCCATCGCCTGGCTGGAGGAGAGGGACCTCAGCTCGGCGTGGTCGAGGTAGAGCGTGCCGTTCAGATGGTCCGTCTCGTGCTGGACGATCCGGGCCGGCCACCCCGAGAACTCCTCGTCCACCGCCCGCCCCCGCTCGTCGAGCGCCCGGAGCCGCACCTTGGCGTGCCGCGCCACCACGGCCTGCCAGCCCGGCACGCTCAGACAGCCCTCGAAGAACGCGTCCCGGAATGGCCCCACGGCCTCGTACACGGGATTGACCAGCACCCGGAACGGCTGCGGCACCCGGCCCCGGGTCAGCCGTACCTCCTCCGGGACCGGCGCGGGGTCCTCGATCACCGCGATGCGCAGGGGCACCCCGACCTGGGGCGCGGCGAGACCGACGCCGGGCGCCGCGTGCATGGTGGCGCGCAGCGCGGCGACGAAGCGGGCGAGGAGACCCGGGTCGAGCTGGCCGTCGAAGGGCTCGGCGGTGCGGCGCAGCACCGGGTCGCCCGCGGCGACGATCGGCAGCGGCCCCTCGTGGGCGAGGAGTTCCTCGACCCGGTCGCTCAGGGGACGGGAGTCGGCGCGGTCACGTTCAGAAGCCATCGGGCCAGGATGCCAACCGGGGTCGTGCGACGCGAGGCGGCTCACTCGATGGCCCGCCCGCCCGCCCGCCCGCGAGCGGGCGGGCGGGCGGGCGACCGACGTGGCGCCCGCGCATGTGACCCGCGTCACACGAAGTGCCGGGAACTCGAAGCCCTCACGGTCCGACTACTGAACCGCCACGACGTCCCCGCATCCCGGAGCACCCGCCGATGACCATCGCCCCCTCGACCGAGACGGACGAGTCCCAGAAACCCGTCGCCAAGCCCGACGGCGCCACGAGGGGCTGGGCTTCGCTCCGGCCGCTCGTGCTGCGGCTGCACTTCTACGCGGGCGTCCTCGTCGCCCCGTTCCTGCTGGTCGCCGCCCTGACCGGCGGACTGTACGCCGCCTCGTTCTCGATCGAGAAGTTCGTCTACGCGGACCAGACCACCGTCGCCGAGGTGGGCGACGCGAAGCTGCCGATCTCCGAGCAGGTGGCCGCCGCCCGCAAGGAGCACCCCGAGGGCACCCTCTCCGCCGTACGCCCTTCTCCGGAGGACGACGCGACGACCCGGGTGATGCTGACGGGCGTCGAGGGCATCGACGAGGGCAACGCGCTCGCGGTGTTCGTCGACCCGTACACGGCGGAGGTGCGCGGCGCCCTGGAGCAGTACGGCTCGACCGGCGCACTGCCGGTGCGGACCTGGATCGACAAGTTCCACGCCAATCTCCAGCTCGGCGAACCCGGCCGCCTGTACAGCGAACTCGCCGCCAGCTGGCTGTGGGTCATCTCCGGCGGTGGCCTCGTGCTCTGGTTCGCCCGCCGCCGCGCCCAGCGCAAGGTGCGCGGCACCAGTGGCCGCCGCCGCACGCTGGGCCTGCACGGCACGGTCGGCGTCTGGGCCGCCGCCGGGTTCTTCTTCCTCTCGGCGACCGGCCTGACCTGGTCGACCTACGCGGGCGCCAACATCGAGGTCCTGCGCACCGAACTCCACCAGGCCACCCCGGCGATCTCCGCCGCCGCGGGCGACCACGGGGATCACGGCGGCGGCTCGGCGGAGGAAGGGGCCGCCCCCGAGGGCGACCTGGACAAGATCCTCGCCGCCGCGCGGGCCGACGGCCTCGGCGACCCGGTGGAGATCGTGCCGCCCGCCGACGCGTCCTCCACGTACGTGGTCAAGCAGGTCCAGCGCAGCTGGCCCACCAAGCAGGACGCGGTGGCCGTGGACCCGGCGACCGCCGAGGTCACCGACACGCTCCGGTTCGCCGACTTCCCCGTCCTCGCCAAACTCTCCCGCTGGGGCATCGACGGTCACACGGGCGTGCTGTTCGGGCTGGCGAACCAGCTCCTCCTCATGGCCCTGGCGGCCTCCCTGGTCGTGCTGATCCTCTGGGGCTACCGCATGTGGTGGCTGCGCGGCCGCGCCTCGTCGTTCGGCCGCCCGATCCCGCGCGGCGCCTGGCAGCACGTGCCGCCGCAGATCCTGGTCCCGGCCCTCGCCCTCATCGCCGTCCTCGGCTACTTCGTCCCTCTCCTCGGCATCCCGCTCGCCGTGTTCATCGCGGTGGACGTCGTCCTGGGCGAGATCGCGCACCGGCGCGGCAAGCGGTCGTACGGCGGCCGGGCGGAGGCGAAGTAGGGCGGCCGGGCGGAGGCGAAGTACGGCGGCCGGGCGGAGGCGAAGTAGGGCGGCCGGGCGGGATCGACGCGGGCCTCCCCGGGGAGGCGAAGCGGTGCGAGGGGGCGCGTCCGGACCGGACGCGCCCCCTCGTGGTGCTGATACGCCTCCGCCTCCTCCGCCGTCTACAGCCGCTCGAAGTCGCCCGCGAGCGCCGAGGCGATCCGCAGGTGGGTCTCCGCCTCCCGGTGGCGGGCCTGCCGCTCCAGCGTGCGGCCCAGCATCAGCCGGGCGTACTGCTCCACCGGGTCCCGCTCGACGAGGAGGCGCAACTCGGCCTCGGCGCGGCGTAGTTGGGCCGAGTGGTAGTAGGCGCGGGCCAGCAGCAGCCGGGGGCCGGTCTGCTCCGGGACCTCCTCGACCAGCGGGCCGAGGACACGTGCGGCGGCGGCGTAGTCCTTGGCGTCGAAGAACATCCGGGCGCGCTCCCAGCGCTCGGCGGGTGTTCCGTGGTCGTAGTACGTGGTGTTCACCGGTGCCTCCTTCGAGGCGCACAACCCCCGCCTGCCGGTGACTATTCCACCGCCTTTCCTACGGCTTCCGCACCCGGCCTCGCGGCGGCGAGTTCCGCGTTGGCGCGCTCGGTGACGAGGGTCAGGACGCGACCGGCGGTCAGCAGGTCCTCGGTGGGGATGCCGGCGTAGATCCGGGCGGAGACGGGCGCGGTCTCGGCAGCCGACATGGTGAACGCCTCCCGTCCGGCGTCGGTGACCCTGAGGCGGGACGGTCGCTCCGGGTCCGTCTCCACCAGACCGGCGCAGAGCAACTCCTCGACGACGGCCCGTATGTCGGCCGGCTCGACCTTGAGGGAGCCGACGACCTGGTGCACGACTCCGTCCCGTTCGACGGGTCCGTCGGCGACCGCGAAGACCCGGAGGGCCACCGACTGCTGGAACGTCAGGCCGTGGCCGGCCAGCACGCGCTCCAGGACCGCGCGGCTCGCGTAGTGGGCGAGGGCGACGACCCGGCCGTCGACGGTGGGTGCGGTGGTGGTCATGACTGCTCCTTGTCGTGTGCGTGCTCGATGGAAGGGGTGAGCGGTACGTCGAGCAGGGTGGTCAGCTCGCGGGTGAACTGGTGGGTGCGGGCGGAGTCCAGGCCGCCGAGCGGTTCCAGCAGCTGTCGCAGCAGCCCCTGGACCACCTCGATCGCGCGCCGGGTCACGTCGCGCCCCTGCTCGGTGAGCGCCAATCGCACGGCACGGGGGTCGCGGGGGTCCCGGGCGCGTTCCAGCAGCCCGGCGCTCTCCAGGGCGCGGGCCAGTTTGGAGACGTACAGGGCTTCCAGGCCGGTGTGGTCCGCGAGTTCCCGCTGGCTCGGCCGCTGTCCGGTCCGGTGCATGCCGTACAAGGACGCGACCAGCGCGTACTGGGCGTGCGTCAGCCCCAGCGGAGCGACCGCGCGATCCACCGCGACCCGCCACTTCACCGACAGCCGCCAGACGAGAAAACCGGGCGTGGCGCCCTTGAAATCCGAACTCATCCAAATACCGTACATGGCTACTATAGTCATGGCTACTATTTCCCGGCGCGGCGGTGCATGCGCCGTGCAAGCCCCGTGCGATGCGTCGTGCGAGCCCTGTGCGATGCGCCGCGCGAGTCCCGGGACGGGCGGGCGGCTGTCGGGGGAGCTGACGGGGCTGGCTGACGGGGGACGGCTGACGGAGGGAGCCGGACGGGTCTAGGTTGTGCAGCATGAGCAATCTTGATCGCGAGGCGGTGCCCGCGGTGTGCGGTGGCCGGGGCTTCGTGGTGGCCGAGCCGGTACGTGAACTACTCAGCCCCCGCCGGGTGAAGCTCGGTGAGTCCACCGAGGTGCGGCGGCTGCTGCCCAACTTGGGCCGCCGCATGGTGGGCGCCTGGGCCTTCGTCGATCACTACGGTCCGGACGACATCGCCGACGAGCCCGGTATGCAGGTACCGCCGCACCCGCACATGGGCCTGCAGACGGTCAGTTGGCTGCACCAGGGCGAGGTGCTGCACCGTGACTCCACGGGCAGCCTGCAGACGATCCGGCCGCGCGAACTGGGCCTGATGACCTCCGGGAGGGCCATCAGCCACTCGGAGGAGAGCCCGACATCGCACGCCCGCTTCCTGCACGGCGCCCAGCTCTGGGTGGCGCTGCCGGACAGCCACCGCCACACCGACCCGCGCTTCGAGCACCACGCCGACCTGCCCGTCGTCACGGCCGCCGGCCTGAGCGCCACCCTCGTCCTCGGCTCCCTGGACGGCGCGACCTCGCCCGGCACGACCTTCACGCCGATCGTCGGCGCCGACCTCACGCTGGCCCCCGGCGCGGACGTCCGCCTCCCGCTCGAACCCGACTTCGAGTACGCCGTCCTCGCCATGGCCGGCGAGGCCCACGTCGACGGCGTCCCCGTCCTCCCCGGTTCGATGCTCTACCTCGGCTGCGGCCGCACCGAACTCCCCCTGCGCGCCGACTCGGACGCCTCCCTCATGCTCCTCGGCGGCGAGCCCTTCGAGGAGGAGCTGATCATGTTCTGGAACTGGATCGGACGGTCGCAGGAGGAGATCGAGCAGGCGCGCCAGGACTGGATGGAAGGGTCGCGGTTCGGTGAGGTGAAGGGGTACGACGGGGATCCGCTGCCCGCACCGGAACTGCCGCGGGTGTCGTTGAAACCGCGGGGAAGGGTGCGCTGACCTGCGGGAACGAGTCAGCTTAGCTGACCGTTGGGTGGAAGGCGGTCGAGGATTTCCTACTGCCTTCCAGCTGCCTACCGGAAGGCGTCTGAACAGCCGGCTGGGTCGAGCCGGTGCGGTTGGGCGATTCCACAGTGTGCGTGCCTGTGGGCAACTGTGGCAGGACTCTTGCTGACCTAATGCTGACTTTGCTGGACTCCGCCGGGTCTGGGACCTTGGTGTACGGGATGCGCCGGGCAGGGGCAGGTGGGAGCAGGCCGCGGCTGGCGGGCCCCGACGAACAGGGGCGCGGGCCGCTGGAGCTGACCGGCCTGGTCGCTGCCGTCGAGGTCTTCGCTGATGTTCCGACACCCGGTTCGCCGGAAGTCGCGGGCGGGACGTAGATCGGTGTCCGTGTCGGGCTGCCGTTCGGGGTGACCAACTGCCCGACCGCCTGATGGTCGGCGTGGCCGACGACTGGACGAGCGGCGTCCGACGCGTGCGAGGGGGCGCGGCTCCGGTGGCCAGGGCCGCGCCCTCTCGGTCAGGTCTGTGTCGGATCAGGCCGCGTCGCGGCGCTCACCGGTGCGTGCCTGCGCCCAGCAGGTCGGGCAGCGGGTTGACGAGACCACCGCTCGGCGACTGCCGCTGGGCGGAGGGCCCGGCCGGCCAGACCGCGGGGCAGTGGGTGCCCTTGCGGGGGGCCTTGAGGGTGATGAGGTAGGTGTCGATGGCGTCACGTGCGCACGGGCTCAGCCAGTAGTCGCCGTGGCCGGCACCGTCGTATGTGAGGAACACGGCCTCGCGGCCGATCTGACGGGCCGCGTTGGAGCCCCAGGAGTGTGGGGTGGCCACGTCGTAACGGCTGTTGGTCAGCAGGATCGGCGGGGTGCCGTCGACACGGAGCCGGTGCGGCGGGTTGGTCACCTCGGTCGGCCAGTCCTGGCAGCCGGTCAGGTCGGTCCAGGCGAGGGAGCTGAGCCGGGTGACGGGGGCAAGCCGGGCGAGCTTGCGCTCGTAGCGGGCGAGGGTGGCGTACGAGGACACGTCGAAGTCGTAGTCCTGGCACATCACCGGCAGATATCCGAACGGGGTCGGCTCGCCACGCTGCCGGAGCGTCTGTCCCGCGGCGGGGTCGGCGGCGTCCGTGTCGGCGAGGAACTGGGCGAAGTCGAACCAGGTGGCCGGGTCGTACATGTAGCCGAAGGCGACGCCCTGGAGATCCTGGGTGGTGACGGTGTAGGGCGGGTCGCCCGGCAGGACCAGCTCACCGGCCTCGGCGCGCTGGTAGAGCGAGTCGAACAGGGCGCGGGCGTCACGGTCGTGGAGCACACAGGACGGCGTACGGGCGCACCAGTCGGCGAACTGGCCGTACGACTCCTCCATCGCGACGGTTTCGGTCCTCTGGTAGTTCCACGTGTCCAGGCTGTGGTCCATGTTGGAGTCGAGCGTCATCGCGCGGACGCGGTGCGGATAGCGCTCGGCGTACTGCTGGCCGATCCCGGTCCCGTACGAGACGCCGTAGTAGCTGATCCGCTTCTCGTCGAGGCCGACGCGGATCGCCTCCATGTCGCGGATGACGCTCGCGGTGTCCATGTGGTCGACGAGCGGGCCGGTGAGGTCGCGGCAGTTCTCGCCGAGCGCGCGGTTCGCCTCACGGAGGGCCGCGAAGGACGAAGCGCTGTCCGGGTAGAGCAGCGCGCCCTGTGCGGCCACCCGGTCCTCGTCGCACATCACCGGGTTGCTGAGGCCGACGCCGCGGGGGTCGAAGCCCACGATGTCGAAACGCTCCAGCAGTTCGGGCGAGAAGGACTCGGGGGCGCTGAAAGCGAAGCCGACGCCGGAGCCGCCCGGGCCACCGGGGTTGATCAGCAGCGAGCCGATGCGGTGCTCGGGGTCGGTCGCCAGGTGGCGGGCGAGGGCCAGGTCGATGGTGGCGCCGCGCGGGCGCTTCCAGTCCACGGGAACCTCGACGGTGGCGCACTCGAAAGTGCCCTGGCCCGAGGGTGATTCACATGGTTCCCAGGCTATGCGCCCGGGCGACGGAGTCTTGGCCGAGGGTGCCGTGTCCGTGGGGGCGGCGACGGCGGTGCCGGCGAGCAGTTGGCCGAACAGCGCGGTGACCAGGGCTCCGACGGCCAGTCTTCGGCGCCCTCTCGAACGTGGAGTCAGTGGGGGGTTGAGTGGCACTGACGTTCCTCCATGGGGCAGTAGTTCACAGATGGATCACAGCATGTCCTGCAACGTGCTTGCAGAACAAGAAAAATGACGTTCCATCAGATGACCGGTGCAGGCAGTGCCGGTTGATGCCGTCGTTCACCCCGTCAGCGTGAGTGGTGTGTCGACGGAGCCCGCAACCACGTCGCCCTCGACCTCGGTCTGGACAGGGACGACCCGTCGACCTGCCTGGACGCGCTCACCGAAGGCGTCGAACTCCGTGTCGACCTCGGATTCATCGGTGATCGAGCCTTTGTCGACCACGCATCCTTCGGTACCTAGCCAGCCGTGGTGCAGAGTCCCGCCTACGCGACGACAAGGTCCGCACCATCCTCGACAACCCTTACCGGACGGGCGACCTCGCGGGCCTCGGGCGCCGTGAGGTCGTGGATTCAGGTGCCCTCGCCGTCCTGGGCGTCGACGTCGACAACGCCGCGCAGGCAGCCGAGTTGCTCGCGGAGAAGCACGCGCCCGGCCTCACCAGTCCGACCGCCCGGTAGGTCGTCATCGAGGCGGACGAGCCCGAGATCGAGGGCGGGGGCGACGGTGAGGCTCCGACCCTGCCGACGCCCGTACGGTGCACGATCCACCACCGGGCTCTGCGCGTCCGCGTACCCCGCCACCGTCCCGGCGTGCCCCGGACGAGGGCCTCATGGACTGGCGGCGACTGCGAAAGCCGGCGCTGAGTTGAGGTGCCGTCGGCCTTCCCCGGCACGAATCAGGGCGTCTTGGTAGCGGACCGCTTCGCGCTTTCGCTCCTGCTGGTGCCCGTGCTGCTCCGACCGGGCTCGGCGGGCACGTTCTTCCGCCCCGTGGCCATCCTCGGTGCCTGCGACCGTCCGCGAGGGAGCGGTGCAGGAACGTCTGCCCGAGCAGTCGACCCGCAGCCGGAAGGCACTCGTCGGTGCGACATACTCTCCCGATGAGTTCACGCACTTCCCCGATCAGCCGGCCGATCACGATACGGAGGGCCGTCGCGCGGGATGCCAAACGGCTCACGCGGCTCGTGCGTGGCTCAGGCGCCTACGAGGGTAAGTACGCGGCCGCAGTGGCGGGCTACACGGTCGGCCCTGATTACATCGAGGCCCACCGCGCCTTCGTGGCCGTCGGCGCCGACGAGCCTGGAGGCCGGGTCCTCGGGTTCTACTCGCTCGTTCTCGCGCCACCGGAGCTCGACCTGCTGTTCGTCGCCGACGAAGCGCAGGGACGGGGTATCGGACGGCTGCTCGTGGCGCACATGCAGTCCGAGGCCCGTGCCACCGGGCTCGACCGTGTCAAGGTCGTGTCGCATGTTCCCGCCGAGGACTTCTACCACCGTGTTGGTGCGGTGCGGACCGGGACCGCGTTCGCGAACCCGCCCGCCGTGCCGTGGGACCGTCCCGAATTCGAGTTTCGCATTCCTTCGGAATGACACGGTGTGCCGGTCGGCGGGGCGCCGGCTTCGTCTGCATGGTGGCCGGCATGCAGGAGCCGCTTGACGCCGCGCGCTCCGTGTGTGCCGTCGCCTCTGCCCTGGCGGGGTGATCGTGCCGGCGAGGGCCGGACCGCTGAGGTCGCGCGGCGGTGACGCGAGGTTTCTCGGAGCCGTCAGTGGACTCGCAGCATGTCGAGAGCCGTGAGGGCCACGTGCAGTTCGGTGCGCTGTGCGCCGGATTCGAGGTCACAGCCGAGGAGGCGTTCGATGGTGCGCAGGCGTTGGTAGAACGTTTCGCGCGACAGACCGCCGCGGCGGGCGGCGCTGGTTTTGTTGCCGGCCACGTCGAGGTAGTGGCGGAGGGTCGTCAGCAGGTCGGTGCCGTGCCGGGCGTCGTGATCGAGGAGTCGGCCGAGTCGTCGTTCGGCGTATTCCTGGATCCGGGTGTCCTCGCGGAGCGCGTACAGCAGGCGGCGCAGGTCGACATCGCGGAGTTCGTGGAAGGAGCGGCCCGGGGGGAGAGGCTGGTCGGGTGGGGTGGCCTCGGCCACGCGGCTCGCCTGGTGGAAGGAACGGGGAGTGTCGGTGAGATGGTCGACCTCCGAGCCGACGCTCACGACGGCCCGCGGGGAGAGGTCGCGCGCCACGTGGCTCAGCCGTTCGACCACGGGTTGCCAGGGGTGTGAGGGGCTCAGGGCGAGCAGTACTCCCAGGCGGCCGGGGTTCAGTTCGCCGATGAGTGCCGGGATTCCCGTGGCGCGCAGGGCTTGGGAGAGATGGGCCTCGGGGTGCGCTGTGCTGTCTGTCGCGGGGAGGTCCACCACGACCGTGAGGAAGCGGCTGTTCTCGGTGGGCAGGCCCAGTGCGGCCAGCCGGGCGCAGGCGTCCGCTGCGGAGCGGTGGCGCTGCTCGACGAGGTCGCGCAGGGCGTTGCGGTGAGCGGTGCTTTCCCAGGGGGTCGGGTGGGTGAGGCGCGCGACGGTCAGGGCCATCGCCGTCCTTTCCAGGACGGTGATGTGCTCCGGTCCGAAGGCCGGTTCGATGGTGGGGACGGGCAGCATGGTCACGCGGCCCCAACGTTCACCTTGATACTCGACCGATGCGGTGAGCCAGCCTTCCGGCCCGAGTCGGTTCGTGCGGTCGCCGGGCGGGGTCGCTCTGGAGCGCTGCTCCCAGTCGGTGAGCGCTTCCTCCAGGGTGGCGCCGGAGGGTTCGCAGATCAGTGCCTGGTGGACCAGATTCTCCAGGACGACCGTGCGGCCGCTCATCTCGGCTGCCGCGCGCATGACGTCCTCCGGTCCGGCGCCGCGCAGCGTCAGCGTGGTGAACGCCTCGTGGATGCGCTGGGTGCGGCGCATCGCCTCGGCCTGGTGGCCGAGGATGAGGCCGTGGACGACCTGGGTGACCTCGAGGAAGTTGACGTCCTTGGCGAGGGTGATCAGGGGCAGCCCGCGGGTGCGGCAGGCGTGGACGAGTGCGTCGGGCGGGCGGTGGTAGCGCCGTACGAGTTCGATGACCAGGGCGGCCGCCCCGATCCGCGCGAGTTCGTCGACATAGCGTTGGATGCCCGCGGACTCCTCGGGCAGGGGCATGCCGGTGGTCAGGACGAGTTCGCCGCCCTTGAGGAAGGACGCGGGATCCGTCAGCTCGGTGATGTGGACCCAGCGGACCGGCCGGTCGAGCAAGGTCACGCCGGTCACGACCTGGGGCCGGCCGGCGGCCAGGACGGGCAGAGCAAGGACGTCGGCGACGCTGAGGGCGCGGGCGGGCGGTGTGAGGTCCGGGCCGCCCATGTCCGGCGGTCGTGCCGTCGAACGGCTGTCGTTCACGGTGTCTCCATGGGGGTGCCCCGCCCGAGCGAAGCCGAGAGGGGGAGTGCCCGGTCACTGTGACAAGCCTCGCTGACCTGCGCAAGGGCAGTCCCGCCTCGGTGGGTGAGGCAGCGAGCGCCGCGTTTCCGGCCCGTGCTTGACAGAACGTCCGAACAGCGGGCCCGTACCGGACAGATCGCGCGTTGGCTCGCCGCCGGGCGGCGGAGATGCTCGGGATACCGCAGCAGACCGAACACCGAGGCCGGGAGACGAACATGACCGCACTGTCGCCGCACCTTCGCCAGGCCACGCCAGTGGTGGCGGTCCGGGGCGAGGGCGTCCACCTCTACGGTGAGGACGGCCGCCGCTACCTCGACTTCACCGCCGGCATCGGCGTCACCAGCACCGGCCACTGCCACCCGAAGGTCGTGGCGGCGGCGCAGGAGCAGGTGGGCACGCTCGTGCACGGCCAGTACACGACCGTCATGCACCAGCCGCTGCGACAGCTCGTCGAGAAGCTCGGCGAAGTGCTGCCGGCCGGCCTGGACAGCCTGTTCTTCACCAACTCCGGCAGCGAGGCCGTCGAGTCCGCGCTGCGCCTTGCCCGCCAGGCCACCGGCCGGCCGAACGTCATCGTGTGCCACGGCGGCTTCCACGGCCGTACGGTCGCCGCCGCCTCCATGACCACCTCCGGCACCCGCTTCCGGTCCGGCTTCTCCCCGCTGATGAGCGGTGTGGTCGTCACCCCGTTCCCGTCGGCCTACCGCTACGGCTGGGACGAGGAGACCGCGACCCGCTTCGCCCTGAAGGAGCTGGACTACACCCTCCAGACGATCTCCTCGCCCGCCGACACGGCCGCGATCATCGTCGAGCCGGTGCTCGGCGAGGGCGGCTACGTACCCGCCACCCGCGCGTTCATGGAAGGCCTGCGGGAGCGTGCGGACCGCCACGGCTTCCTGCTCATCCTCGACGAGGTGCAGACCGGCGTCGGCCGCACCGGCCGCTTCTGGGGCCACGACCACTTCGGCGTCACCCCGGACATCCTCGTCACCGCCAAGGGCCTGGCCAGCGGCTTTCCGCTGTCCGGGATCGCCGCCTCCGAGGAGCTGATGGCCAAGGCGTGGCCGGGCTCGCAGGGCGGCACGTACGGCGCCAACGCCGTGGCCTGCGCGGCGGCCGTCGCCACCCTCGACGTCGTACGCGACGAGAGGCTCGTCGAGAACGCCGAGGCCATGGGCAAGCGGCTGCGGCACGGCCTGGAGGCGGTGGCCGACCGGACGCCGGGCATCGGGGACGTGCGCGGCCTCGGGCTGATGCTGGCCACCGAGTTCGTCACCGAGGACGGCAGCCCCGACCCCGAGACCGCCGCCCGCGTGCAGCGCGCCGCGATCGACGAGGGCCTGCTCCTGCTGCTGTGCGGCGCCTGGAACCAGGTCGTGCGCATGATCCCGGCGCTCGTCATCGACGAGGCGGCGGTGGACGAGGGCCTCCAGGCGTGGGCGACCGCGGTGGAGGCCGGTACCTCAGGAGCATCGCCGCGATGAGCGAGAGCGTGGCGCGGTTGACGGCCCGCCTCACCGAGACGGCTCCCGGCCTGCGGGTGGAGTCCGGCCAGGGCGCCCTCGGCCAGTACGCCTACGACGCCTCCAACTACCGTGTCCCCCCGCAGGCTGTGGCCTTCCCCCGCGGCGCCGACGACGTGGTCGCGGTGTTGCGGGCCTGCAAGGAGACGGGCGTCCCCGTCACCGCGCGCGGCGGCGGGACCAGCATGGCCGGCAACGCGGTCGGGCCGGGCGTTGTCCTGGACTTCTCCCGGTACATGAACCGGATCCTGGACATCGACCCGGCGAGCGGGACCGCGCGTGTCGAGGCCGGAGTCGTCCTCGACGCGCTGCAGAGCGCGACCGCCCAGCACGGGCTCTCCTTCGGCCCCGACCCGTCCTCGCACAGCCGCTGCACGCTCGGCGGCATGATCGGCAACGACGCGTGCGGCAACCGGTCCGTGCGGCACGGGCGTACCAGCTCGCACATCGAGGCGCTGGAGATCGTGACGGCCGACGGCGTGCGCGCCGTCGCCGACCGCGCCGGACTGCACGCGGTGGACCCGCGGGACGCCGGAATCGTCGCCCGTCTCGAGGCGGACGTACGCCGTCTGATCGCGGACAACCTGGCGCCGATCCGTACCGAGCTGGGCCGCATTCCCCGTCAGGTCTCCGGCTATCAGCTGCACCACCTGCTGCCCGAGCACGGCTTCGACATGGCCCGCGCCCTGGTCGGCACCGAGGGCTCCTGTGCGGTCGTCACCGCCGCGACGGTCCGCTTGGTGGCGACCGCACAGGCTTCCACGCTTCTCACTCTCGGCTACGACGATGTCGTCGACGCGGCCGAGGACGTGTCGGAGATCCTGCGCTGGAACCCCACCGCCGTGGAGGGCATGGACGAGGCGATCGTCGCCACCATGCGCGCCCGCCGCGGCCCGGACTCCGTGACCGGACTGCCCGAAGGGCGGGCCTGGCTGTACGTCGAACTCGACGGCGACGACGAGGCCACGGTCAACACCCGCGCGGCCCAGCTCCTCGACGTGCTCAAGGCACAGGGCCGGATGACCGGCGGGCGGGTCGTGCAGAGCGCGGCCGAACGGCGCTCCCTGTGGCGAGTCCGCGAAGACGGGGCCGGCCTGGCCGCCCGCCTCGTCGACGGTGGGGAGGCCTGGCCCGGCTGGGAGGACTCGGCGGTCGCGCCCGAGAACCTCGCCGGCTATCTGCGGGACTTCCGCGAGCTGCTCGCCTCCCATGTCCTCACCGGAGTGATGTACGGGCACTTCGGCGCGGGGTGCGTCCATGTGCGCATCGACTTCGACCTCGCGACGGACGTGGGCCGCACTGCCGCCCGCCGCTTCCTGCACGAGGCGGCCGCCCTGGTCGTCGCACACGGCGGGACCCTGTCCGGCGAGCACGGCGACGGGCGGGCGCGCGGTGAGCTGCTGGAGGTCATGTACAGCCACCGCATGATCCGGGCCTTCACCGCCTTCAAGGATGTGTTCGACCCCGACGGGCTGCTCAACCCGGGCGTGATCGTGGCCCCGGCTCCGCTCGACGCCGATCTCGCGCTGCACCAGATCCAGCCCCTGGCGACGGAGTTCTCCTTCCCGCATGACGAGGACGGCTTCGCGGGCGCGGTACGCCGCTGCGTCGGAGTGGGCCGCTGCCGCAGCGACGCGGGCGGTGTGATGTGCCCGAGCTACCGGGCCACCGGGGAGGAGACCGACTCCACCCGGGGCCGGGCCCGACTCCTTCAGGAGATGGTGCGGGGTGACCTCGTCCAGGACGGCTGGCGCTCGACGGAGGTACGGGACGCCCTCGATCTGTGTCTGTCCTGCAAGGCGTGCTCCAGCGACTGCCCGGTCGGCGTCGACATGGCCACGTACAAGGCGGAGTTCCTGCACCAGCACTACAAGGGCAGGATCCGGCCCCGCTCCCACTACTCGCTGGGCTGGCTGCCGCTGACCTCGGCCCTGGCCGGATTCGCCGCCCGCCCCCTCAACGCGCTGCTGCGCGGACCGGTCGGCAAGCTGCTCGCCCGGCTGGGAGGGGTGACCACGAAGCGCCGGATCCCGGCCTTCGCCTCCCGGCACGCGCTTCGCCGGGTCCTGCGCGGTGCGAGGACCGGCGAACCGGCGAAGGCGCTGCTCTTCGTCGACAGCTTCACCCGTGCCTTCCGCCCCGAGGTGGCGGGCGCCGCGAGCCGCGTGCTCGCCGACGCGGGAATCCCCTGCACGGCTCAGGACGGCCTGTGCTGTGGCCTGACCTGGGTCAGCACCGGCCAGCTGTCCGTCGCCCGCCGCATCATGGCCCGTACGGTCGCCCACCTCGACAACGGTGACGAGCGGCCCATCATCGTGGCCGAACCCAGCTGCGCCGCCGCACTCAAACGCGACGTGCCCGAGCTCCTCGGCACGGACGCCGCCCGTCGGGTCGCGGAGCGCGTCCACACCTTCACCGGCGCCCTGACCGACCTGGCCGCCCCCGACTGGACGCCCCCCGAGCTGCCGGCCGACGTCGTCCTGCAGACCCACTGCCACGAGTACGCCACCTTCAAGGGCAGCCGCCCCTCCGACCTGCTGCGCCAATGGGGTGTGGTCAAGGTCGACGAGGCCGAGGGCTGCTGCGGGCTCGCCGGGAACTTCGGCTTCGAGGCCCAGCACTACGACACCTCGATGGCCGTCGCCGACCTGGCCCTGAAGCCACGCCTCGACGGCATCTCCGCCATCGAAGGAGACACGCCGACCGTCGTCGTCGCGGACGGCTTCAGCTGCGCCACCCAGATCGACCACCTCGCCGGAGACCGGGGCGTCCGCGCCCTGCACCTCGCGGAACTCCTCGACCCTGCCGCCGATCAGACCGTTCAACCAGGAGAGACGTCATGACCGACACACCCACGCAGTTGTTCATCGGCGGTGCCTGGGCGGACGCCGCGGACGGCGCCACCATGCCCGTGGACGACCCCGCGACCGGTGAGATCATCGCGCACGTCGCCGACGCGGGCGCCAAGGACGCCCAGCGCGCCGAGGAGGCCGCCGTCCAGGCGCAGGAGGAGTGGGCCCGTACGGCGCCCCGGGTGCGCAGCGAGATCCTGCGCCGGGCGTACGAGATCATCGTCGAGCGCACCGACGAGCTGGCCCACCTGATGACGGCCGAGATGGGCAAGCCCCTGGCCGAGGCCAGGGGAGAGGTGGCGTACGCGGCCGAGTTCTTCCGCTGGTTCTCCGAGGAGGCGGTGCGTATCGACGGCGGTCACGGCGTCCTGCCCGACGGCCGCAACCGCATGCTGCTCTCCCGCCGCCCGGTCGGCCCCTGTCTGCTGATCACCCCGTGGAACTTCCCGCTGGCCATGGGCACCCGCAAGATCGGCCCGGCGATCGCCGCCGGCTGCACGATGATCCTCAAGCCGGCCCCGCAGACGCCTCTGTCCAGCCTGGCTCTCGCCGCGATCCTCAAGGAGGCCGGGCTGCCGGACGGCGTGCTCAACGTCGTCACCACCTCCCGTGCGGGGGAGGTGTGCGAACCGCTCCTGCGCGGCGGGCGGATTCGCAAGCTGTCCTTCACCGGCTCCACCAACGTGGGACGCCTGCTGCTCGCGCAGAGCGCGGAGGCGGTCGTGCGGACGTCGATGGAGCTGGGCGGGAACGCGCCGTTCGTCGTCTTCGAGGACGCCGACCTGGACAAGGCGGTCGACGGCGCGATGGTCGCCAAGATGCGCAACATGGGCGAGGCCTGCACCGCCGCCAACCGCTTCTTCGTCCACACCTCCGTGGCGGAGGAGTTCGGGCGGCGCCTGGCCGAGCGCATGGGCGCGCTGGTCGTGGGCCCCGGCACCCGGGACGGCGTCGACGTCGGCCCGCTGATCGACCGGACCGGACGGGCCAAGGTCGAGGAACTGGTGGCCGACGCGGTGGAGCGCGGCGCCCGGGTGCTCGTCGGCGGCCGTACGCCCGAGGGGCCGGGCTGCTTCTACCCGCCGACCGTGCTCACCGGCGTCGCCTCCGACAGTCGGCTGATGGACACGGAGATCTTCGGCCCGGTCGCGGCGATCCTCACCTTCGACGACGAGGACGAGGTGATCCGCCGGGCCAACGACACCCCCTGGGGCCTCGTCGGCTACGTCTTCACCGAGGGCCTGGACCGCGCCCTGCGGGTCAGCGAGCGGCTGGAGGTCGGCATGGTCGGCGTCAACACCGGCCTCGTCTCCAACCCGGCCGCCCCCTTCGGCGGTGTCAAGCAGTCCGGGCTCGGCCGCGAGGGCGGCCGGGTCGGGCTCGACGAGTTCCTGGAGTACCAGTACCTCGCGGTGCCTGTGCGATGACGGCGGTCCTGCCCTGACCTACGCCGCATCGCGCACCGCGCGGGCCACGCCGTGCCCGGCCGCTCTGTCCTCCTGGCCGGGCACGGGGAGGGCCCTGCCTCGCGGCGGGCGGGCCGGGCCGAAGGCGCCCTCAGCGCAGGTGGCGTGCGGTGATCTCCGCCGCCGTCTCGGTCACCAGTCGCCCCAGCTCCGCGAGCCGACCGGGCTCGAAGCGTGAATCAGGCAGGGAGACGGCCACGGCGGCCAGCGGGACGCCCTCACCGTCCAGGACGGGTGCGGCGATGGCGCAGATCCCCTGGAGGTACTGGTTGTGGTTGACGGCGTAGCCACGCTCCCTGACCCGCTGGAGTTCCGTGCGCAGGTCCTCGGCGTCGGTGATGGTGTCCTCGCCGTACCCCTCGAACGTGCCCGTCGCGAACTCGTCGACCTCGGGACGCGGGAGCTGGGCGAGGATCGCGTGCCCGGTGGCCGTGGCGTGCAGGGGTGAGGTGTCGCCGATGGTGTGGAAGGTGCGTACGGGATGGTCGCAGTCGACGCGGTCGACGACGACCATGCTGTGCAGTGCGTCGGGCACCGAGAGGTGGATGGTCTCGTTCACCGTGTCCCGGAGGCGGATCATGGGTTCGCGGGCGGCGGCGAACAGGCTGGAGCCCTGCAGGGCGGCGGGCCGTACGGCCAGCACCCGGGCGCCGATCTCCCAGCGGGTGGTGTCCCTGCGGTTCGCGCGCAGCCAGCCCGCCTCCGCCAGGGTGACCAGGGTGCGCTGCACGGTCGACTTCGGCAGGCCGAAGAGTTTCGTCAACTCGCCCACGGTGACCGGCTGGTGCCGGGCGACCGCCTCCAGGATGCGCAGTGACCTGATGACGCTCTTCATTTCCATCCGGGGCCCCATCAGTCGCTTGGCTTGGTCACTCACCTTCGACTCCCTCCCCGGAGTCGCGGGCATGATTCATGCCGCATTCTAGCATGGTGTTCCACCATGCGGCATGGAGGTGTATGGGGCCCCCTGGCCTGCCCGGTGATGAGCGGCGGGCGTTCGCCTCTGCCCCTCGTCGCGCCGTGCCGCGCGGCGGCCGCCCCGGGCCCGACACCCCCCGTCGGGCCCGGGGTGACGGCTGCCCTGACACGCGGCGAGGGCCGGCTTGCACGCTTCGACGCGTGCGAGCCGGCCCTCTCCGGTCGGGGCCTTCTTGGGCCACCACCTTCCGTCAGCCGCCCAGTAGGCGTCCGCTGATCTCCTCTGCCGCGCCGGTCACGAGGCCACCCCACTCGGGCTCCCGTGTCACGTCGTACCGGGAGTCGGGCATCGAGATGGCCACGGCGGCCAACGGTGTCCCGCTCTCGTCGAGCACGGGTGCGGCGAGGGCGCAGACGCCCGGCCGGTACTGGTTCCGGTTGATCGCGTAGCCCTCGGCGCGGATCCGGTCCAGTTCGGCGCGCAGCTCGTCGGGGTCGGCGGGGGTCGTGTCGCTGAAGCGCTCCAGGCCCTGGGCGACGACTTCCTCGACGTCCTGCTTCGGAAGCTGGGCGAGGATCGCGCGCCCGGTGGCCGTGGCGTGCAGGGGTGAGGTGTCGCCGATGGTGTGGAAGGTGCGTACGGGATGGTCGCAGTCGACGCGGTCGACGACGACCATGCTGTGCAGTGCGTCGGGCACCGAGAGGTGGATGGTCTCGTTCACCGTGTCCCGGAGGCGGATCATGGGTTCGCGGGCGGCGGCGAACAGGCTGGAGCCCTGCAGGGCGGCGGGCCGTACGGCCAGCACCCGGGCGCCGATCTCCCAGCGGGTGGTGTCCCTGCGGTTCGCGCGCAGCCAGCCCGCCTCCGCCAGGGTGACCAGGGTGCGCTGCACGGTCGACTTCGGCAGGCCGAAGAGTTTCGTCAACTCCCCGACGGTGACCGGCTGATGCTGGGCGACCGCTTCCAGAACCCGCAGCGATCTCGTGACGCTCTTCATTTCCATCCGGTTTCCCCCCGTTAATCCGCGGAATTTCTGCTGGACACCTCTTGACTCCTCCCCTGGCCACTGTCATTCTCGTGCCAGATTCTAGCACAGCATTCCACAATGTGGCACGGCCCAACGGGAGATCCCGAAAAGGTGGGCCGGTATCGCGAGACACGGCGGCTGTGAGCCGAGAGCCCGACAACAGGGCCCGGCCCCCGTCCAAACCGCCTCGAATCGATCAGTCTCACGTCGGGCGCTCAGCATGCGCCTCGGCGATACGAAAGGAAAGTCCTGTGTCAGCTGCCAGGAAGCGCGTCGCCGTCATCGGCGTCGGAACGATGGGCAGCCAGGCCGCCTGGCGGCTGGCGGCCCGAGGTGCCGAGGTCGTCGGGTACGACCGGTTCGCCCCCGGCCACGACCGCGGTGCCGCGGGCGGTGAGACCCGGATCTTCCGCAGCGCGCACTTCGAGGACTCCCGCTACGTCCCGCTGCTCAAGCACGCCGACGTCCTGTGGGAGCGACTGCAGCAGGAGACCGGCCGTGAGCTGCGCCGGCTGACCGGATGTCTGCTGATGGGGCCGACCGATCACCACCAGATGGCCACCGTCCTGGAGTCCATCGCGGAGCACGACCTCGACCACGAGGTGCTGGATGCCGAGCTTCTGGCGAAACGTTTCCCCCAGTATCGCATCGAGGACGGCGACGCGGCCGTGCTCGACCGCCGCGCCGGTTTCATCCGCCCCGAGCTGACCATCCAGAGCGCCGCCCGCCGCGCCGAGCAGCTGGGCGCGGTGATCCACCGCTACAGCACGGTCCGCGACATCGTCCCCGTCGCGGGCGGCGTCGAGATCCGCACCGACGCCGGCAGCGAGCGCTTCGACACCGCCGTCGTCACCCCCGGCCCCTGGGTCAACGACCTGCTGCCCGACCTGCCGTGGGAGGTGGACGTCCGCCGCCTGGTCAGCGCCTGGTACGTGCCGACCGCCCCCGAGGCCTGGTTCGGTGAGGAGCGCCCGGCGTTCATCCGCACGGCACCCACCCACTGCTACGGCCTGCCCTCCCCGGACGGCATCTCGGTCAAGCTCGGCCTCTCCCGCGCCCTGCACCAGCCCGCGGGCGACCCCAACCAGCTGGACAGGACGGTGCAGCCCGAGGAGCTGGAGATCTTCTCCGAGCTGATCGGGCGTCACATGCCGGACCTGCACCCGGACCCGACCCGGCTCTCCGTCTACATGGAGGGCTACACCGAGAGCAGCCGCCCCCTGGTCGGCCCCCTGCCCGGCGCCGAGAACGTGATCCTGCTCGCCGGCTTCTCCGGCCACGGCTTCAAGCTCTCGCCCGCCTTCGGCGACATCGCCGCCGACCTGGCTCTGGACGGCACCTCGCCCCAGCCCATCGACTTCCTCTCCACCGTCGGCCGTACGGAGGCATGACCATGAACGACACCACCCTCTCCGTCGGCTCCATCGAGGCCCAGCCCGGCACCAAGGTCCGCGGCACCGTCCGGGTCGACCTCGGCACCGTCACCACGGACATCCCGCTGACCCTGGTCAACGGCTCCCGCCCCGGCCCCCGGGTCGTCATCACCGCGGGCGTCCACGGCGGCGAGTTCACGCCCATCGACGCCGTCGTACGACTGGCGGACAGGCTGGAACCCGGCCAGGTGCACGGGCAGGTGATCATCTGCCCCGTCGCCAACCCGCCCGCCGTGTACGAGGGCCGGCTCAACATCTCCCCGGTCGACGGCGTGAACCTCAACCGCGTCTTCCCCGGCGACCCGGCCGGCGGCCCCACCGAGCGGCTGGCCGCCTGGCTCTTCACCCACCTGGTCGACGGCGCCGACGTCTACGTCGACCTGCACTGCGGCGGCATCGACCAGGTCCTGCGGGACTTCGTCGGCTACCGCCTCACCGGTGACCCGGACCTCGACAAGGCCACGGGCGAACTGGCAGGCTCCTTCGGCATCGAGGACGTCATCCTCGGACTGAAGGCCGACGGCGGCAACAGCCACGCGGCCGCCGCCCGCCGGGGTATCTCGGCGGTCCTGGTCGAGGTCGGCTCACTCGGACAGCGGGACGAGCCCACGGCCCTCCGCCGCGTCGACGGACTCCTCACGGCACTGCGCCACCTGGGCGTCCTCGACCACGAAGGCGCCGCCCCGGCGCCGGTCCGCACCTGGGTCTGGTCCGCCGGCGTCACCGCCGAGGCCACCGGCCTGTGGTACCCGGAGTTCTCCTTCGACGCCGACGTCATCGGCGAAGTGGCCGAAGGCGACCTCCTGGGCCACATCGTCGACCCGGCCGACGGCACGGAGCACACGGTCCACGCCCCGGCCGGCGGACGCATCTTCTACGGCATGCACGGCCTCACCGTCGCCCCCGGCGCCGAACTCGCCGCCCTCGCCGTTCCGTGGGACCCCGACACGGCCGCGCGGACCGACACCCTCCGGACGCCCGGTGTGGGCGCCGGGTCCGACGAGGCGGGCCCCCGCGCCTAGACCACCGTTCCCACCATCCCCCTTTCCACGTCCCCAGCCGCCCCTCTTCTCACGGCCGCACCACCAGGAGGCACACGATGAAAGAAGCCCGGATAGACCGCAGACTGTTCCTGCGAGGAATAGGCGGGGTCACGGCGGGCGTCGCCGCCGCGACCACCCTCTCCGCCTGCGGCACCGGCACCAGCCGGTCCGTCGGCGGCAGCGGCGGCAAGAGCGGCAAGACGGTGGTCGTCCGCGACAGCGGCGGTTCCTACGGCGCGGCCCTCCAGAAGGCGATCTACACGCCGTTCACCCAGGAGACCGGGATCGCCGTCAAGGTGCTCAACGTGGACGACGCCCCGCTGCTCGCCCAGATCAAGCAGGGCCGCCCGCAGTGCGACCTCATCAACAACTCGATGATGTCCCACAACAAGTACGTCAAGCAGGACGCGCTGGAGGCGCTGGACCCCGACCGGCTCAAGAGCCTGAAGAGCGCGAAGATCCCCGAGGCCCAGATCACCGACCATGCGATCGGCCACAGCTTCTACGGGCAGTGCATCGCGTACCGCACGGACGCGTTCGGCGGCGCCAAGCCGGAGTCGTGGGCGGACTTCTTCGACACCAAGGCGTTCAAGGGCGGCCGGTCGATGTGCAGCCCGTCCGGTGACCTGCCGGAGCTGGAGTTCGCGCTGCTGGCCGACGGCGTTCCCATGGACAAGCTGTACCCGCTGGACGTGGACCGTGCCTTCAAGGCGCTGACCCGGCTGCGAGGCGACATCAAGAAGTTCTGGGACAGCGGCCCGCTCCCCGGTGTGCTGCTCAGCCGCCAGGAAGTGACGATGTCCACCGTCTGGGACGGCCGGATCGCCGATCTGGAGAAGCAGGGCGTTCCGGTGACCCGGCAGCTGAACGGCATGCGCCGTCAGTTCTCGGGCTACGCCATCGCCAAGGACGCGGCCCACGTGGACAACGCCTACCTGCTGATGGATTTCGCGCTGCGCGCGGAGAGCCAGGCCGCCCTGGCGAAGGCGTTCCCGTCGAACCCGTCCTCCCCCCTGGCCTACGCCAAGCTCACCGAGAACGAGCGCAACGCGCTCGCGGGTGCGCCGAAGTACTACGACAAGGGCTTCGACGCGGACGTCGACTGGTGGCTGAAGAACGAACCGGCCGTCACCAAGCGCTGGCTGGAGTGGGCTCGTGGCTGAATTCGGTATCGCCACACCGTCCGTCAAGGTGGCCGGCAACAAGTCGGCCACCGCGACCGGCAAGTCGCTGTCGGTGGTGGCTCTGCGCAAGACCTACGGCGACGTCGTCGCCGTCGACGAGGCGTCCATGGAGATCGCGGCCGGGGAGTTCGTCACTTTCCTCGGCTCCTCGGGGTCGGGCAAGACCACGACGCTGATGATGATCGCCGGGTTCTGCGAACCCGACTCCGGCACCATCTCCGTCGGGGACCGTGACGTCACCCGCCTCGCCCCGCAGAGGCGGAACCTGGGTTTCGTCTTCCAGCAGTACCTGCTCTTCCCTCACATGACCGTGAGCGAGAACGTCGCTTTCCCGCTGACGCTGCGCGGGGTGGGCAAGGACGAGATCCGCCGCCGGGTGGGCGAGACGCTGGAGATCGCGGGCCTGTCGGGGTTCGGCGGCCGTAAACCGCGTGAGCTGTCCGGTGGTCAGCAGCAGCGTGTGGCCTTGTGCCGGGCGCTGGTCTACCGCCCCCCGGTCATCCTCATGGACGAACCGCTCGGCGCCCTGGACAAGAAGCTCCGCGACCAGCTCCAGGTCGAGATCAAGACCATCCAGCAGGAACTCGGCCTGACCGTCATCTACGTGACGCACGATCAGGAAGAGGCGCTGGTCATGTCGGACCGCATCGCGGTGATGCGCAACGGCCTGATCGAGCAGTTCGACACCCCCCGCGAGCTCTTCGAACGGCCGAGGACGCCGTTCGTCGCGGACTTCCTCGGCGCGGCCAACTTCCTGCCCGGCCGCGTGGAGCGGCACGACGGCGAGCACACCCTCGTCCGCCTGGACAGGTCCGGCGGCTTGCTGAAGGCGCGCCGTCACCAGCTGGCCCTGGGTACGCAGGTGAAGGTCGCTGTGCAGCCGGGCCGGCTGCGGGCCGTCGCCACCGACGACGGGTTCTGTACCGGCACGGTCGAGATGGCCACCTACGTGGGCACCCTGGTCCGCGCGGGGGTGCGCATCGACGGCAAGGAGGCGCCGCTGCTGCGGCTGGAGGTCCCGGCCGGCCGTGGCCCGGTCGCCGGTGAGCGGGTCGGGATCTCCGCCGACCCCGAGGACGTCAACCTCTTCGCCGACGAACAGGGAGGGTGAGCCATGGCAGCCACCCTCACCGCGGGCGCTCCCGCCCGTCCGCGCAAGCTCCTGGCCTCGCGCCGGACCCGGGTCGGGATCCTGTACGCGCTGCCGGTCGTGGTCTATCTGCTGGTGCTGTTCGTCTACCCGATCTTCAGCACGCTGCTGCTGAGCCTGAAGGACGCCGACGGCTCGTTCACCCTGCACTGGTACGCCGACGCCCTGACCGGGGTGAATCTGTCGGTGCTGTTCACCACGCTGCGGATCTCCGCCGAAACGGCCGTGCTCAGCCTGGTCTTCGGGTTCGTCCTGGCCCAGGCGATCACCCGGCTGAAGCCGGTGTGGGCGGGCCTGGCGATGCTGGTCGTGGTCGTCCCGCACTTCGTGTCCGCCCTGGTGCGCACCTACGGCTGGATCATCATGCTCGGCGACAAGGGCCTGGTGAACGAAACCCTGGCGTGGGCCCCGGGGGCGCCCTACCAGCTGCTCTACAACGAACTCGGCGTCGTCATCGGCACCACCTCGATGATGCTCCCCTACACGGTGCTGCTCCTTTATGGGGTGATGCGAGGGGTGGACCGGCGGCTGCTGGCGGCCGCGTCGAGCATGGGCGCGGGCAAGGTGACGATCTTCCGCCGGGTCTATCTGCCGCTGGTCGCGCCTGGCCTGGCCAGTGCCGGCCTGCTCAGTTTCATCCTGTCACTGGGGTACTACATCACCCCGGCCCTGATGGGCGGACCCAACCAGACGATGATCGCCACCCTCATCAACCAGCAGGTGACGAAGGAGAACCAGTGGAACGGGGCGGCCGCGCAGGGCGTCATCCTGCTGGTCCTCACCCTGGCCGGACTGCT
>NZ_JBSFCF010000042.1:0-80490 GCF_053593335.1 Streptomyces sp. NPDC002324
CCGGTGACCCGCGGCGCGGGTCACCGGACCGGCCCCGGACGCGTCGGTGCGGTCGGCGTCGGCCCTGTCGGCGTCGGCCCTGTCGGCGTCAGCCCTGTTTCGGGGCCGTGGACGTTTCGCGGCGCAGGGTGAAGGAGTGACCGGCCGGATCCGAGTAGCCGCGCTCCTCGAACGGCCCGGCCGCGTCCTTGGTGTCCACCGGGCGGCCGCCGAGCGAGACGATGCGCCGCTCCGCCTCGTCCAGGTCGTCGACGTAGAAGTCCAGATGGGCCTGGAGGGAGTTCTCGGGGCGGGGCCAGCTCGGCGGCGTGGCGTTGACGTCCCGGCGGAAGGCCAGCCGGGCGCCGCAGGCGCCCTTGATCTCGACACGGTTGGCCGTCGCGTCGGTCTCCTCCCCGTCCAGCAGCTCCTTGTAGAACACCGCGAGCTTCTCCGGCTCGGCGCAGTCCAGCACCACGAGGCCCGCCTGTACCAGTGCCATGTCTCCTCCGTACGGGATCCCGGGCGCGGGGGACGGTCCGCCGCCGCCCATACGCTCCCCGGGTACCCGCCGGCTACAGATTCAGCCGCAACGTGAGCGCCTGGGACCGGAACAACTCCCGCTCGTAGAACCGGATCCCGTCCACGTTCCCCGCCGAGGCGGTCACCTCCACGTACGCGGCGCCCCGCTCCCGCGCCCATGCGAGAAAGTCACCGACCATCCGCGCCCCGACCCGTCCACGCCGGTGCTCGGGCCGGACGTGGAGCGCCATGAGGGTGGCCGAGGTGACGGGCCGCATGGCGGAGGGGCCCGACAACGAGCCCGAGAGATGACCCACCACCTCGTCGTCGCACAGTGCGGCCAGCAGCAGCCGCTCGGGGTTCTGGAGGGCGGCCTCGAACGCTTCGGCGCCGTACAGGCGCGGCCAGTCCACGTTCAGGCCGGGGTCCCGCTCCCCGCCGTCCTCGGCGAACAGCCGTGAGCTGGAGACGACGATCCCCGGTACGTCCTCGGCGCGAGCGCGTCGCACGAGCACCTCTGGCACCTCTGGCACCTCTTGATCATTCATGCACGGGAACCTAGCGGCAGGGTCCGACAACGCCGTGGCCGTGGTCACAGCCGCTCCCGCTGGACTTCATGGACAGTCGTCCAGCTATAGTGGACACCTGTCCATGAAGTTTGTGAGCCCGAGTGAACGACGGAGACTGTTGACCATGGAGATCCTGGCGAACGTGCTGGTCGCGCTGGTGGCTGCGCTGCACGCGTACATTCTGGTGATGGAGATGTTCTTGTGGCAGAAGAAGCCGGGGATGAACTTCCACGGCCTGGACGCGGAGATGGCGCAGCGGACGGCGGCGATGGCCGCCAACCAGGGGCTCTACAACGGCTTTCTCGCCGCCGGTCTGGTATGGGGCCTGATCGCCGGTGACCCGACCGGATACCGGGTCCAGATCTTCTTCCTGGCCTGCGTGATCGTCGCCGGTGTGTACGGCGCCGCCACCGCCAACCGCCGCATCCTCGTCGCCCAGGCGCTCCCCGGCGCGCTCGCCCTGGCCGCCGTCCTCGTCGCGGGATGACCCCGGAGGAACCCCGGACCACGGAGGACCCCCGGGCCGCCCGCACCCGGGCCAGGCTGCGTCAGGCCCTCCTCGACGAGTGCGCCACCCAGCCCCTGCACGAGGTCAGCGTGGCCGCGCTGGTCCGCCGGGCGGGGGTGGGCCGGGCCACCTTCTACGTGCACTACCCGGACCTGGAGGCGCTGGCCGTCGACGCCTGCGCCGATGTCGTACGCGAGGCCGTGGAGGCACTCCACGCCTGGCGGGGCCGCCCCGACCCGGTGCGGGCCCCGGCGGCGCTGCCGGAGTTCTTCGCCGGTCTCGCCCCGCACGCGGCCCTGTACCGCGCCCTGCTGGCACCCGGCGGCGGCGGACCGCTCGGCCTGGTCCTGCACCGCGACCTGCGCGCCTACAGCCTCCGGGAACGCGAGCTGGCGGGGGCCGCGGACGCCCCGCTGGTGGCCTCCGCCGTGGCCGCCACCTTCGCCGGGGTCCTCGCCGACTGGCTGCACGGCCTCCTCGACGGCACCCCGCAGGAGATCGCCGACCAGGCGTGGCAGCTGCTGGTCGCCCTGCACCGCAGCCGGTGAGCCGCTTCCCACCCGGGTCAGGACGTGCGACGGCCCTGTGGATGACCAGGTGTACGGGTCACCCCCAGGGCCGGGGTCACGCGGGGAGTACGTGCCCCGGCGGGAGATGGCTCCTCGGGACGTCGGAACCCGTCAGAACGTCAGCACGGGCTTGATGCTCCTGCCGCCGCTCATGTCGGCGACCGCCTGGCCGATGTCCTCGAACCTGTAGCGGCTGATCAGCCGGTCGAGCGGGAGCTTGCCCTCCTTCACCAGCTGGACCAGGACCGGGATGGCGGTCTGGATCTCGTTGTCGCCGAGGGTGAGGCCGACGACGCGCTTGCCGCCGAGCATGCCGTTGACGTCGAGGGAGACCTCGGTGCCGAACGGCGGGGCGCCCACGATGACGAGCGTGCCGCGCGCGGCGAGGGCGTCGACGCCCTTGCGGAGCACGAAGACGCTGCCGGTGGTCTCCACGACGCCGTCGGCGCCCCGGCCGCCGGTGATCTCCATGACCGCCTCGGTGATGTCGGCGGCCTCGCCGGCGTTCACCGTGTGGGTGGCGCCCAGCTCCTTGGCCAGGTCCAGCCGCTCACCGACCTTGTCGACGGCGATGACCGTCGTCGCGGGGGTGAGGGCCGCCGCCATCACGGCGGACAGACCGACGGCTCCGGCGCCGAGGACGACGAGGGTGCTGCCCGCGCGGGGCTCCAGCACGTTCCAGACGGCGCCGACACCGGTCTGGACGCCGCAGCCGAGCGGGGCGATGGACTCCAGCGGTACGTCCGGGTCGACCTTGACGAGACCGCGCTCGTCGACCAGGGCGCGCTCGGCGAAGGAGGACTGGCCGAAGAAGTGCCCGCCGAGGTCCTGGCCGTCGCGGCTGATGGTGCTGGTGCCGTCGGCCCGGCGTCCGCCGAGCAGGTTCAGCGGCAGCCAGGTGGCGCAGTACGCCGGGTGCCCGTCCCGGCAGTTCGGGCAGGTGCCGCAGGAGGTGAAGGACAGCACGACGTGGTCGCCGGGCACGACGGAGGTGACGCCCGGGCCGACGGCCTCGACGACACCGGCGCCCTCGTGGCCCAGCACGCCGGGCAGCGGGAAGGGCAGCCCGCCGCTCGCGACCCCCAGGTCGGTGTGGCAGAGCCCGGCGGCGACCATGCGGACCAGGACCTCGCCCGGGGCCGGCTGGTCGAGGACGACCTCGGAGAGGGTGAAGGGGGCGCCCCCGGACTCGACCACGGCGGCGCGTGTGGTGGTGGACATGCTCATGAACTCCTTGGATTCCGGGGAGGCGCTCAGTCGAGCGAGACGACGACGGACTTGACCTTGGTGTAGGACTCCAGGGCCTCGGGACCGTACTCGCGGCCGAAGCCGGAGGCCTTCACGCCTCCGAAGGGCACGGCGGGGTCGAGCATCGGCCAGTCGTTGACCCAGACGATGCCGGCCTGGAGGCGGTCGGCGACGCGGTGGGCACGCGTGAGGTCCGTGGTCTGGATGCCGGAGGCGAGGCCGTAGGGCGTGGAGTTGGCCAGCTCGACGGCCTCGTCCTCGGAGTCGAAGGGCTGCACGGTGAGGACCGGCCCGAAGACCTCCTCCTGCACGACGCGGGAATCGTTGGCGAGGTCGGCGATGACGGTGGGCTTGTAGTAGTAGCCGCCGTCCAGGTCGAGGCGCTCGCCGCCGCAGACGATGCGGCCGCCCTCCTTGCGGGCCAGCTCGACGTACTCCTCGACCTTCTTCAGGTGCCGCTCGCCCGCCATCGGGCCGATGACCGTCTCGGGCCGGCGGGGGTCGCCGATCGGTACGCCGGGCACGGCCTCGGCGAGGATGCCGAGAACGGTGTCGTGGACCGAGCGGGCGACCAGCAGGCGGGGGCCGCCCATGCAGAACTGGCCGGTGTTGAAGACGAAGCCCTTGATGATGGCGCCGATGGCCTTCTCGATGTCGGCGTCCTCGAAGACGAGGTGTGCGGCGTTGCCGCCCAGCTCCATGGTGACCTGCTTCAGGCCCTCCCCGGCGACGCTCGCCGCGTGCCGGCCGGTCGCGGTGGAGCCGGTGAAGGCGATCTTGTCGACGCCGGGGTTGCGCAGCAGCGCCTCGCCGGCGACCGGGCCCGTGCCGGTGACCACGTTGTAGACGCCGTCCGGGACGCCTGCCTTCTGCAGGAGGCCCGCCATGTAGAGGGCGCTGAGCGGGGTCTCCTCGGCGGGCTTGTGCACCACCGTGTTGCCGGCCGCCAGGGCGGGGGCGATCTTGCTGCCGGCCAGGATCAGCGGGAAGTTGAACGGGGTGATCGCGCCGACCACACCGATCGGCCCGCGCCTGGTGTACGCGAGGCGGTTGTTCGGGACGTCGCGGGCGGAGCCGTCCAGGGACCAGGCCAGGGCAGCGTAGTACTCGTAGTCGTTGGCCGCGTTCGTCACGTCGACGGCGTGGGCCAGGGTGATGGGCTTGCCGACGTCCCGGCTCTCCAGGGCCGCGATCTCGTCGGCGTTCTCCCTGATCAACTCGGCCACGCGGTGCAGGATCCGGCCGCGCTCACGACCGCTCAGTCCGGACCACGTACCGCTGTCGAACGCCTCGCGCGCGGCACGCACGGCGGCGTCCACATCGGCGGCGCCCGCCTCCGCGACCGTCGTGACCACCTGGCCCGTGGACGGGTCGATCACGTCGGCACGTGCTCCGTCGGTCGCGTCGAGCCACTGTCCACCGATGAACAGCCGCCCGGGCCCGCTCTCGAAGGTGGTCGTCATTGCCCACTCCTCAGCCTTGATCAAGCTTGTTTCGGCATTGATCGCCAAATCTTCAACCAACAGGAATCCTGTTGGTTCGCAGTCTCATTACACACAGGTTTCCTGTCAATGCCCTACGCTGACCCCATGGTCGGCACCAAGGCACCCCCCTCCCTCCTCTACATGGTCAAGCAAGTCGAGCTGGTTGTCCGCTCGCACCTGGACGAGCTGGTCAGGCCGGCCGGGATCACGGCCCTGCAGTACACGTCCCTGACCGTGCTGGAGCGGCACGACGGGCTCTCGGCCGCTCAGCTCGCCCGCGACTCCTTCGTCACGGCCCAGTCCATCGCCGACCTCGTGCGCAGCCTGGAGAACCGAGGACTCGTGCGCCGGGAGCGCAATCCGCGCAACCGGCGCGAGCTGCTGATCCTGCTGACCGACGAGGGACGCGAGCTGCTCGCGCGCTACGCCGAACCCATGCGCGACCTGGAGGAACGCATGCTCAGCGGCCTCACCCCACACCAGACGGACCAGTTCCGGCAGGCACTGTCCAGGGCCTGGCACGCCCTGTCGTAGAGCGCTCCGCGCAAAACTCCGGACGGATTGCCGGAGAAATCAAAGACATATGTCAATCGAACATGCTGAAATTCACCCTGACGGGGGTAACTTGCAGGGCAGGGACGGGTGTTGCTCCCCTGCCTGCCCTCATCCCCGTCCTCACTCAGTCCGGTTGGAGGCGATGCCGTCGTGTCGAGCGACCCCACACCGCCCACGACCGGGTACCTGCGCGTCCGCACGGACCGCGGCCGTACCGTGCTCGAACTCCACGGCGAGATCGACATCGCGGCGGCCGTGGAGATCATCCCGCACCTCGACGCGGTGACGAGCGGCCCCGGCGCCCGGATCGTGATCGACCTGCGGCATGTCGAGTTCTTCGACTGCTCGGGTCTGCGGCTGCTCTACCGGGCCCGGCAGCGGGTGCTCGACCGCGACGGCGAACTGCGGCTGGTCTGCACCCACCCGCTCACCCTGCGCGTCCTCAAGGTCACCGGACTGGCCCGGCTGCTGCCGCCCGCCCCCTCGCTGGAGGCGGCCCTGGAGCAGTCCGAGGCCGCGACCGGCACGTTATGACCCTGCCGCCCAGCCCTCGTCGTCCCCTCCCCCGACCCCCTCACCCTCCAGCCCCCTCCCCCGCCCGCTCCACTGCCGCCGCTACTCCCTCGACGGCGCGTCGAACAGCGCACTGACCGACTCGCCGTTGTGGATGCGGCGCACGGCCTCCGCGAGCGCCGGCGCGATGGAGAGGATCCTGAGCTTCTCGGTACGCTCCTCGACCGGCACGGGCACGGTGTTGGTGCAGACGATCTCCAGGATGTCGGGCTGCGCGCTCAGCCGCTTGAGGGCACCCGCCGCGAACAGCCCGTGCGTGCACGCCACCCGGATCGATCGCGGCCCCAACTCCCGCAATCGCTCCAGTAGTTCGAGAACCGTACTGCCCTTGGCGATCTCGTCGTCGAGAACGATCACATCCCGGCCGGCGACCTCGCCGATCACCGAGTTGATGCTCACCCGGTCGTCCGCGAACCGCTGCTTGGCGCCCGCCGCGACCTGCGCCCCGATCATCCGCGCGAACGCCGCCGCCTCCTTGGCGTTGCCCAGGTCCGGCGAGACGACCGTCGTACGCGACAGGTCGTACTGCCGGAAGTGCGCCGCCAGTTCGCGCAACGCGTGCAGATGGTCGACCGGCACCGAGAAGAAGCCGTGCACCTGCGGCGAGTGCAGGGTCATGGCGAGGACGCGCCCGGCGCCCGCCGACACCATCAGGTCGGCCACCAGTCGGCCGCCGAGCGAGATCCGCGGCGCGTCCTTCTTGTCGGAGCGGGCGTACGAGTAGTGCGGCATGACCACGGTGATCCGTCCGGCCGAGGCACCGCGCGCCGCGTCGCACATCAGCAGCAGCTCGACCAGGTGCTCCTGGACGGGCGCGACCAGCGGCTGCACCAGGAACACGTCCTTCTCCCGGCAGTTGGCCTGGAGCTGCACCTCCAGGCAGTCGTTGGCGAAACGGCTCACCCGGGACGGGCTCAGCGGCACCCCCAGGTGCGCGCACACCTCGTCCGCGAGCTCGGGGTGGGCGCTGCCGGTGAAGACGGCGATGTCACGCACGGTCGGCTCCTCGCATGAACATGATCATTACGGGTTGCGCGGCTCATGCTACTGGCCGCCCCGCGTACGCCGATCGATCGCGGCCGCCCGGACGCGACCCACCCCATGCTCTACGGCCGATTGCGGACAATCACCGACTCGGCGTTCCCCCGGGGTGTTTGCGGGCAATCGTTGAAGCAGGAAGGAGGACCGTCGACATGACGACGTCCATCAAGCGCACACGGCTGCCCGGCTGGGCCAAACTGCTCATCGCCGTGGTCATCCTCATCGTGGTGCTGCTGGTCGCGCTGCGGATGCTGGTCTTCGGGGGGCTCAAGGACGTGTTCGGCACCGAGGAGCACGACCGCTCGGGGCCCACGCTCCTGAAGTCCATCCAGGACATGAGCCGTTACGACGCCGCCTCGGGCAACTTCCAGGTGGTCGTCGACCTGGAGAAGGACGCCAAGTACCTGCCGGACGCGATCCGCGGCACCCGTACGCTGTACGTCGGCGCGGGCACCGTCGACGCCTACGTCGACCTCGGCAAGGTCGACGACGACGACGTGAAGGTCGACGAGGACCGCACGTCGGCCACCATCAACCTCCCGCACGCGCGACTGGGCAAGCCCGCCCTCGACACCGAGCACTCCTACGCGGTCTCCAAGCAGCGCGGGCTGCTCGACCGGCTCGGCGACATCTTCTCCGACAACCCCAACGGCGAACAGGCCGTACAGCGCCTGGCCGTGAAGCACATCGGCGACGCCGCGAAGGACAGCAAGCTCACGGACCGCGCCGAGGCCAACACCACCGACATGCTCGAAGGGCTCCTGAAGTCCCTCGGCTTCAAGGAGGTGAAGGTGACCTACGGGTCCTGACGTCTTCCGCCGCGGGTCCGCGCCCTTCCCTGGTTCGGGGAGGGCGCGCCGTACGCCGGCCGGATCGCCGCCCGCGCACGAACGCGCCCTCCCACGCCCTCCCACTCCCGGGTGCCTCCCCAGCACCCCTCGAACGGGAGCGGGCCCCTGTCACTCCCGTCCCGGAGTGCCCTGGGCGGGCGAGGGGAAACCTGCGAGGTTCCGCGGACGACTTTCCCGCCCGGGTCGTCCGGGTGGGAATCGTGGGCAGCTTCAGGGGTAACAGCTTGGGGACAGAGGGCAGTTGACATCGGGAGGGTCGCATGGCCGGCACCACGTCACGTTCCGGTTCCACGACGTCCGGCCGCCGCCCCCCGGCGTCCGCGCACGATCGTCGCCCACTCCCGCTGCCCCTGCGGCTGCTGGCGATGGCACTGGCCTTCCTGGCCATGGTGGCGTTCGGCGCGGTCCTGGCGGGGCTCACCCTCCAGCCGTCCCCGGCGTCGGAGGCACTCACCCACAGCAACCTCACTCCGGGCAGCTCGCTGCAGCTCTACTGGCATCACCCCGACCCGCGCGACGCGCTGAAGCAGGTCGGCGGGAACATCCTGCTGGGTGTGCCGTTCGGCTTCCTGCTGCCGGTGCTGGCGCCCGGGGCACGCGGCCTGCTGCGCGTGCCCGCGCTGACGGCGGTGGTGATGCTGCTGGTCGAGCTGGTGCAGGGCGCGCTCGTCACCGGACGCGCGTTCGACATCGACGACGTCATCCTCAACACGGCGGGTGCGCTGCTGGGCTATCTGCTGCTGGGCCGGCGGCTCGGCCGGGCCGTGCACGCCCGCGCCCCGCGCGAGCCGAAGACCGCACCGGCCCCGCGCAGGGCTCCCGCACGCAAGGCACCCGCACGCAGGACACCGCGCGGCGGCGCCTGGGCACAGCGCCTGCGGGTGAGCCGCCGCCGCGGGAGCGCTAGCGCGGCCTCCAAGTGAGTTTGTCGCCGCCGACCCAGCGGACCTGGTCGGGGTCGTCGAGATCGTGGACGACGACCCCGTAGGCCGCCGCGGCCTGGAGGACGTCCGTCAACGTCTTCGCCTCGCCGACCACCTGGCCGTCGATCTCCACGATCCGGAACGGCGGTGTACCGGGCTGTACCCCGAGCACCATGACCCGGGGGTGGGAAATGTAGGGGCTCGCGCTTTCGGTCATGTCTAGAGCGTAGAGCGGTTCCGGCCGCCGTGCGGGTGCCCGGGGACGGGGTCGGCCGCCGTGCGGGTACCCGCGGACAGGGTGACGCTGGAAGCGGAAGGCTGGAGGTGGCATGGATCCCGTCGAGGCCCTGGACCGGATCGCTTTCCTGCTGGAGCGGGACCGGGCCCCCACGTATCGCGTACGCGCGTTCCGTACGGCCTCGGCCGTGCTCGGGGCGCTGTCGGCCGACGAGCTGGCCGAGCGGGCGGCGGCGGGCTCGCTGGAGTCGCTGAAGGGGGTCGGGCCCAGGACCGCGCAGGTGGCGCGCGAGGCGCTGGCCGGGGAGGTGCCCGCCTACCTGCGGAAACTGGAACAGGGGGCCGAGGCCCCGCTCACGGAGGGGGGCGCGGGCGCGGAGCTGAGAGAGCTGATCCGGGGGGACTGTCATGTGCACTCGGACTGGTCCGACGGCGGCAGCCCGATCGAGGAGATGGGCCGGACCGCCGCGCGCCTCGGCCACGAGTGGACGGTGCTCACGGACCACTCCCCCCGGCTGACGGTCGCCCGGGGCCTGCCCCCGGAGCGGCTGCGGGAGCAGCTCGACGTGGTGGCCGCGCTGAACGAGACCTGGGCGCCGTTCCGGCTGCTCACCGGTATCGAGTGCGACATCCTCGACGACGGCTCGCTGGACCAGGAGCCCGAGCTGTTGGAGCGGCTCGACGTGGTGGTGGTGTCCGTGCACTCCAAGCTGCGGATGGACGCGCGCGCGATGACCCGGCGGATGGTCGCGGCCGTCCGCGACCCGCACTCCGACGTGCTGGGGCACTGCACGGGGCGGCTGGTCACCGGGCGGGGGCGGCCCGAGTCGGAGTTCGACGCGGAGGCGGTGTTCGCGGCGTGCGCGGAGACGGGGACGGCGGTGGAGATCAACTCCCGGCCCGAACGGCTGGATCCGCCCCGGCGCCTGCTGCGGACCGCCGTGGAGGCGGGGGCGCTGTTCTCCATCGACACGGACGCGCACGCGCCGGGGCAGTTGACGTGGCAGGTGCACGGATGTGCTCGGGCGGAGGAGTGCGGGGTACCCGCGGAGCGGGTGGTGACCACCTGGGGGGTGGAGGAGGTTCTGGGATGGGCCCGGGACCGGGAGATTCCCGGTCGGGTGGGGGTGGTGGGTGCCTGAGGACCGGAGGTCCGGCGGCCGGGCGGGTACGGGTCCCTCACGACCGGTCGCGCGGTTTCCCGCGCCTGTCCGGGCGCGGACACGGGAGTTGTCGAGGAAGGTGAGCCGATGAGCAGGGCTGCTGTTTTCGATGTCGACGGGACTCTTGTCGACACCAATCATCTGCATGTCGTCGCCTGGTGGGAGGCGTTTCGGCAGGCTGGGCACCAGGTGTCCATGCACGACGTACACCGGGCGGTGGGGCTGCCGTCCGGGGATCTGATCACGCATCTGCTGGGTGAGGAGCGTGATCCGCAGGAGAAGGACGCGCTGAGCGCGGCGCACAAGGCGTTGTACGGGACGTACTTCGAGCGCCTGCCCGCGCTGCCGGACGCGGGGCGGCTGCTGCGGCGGCTCGACGGGCAGGGCTGGAGCGTGGTGCTGGCGACCTCGGCGGGCGGGACGGAGCTGGCGGCGCTGCGGCGGGCGATCGGGGCCGACGATGCCATCACGGCGACCACGAGCGCCGATGACGTGGCCCAGGGGAAGCCCGCGCCGGATCCGGTCGAGCAGGCCCTGGAGATGGCGGGCGCGCAGGCCGAGCGGTCGGTGTTCGTCGGGGACACCGTCTGGGACATGCGGGCGGGCGCCCGGGCGGGAGTGCGCTGTGTGGCGGTGCTCAGCGGCGGCATCCCAAGGATCGAGCTGGAGGCGGCCGGCGCGGAGGCGGTGTTCCGCAATCCCGCCCATCTGCTGGCCGCGCTGGAGGAGAGTCCGCTCGGGTGGGAGGAATGACCTGGTGACGGCCCCTGCGGGCGGCCGGGCGGGACGTGACGCAGATCACCGGCAATGTCCGGATACGTAAGGAACACCCCCTGGTACTTTCCCGTTGAACCAACCGTGGGTGTGGATGGGACAGTGTCCCCGGGCCTCACCTTTTGCCCACAGGGACGATCGTTCGGCTGAAGCCCTGTGGAGCCTTTCGCCGAGAGGCGACCGCCATCCGCACCCACACACAGACCGCCCCGACCGTGATTCCCCCGTCCCGGTCGGGGCTTCCCTCTTGTCCGGCCCGTTCAGGCGCCGGGTTCCGTCGGCCCGTACAGCGCCGAGGGCGCGCCCGTCATCAGGGCCCAGTAACGGTCCCCGTACGACCAGTGCCACCACTCGGTGGGGTAGTTGACCAGGCCGGCCGCGCAGAGGGCGGCGCCGAGCGTCTCCCGGTGGGCGCGGGCCTCGGCGGAGATGTCGTCCGCCCCGGTGTAGCAGGCGCCGGCGCTCTCCTCGGGGCCCGCGTTGACCCGTGTGCCGAGGTCGAGTTCACGGCCGTCGGCGCCGGCGAGGGTCAGGTCCACGGCCGCGCCCGCGGAGTGCGGGGCGATCTCGGGCGGGGAGACATAGCGGCTGGCCGCCGTGCGGATGCGGTCGGCGGGCCAGTCGGGGTGCAGGGCACGCTGCTCGGCCTCGTACTCCTCGTAGTACTTGCGCTGCAGGGCCGGTGGCCGGTATCCCTCGACGAACAGCAGGCGCAGCCCGTCCGGCAGCAGTGACCGTGCCTCGGCCAGCCGGTCCAGCACGCCCGCGCGCAGCAGGGCGTAGGCGCCCGTGGCGTCGGCCTTGCGCTCGTCGACCAGCAGGGTGCCGGTCCCGCGCACGTCGACGAGCGGCTCGTCGCGGTCATGGACGGGTACGGCCGCCACCCTCGGGTCGGACATCAGGATGATCTCGGTCATGGACCCGATCATCCCGTGGGGCGGGGCGCCTGCCGCCGGATTCGGCCAGGAACGCGGACGGACCCGCGGCGGGCGGTGTGTCCGGTTATGACCGCGTGCATGGCTGGGGCCCGGGTACTCGTGGGCGGCTCGGAGTGACGAAGCGCGCGAGAGGAGTCAGCGGTGAACGCAGAATCCGGCGGCAGGATCGTGGTCACTGGCGCCACCGGCAATGTGGGGACGAGTCTGGTGCGTCTGCTCGCGGAGGACGAGCGGGTCGACGAGGTACGGGGGCTGGCCCGCCGGGTGCCCGCATGGACACCGGCGAAGACGCACTGGTCGGCCGTGGACGTGGGGTCCGAGCAGGACGACCTGGTCAAGGAGTTCGAGGGGGCGGACGCGGTCGTCCATCTCGCCTGGGCGTTCCAGCCGACCCACGACCCGGCCTCGACCTGGCGGACCAATGTGCTGGGCGGTATGCGGGTCTTCGAGGCGGTGGCGGCGGCGGAGGTTCCCACCCTGGTGCACGCCTCGTCGGTGGGCGCCTACTCGCCGGGGCCGAAGGACCGCGCGGTCGACGAGTCGTGGCCCACGCACGGCTGGCCGGACGCGGCGTACTGCCGGGAGAAGGCATATCTGGAGCGCGCCCTGGACTCCTTCGAGCACGAGCATCCCGGGGTCCGGGTGGTGCGGATGCGGCCCGCGTTCCTCTTCAAGCGGGAGTCGGCGAGCGAGCAGCGCCGTATCTTCGGCGGGCGTCTCCTGCCGGGGTCGCTGGCCCGGCCGGAACTGCTGCCGTTCCTGCCCGACATTCCCGGGCTGAAGGTGCAGACGCTGCACACCGACGACGCCGCCCGGGCCTACCGGCTGGCGCTGCACAGCGACGCCCGCGGTGCCTTCAACCTCGCGGCGGAGTCCCCCGTGGACGCCGAGCTGCTCAGCGAGGTGCTGGGGTCCCGTCCGGTGAAGCTGCCCCGGGCGGCGGTCCGCTCGGCGGTCGCGGCCGCGTGGAACCTGCGGCTGCTGCCCGCCTCACCGCATCTCTTCGACGCCGTGCTGCGGCTGCCGCTGATGGACTGCTCCAAGGCCCGCGACGAGCTGCGCTGGCATCCGGAGCGTACGGCGGTGGATGTGCTGGAGGAGTTCCTGGAGGGGCTGCGGCAGGGCGCCGGAGCGGACACCGAACCGCTCCGGGGGCGGAAGGTCGGCTGAGCACGCCGGCCACGTCCCGGACTCCCGCACATGACGGCGCCTCCCCGGGTCCCACCGGGGAGGCGCCGAGTCCTGCCGGGTCGCCTGCGACGACGGTCGGCCGGTCAGCCGGACGGCTCGTCGGGCACGGGCTGCTCGGGGTCGACGGCGTCCGACCGGGCCGCGCCCTGGCGGCCGGTACCCGCCTCGTCCGTGTCGGGCACGTCGGCGCCGTCCTGCGACGCCTCCTCGTCCCGCGCGTCGCCGGTGGCGCGGGCCGGCGCCACCTCCCACGGGTCCTCGCTCTCGCTCGCCTGCTGATCGGGCATGTCCCTCGGTACGGGGTCCGGGTGCTCGCCGGGACCCTCCAGCCGGTGATCGGTCACGGCGTGCTCCTTCCTGTCCGAGTGGCGCGCCTCCCGGTCCCCGGGGTGCGCCGGACGCGGGTACCACGATGTGATCGGCACAAACCAGGAGTTCCGAGGGCCGTGCCGTCAGGAAAGGGCGCGCAGCTCCTCCAGGGCCCCCGTCAGCTGCGGCGCCACCGCCTCCCGTCGCCATGCGAGGTGCCCGTCGTCCAGGGCGCGCGGCACCGCCTCGGCCAGCATGATCAGGTAGAGGTAGCTGCGGTAGAGGGCGTAACGGCGGCGGACCGACGGGGTGAACTCGATCTCGCCGCCCGCCTCCTGATAGCCCGTCAGGAAGTCGGAGTCCTGGCGGATGTCGCCGAGCAGCGCGAGCGAGACGAAGTCCGCGACCGGGTCGCCCCAGAACATGCGCTCACCGTCGATCAGACCGCCGACGCGCGGCGTTCCCCCGCGCTCGACCAGGATGTTGCCCGGCCACAGGTCGAAGTGGACCAGTCGCGGCACGGTCACGTCGTCGAGGGCGTCGTAGGCGGCCCGCGCCGTGCGGGCCACCTCGTCCACGGGGAGGGGCAGCCAGGCCCCGTAGCGGCGGGCGTCGGCGAGGATGCCGTCGTAGAGGGCCGCGAAGGCGGTGCGCCAGTCGGCGGTGAGGGGTCCGAACGCGCCGGACGGGTAGCCGAAGCCGGGGCCGGTCACCCGGTGGAGGCGGGCGACCAGGCCGCCCAGCTCCCGTCGCACCGGCCCCTCTTCGGTGGGCTCCAGGTCCTCCCAGCCGCCACCCGTGCAGTGGGTGAGCAGGAGGTGGCGGCCGGTGGGGGCGGACGCGTCGAGGGCGGCCGCGACCACCCGTGGGGCGGGGACGCCGACGGTCTCGGCGGCCCGGCAGAACTCGGCCTCGGCGCCGAGGAGTTCGCTCTCGTAGGTCAGGCCGGGGGTGGTGGACGGCGGGGGGATCTTGAGGATCAGCCGGGTGCCGTCGGTGAGGCGCAGCTCCTCGACCGTGTTGTACGTGCCGCCGCCGAGCGGCAGCCGCTCGGCGAGAGCCCCGGGCGCCAGCCCCGCCGCCGTCAGGACGAGCCGCGCCCGCTCGTCGTCGTCCATTCCGGTCCCCCTGTCTCCGGTCGGCCGTCCGCCTCGTCGCGTCCGCGCACAGCCGTACGGGATCACTCTGTCAGGCGGGTCCGCGCGACTGAAGCCCACGATGAGCCCTCCGGCGGGAGGGGGTACGCGGAAATCCGTTGGCCTCCCGCCCATCAGCCGAGTAGCTTAGGCGGAAACCTAGTGACCCTAGGTTGGACCGGCGATCACTCCCCTGGAGGAAACCCCATGAAGCCCCTCACCGAGCAGGACATCCGCGGCTCGTTCGTGAACTGTTCCAAGGGCGAGGCGAAGCGGATCTCCCTGCCCCGTGATCTGGAGCGGCGGCCCTGGGACGATCTGGACTTCCTCGGCTGGCGGGACCCGGGCGCGCCGGATCGGAGCTATCTCGTGACCGAGCGGGCGGGGCGGCCGGCGGGTGTCACACTGCGTTTCCCGGCGGCGCAGCGCGGCTTCCTGCATCGGAGCATGTGTTCGCTGTGTCTGACGACCCACCGGGGCGGCGGGGTCTCGCTGATGACGGCGCGGAAGGCCGGCGCGGCCGGGCGTGAGGGGAACTCCGTGGGGCTGTACATGTGCGCCGACCTGGCGTGCTCGCTGTACGTGCGGGGCAGGAAGGCGCTCGACACGGGGAGCCGCTTCGAGGAGAGCCTCACCACGGAGGAGCAGATCGCGCGGACCGTGGGCAATCTGTCGGCGTTCCTGGACAAGCTGTACGACTGAGGCCGCAGCAGACGCCCGCCCCGCACCGGCGCCGTCTCCCGGCCGTCCGCCTCCGCCCTTCGGCCTCCTGGTCCTTCGGCCTCCCCGTCCTTCCGTCTCCCGGTCCTTCCGCCGATCACCCAGGTGACTACTGTCGTCGGTCAGGAGTTCGGTGGAGCGATGGAGCGGGAACAGCGCAAGGATGCGAGACGTACGTGATGTGTGGGACCTGATCGGCACGAAGGTCGCGAAATGGCGGCAGGACCCGGTGGTCGTGCAGTCGGTGCGGTCGGCGGCGGCCGCCTCGGTGGCCTATGTGGTGGCCTTGCAGCTCACCTCGGAGCCGGCGCCCCTGACGGCTCCGCTCACCGCCCTCCTCGTCGTACAGGTGACCCTCTACTCCACCCTCACCACGGGCATCCGGCGGGTGAACTCGGTGGTCGCCGGCGTCGTCATCGCCATCGGCTTCAGCATCCTGGTGGGCCTCACCTGGTGGAGCCTGGCCCTGATCATCCTGGCCTCGCTCGCGGTGGGGCATCTGGTGCGGGTCAGCGAGTTCGTCCCCGAGGTGGCGATCAGCGCGATGCTGGTGCTCGGGGTGACCAGGGTCGGCGACACGGCGTGGGCGCGGGTCATGGAGACGCTGATCGGCGCGGTCGTCGGACTCGCCTTCAACCTCCTGCTCGCTCCCCCGGTGTGGGTGGAGGCGGCCGGAGAGTCCATCGAGGACCTGGCCCGGCGGATGCGGCAGCTGATGATCCGCGTCGGCGAGGAGGCCGCGGGCCGCACCCCGGCGGAGGCCGCGGCGGCCCGGCTCCACGAGGCACGGGAACTCGACTTCGACATCGTCGAGGTCGACGCGGCCCTCCAGCAGGCCGAGGACAGCCTGAAGCTCAATCCGCGCGTACGGGAGGGCCTGCTGCACCGGGTCGTGCTGCGCACGGGTCTGGACACGCTGGAGATCTGCACGGTGGTCCTGCGGGTGCTGGCCCGCACCCTGACCGACCTCGCCAAGGAGCGGGAGCCCGAGCCGCTGTTCGTCCCGCAGGTGGGGGCGGCCGTCGAGCGGCTGCTGGCCGAGATCGGCGACGCCGTGGTCAGCTTCGCGGTGCTGGTGACGACCGATGTCAGCCGCAGCGCCGAGTCCGCGGAGGACCGGCTCACCGCCGAGTTGTCGGCGGCCGCCGCGACCCGCGACAAGCTGGCCCAGCTCCTCCTCGAAGAGGTCCAGCGGGACGCCGCCCAGTGGCAGCTGCACGGTGCCGTGCTGACGGAGGTCAACCGCATCCTGGACGAGCTGGACACCGAGCACCGCTCCAAGCGGCTCCTGGAGGAGCTCGACCGGTGCACCCGTGAACAGCGCGAGCGCTCCCCCCGGCTCACGCGCCTGCGCGACCGCGTGCGCATCCCGCGCCCCCTCCGGCGGAACCGGTCCGGCCTCGCCGGACGTACTACCGGACGTACCGGGTGACGTCGTACCGAGCGACGAGGCACCGGGCGAGATCGAGGGGAGCGTACGGAATGGCCGAAGGCACCGTACGGATCGACGGGAGCACACTGTGTCTGCCGGGGGGTGTGCGGGTGCGCTTCCAGCGCACCCTGCGGCTGCCGGAGACGGGCACGCACCAGCTCCCGCCCGGTCTGGGCGACTTCCCGGTCCGGCGGGTCGAGGACTATCCGCACACCGCCTCGCAGGAGATGCGGGCGCGTGGCGGGGTGATGCTTCCCGTGTATCTGCGTGAGGCGATGTGGATGCACTTCGGCGGTTCCACGGAACCGGCCGCGCTCCAGGTCGGCGTCGGCAAGGTGTGCGCGGTGTCGGGCAAGCCCTGGAGCGGCACGCTCGCGCGCGACCCGCAGAACTACGTGGTGCTGCCGCGGCAGCCCTGGCTCGACGGCATCAACTCCGGCAAGGGCACGGTCAGGCAGTTCGTGGCCGTCCCGCTCGGGCTCGGGGCCACGGTCGAGGGCCAGGTCACCGGCGAGGAGGTGTTCGGCGGGGTCCAGCTCCAGTCGTTCCCGCTGAACGACGAGCAGCTCGCCCTGTGGCGGAAGGAGGAGCGTCGGCGCGCCGAGCGCGAGACGGCCATCGGTCTGGTCGGCGGCGGGGGCGTCTTCGCCGGCACGGGCCCGGTCCCGATGCCGCCCCCGGGTGCGCCTCCGCTGCCGCCCCAGTCCAGCGGGTTCACGGCGCCCGCGCCGGGTGGCGCGCCGCTGCCTCCCCCCGCGCCCTACGGGGCCCCCGCTCCCGCCGCAGCGCCGATGCTCGGCGCGCCCGCCGCGGCGCCCCGGGCGCAGGCGGCGATGGGGCTCGGTGTCGGCGGCTCGATGCGCCAGGAGGTCTACCGGGACACCTGGCCGCGCGGCAGCTGGGCCGAGACGGCGGCCGGGCGGGTCTTCGTCCATCTGGTCACGCCGCCCGAGTGGCGTCGGATCACCGGGGAGGCCCCACCGCCGTCGCCCGTGGACCGGGCCGCGTACACGCGGGCCGGGCTTCCCTGGTTCGACTACTACGACGAGGACGCGCACGATCTCGACGCGGCCGACGCCCTCGGCACGGTGAAGCCCGTCGGCGACTGGCTCGGCGACGACCTCGACCCGTGGCAGGCACCCGCCCCCGGCCAGGTCAAGCCGCTCGGTGACGCGCCGGGCAAGCCGGTCCAGGACGGCGACTGGTAGCCGGCCCGACGGCCGACGCGAGGGCGACGGCGGGCGGTGCGCACCACGCGCCGCCCGCCGTCGCCTTTGCGCGCGGGCGCTCGTACCCGTCAAGGTGGTGACGGACCGGACGAGCGACACCCGAGGTGCACGTATGACGAGTGAGGCGGCAGGGGACCAGCAGGGCTGGAGCAGGCGTCATGTCCTGGGGCTGCTGGCGGGAGCGGCCGTACCGGCCGCCCTGGCCGGGTGCTCGGGCTCCGACGGGACGGCCGGACCCACGTCCTCCTCCCCCGCGCGGAACGCTCCGACGGCTCCCTCGCAGGAGGCCGGGGCGGCCACCGGTTCCGCGACCGCCTCGCCCTCCCCGACGCGCACGGGCCCCCGGCCGCTCTACATCGGCACCTACACCTCGGCCGAGGGCGGCGGCACCGGCATCGGGGTGGCGACGTACGACGTCCCGAGCGGCCGCGTCACGGGCGGGGGGACGATCACCGGTGTCGCCGACCCGTCGTATCTCGCCGTGCACCCGGACGGCCGGACGCTGTACGCCGTGAACGAGCGCACGCGGGGCGGGGTGACCGCCGTACGGCTGTCCGACCGCGAGGTGCTCGGCACCCGGAGCAGCGGCGGCGAGGCGCCCTGCCAGCTGTCGGTGCACCCGGGCGGGCGGTGGCTGCTGAGCGCCAACTACGGCTCGGGCAGTGTCGCCGTGCACCGCGTCGAGGACTCGGGAGCATTGGGCGAGCGCACGGACCTGGTGGTGCACAGCAGTCCGGCGCCGGGCCCCGGGCAGGACGGGCCGCACGCGCACCAGGTCCTCACGAGCCCGGACGGCGGTCATGTGCTCGCCGTCGACCTGGGCACCGACACGGTGTACACCTACCGTCTGGACGAGTCCCGGGGCACGCTCACCGAGGTCTCCCGGGCGCGCACCCGGCCGGGCGCCGGGCCCCGGCACCTCACCTTCCATCCCGGGGGCCGGTACGCCTATCTGGCCAACGAGGTCGACAACACGGTCGTGGTCTGCGCCTACGATCCCGGCAGCGGGCGGCTCGCACCGGGTGACCCGCAGTCAACGGGCACGGGCTCGGGCACGAACTACCCGGCGCAGCTGGTCGTGACGCCGGACGGCGCGTACGCCTATCTCGCCAATCGGGGGCACGACAGCCTCACCCGCTACGCCGTGGAGGCGGGCGGCGCACGGCTGCGGCTGCTCGACACCGTGCCGGTGGGCGGGGACTTCCCGCGCCAGATCGCGCTGTCGCCGGACGGGGGCCTGCTGTTCGCCGCGCTGCAGCGGTCGAGCGCGGTCAGCGTCTTCCGGGTCGGACGCGATGGCGAACTGCGGAGCGCGGGCGGTCCGTTCGCGTCACCCGTCGCCGTCTGTGCGCTGCCGCTGTAGGGCCCGGGGGCAGGACGCGGCGCTCGCCTGGGAGAGCAGGATGTGCATGCGCTCGGTGAGCTGCGCCATGTCGTCGGCCGGCTTGTGGAACGTCAGGCGTACGTCGCCGTCGCCGCGGGCCCGCTCGATGCGCAGGGTCAGGCCGTGCCGGTCGACGGCGAGGGGCTGGACGCGTACGGCGCCGTGCAGGCTGTCGTGCGGGACGAGCCGGGTGAGGCGCTCGACGGCGTCGGGGTGTGCGTCGGCGAGGTGGGTCAGCAGCCGGGACTCGGCGGTGACCAGCGGATCGGGCTCGGCGGCGGCGAAGTCGTCGAGGTCGACGACGACCGCGCCGGACGGCTCGCGCAGCACGATGCGAGTGGGCCGGAACTCCAGGTCGCCGTCCCCGGGCGTGAACCAGCCGGCGATCCACAGCCGGGCCCGGATGCGGCCTCGCACCGGGACGGGCGCGACGTCGGCGAACTCCAGCACGGCGGACGGCTCGCCCCGCGGCGCGCAGATCGCGGCGGCGACGAGCGTACTGTCCTCGGGCACGCGCAGGATCACCCGGCCGTCCTCCGTGACGGTGTGCGCGCCGACGAACTCCTCGCGGCCGCCGTCGGCGGTCACCGCGCAGGACCACGCCGCGGCGAGCACCGAGCGGGCGCGCTCGGCCGCGGCGGGCGCGGCAGTCCAGGTGTGACGGTCACCCATCCCAAACCTCCATTAGCTAAGCCTTGCCTAACCTATCGAAGATCGAGGCGTACGCCAACCACCGGTGGCCGGTCCACGAAATTTCCCCCACCCCCGTGTACCGGAGGCGGTCGGGCCGGAAGGCCCGACTCAGGGCGTGAGCACGCCGAACAGGGCCCGCGCGCACAGGTCACGCACCTGCTCGCGGGACAACTCCGCGCCCCGCAGCCACTCCAGACAGACGGCCGTCGTGAACGACAGCCACCCGCGCACGGCGAGCCGCATCTCCGGCCGCCCCTCCAGGGCCGCCGCGAACTCGGCGTCCGACGCCAGCGCCGCCAGGATCTGCGCCTCCTGCACGGCCAGCGCCCGCTGATAGACCTTGCGCACGGCCTGGTCGCCGGTGGCGTCGGCACGGTGGAAGGCCCGGAAGCCGTGGGCGTGCTCCTCGACATGGGCGAGGAAGGCGTCGAGTCCGTTGCCGAGCCGCTCGCGCGCCGACGCGCCCGGGGCGGGCGTCATGATCCGCAGCATCCGCTCGCTCTCACGCTCCACGACGGCCGCGAAGAAGTCCCGCTTGTTCGGGAAGTAGTGGTAGAGCAGGCCGCGGGAGACACCAGCGATCTCGGCCACCTGCTCGATCCACACGTCGTCGTACGGGCTCTCCGAGAAGAGCCGGGCGCCGACCGCGAGGAGCTGCTCCCGCCGCTCCTCGGTGCTGAGCCGACGACGCGGGCGCTCCTGCTGCCTTGCTGCCATGCCCGTCACCTTACTTGACGTGGGTTCAACAACGGGACGAGACTGGGCGCGCTGTTGAACCCGAGTACAACAGGCGCGCCGGGCCCGGCCACGGCGTGCGGGCGAGGGAGATGTGGTCATGACGGCGACGACAGGGGCCACGGCTGTCAGGGGCTTCCGCAGCGCGGAGCTGGGCTGGCCCGAACTGCACCGGATACCGCACCCGCCGTACCGCATCCCCCTCGTCGGTGACGTGCTCGGCACGAACGTGCGCACACCGGTCCAGGAATCGGTGCGGCTCGGGCAGCGGCTCGGGCCGATCTTCCGGCGGAAGGCGTTCGGCAAGGAGATCGTGTTCGTCGGGGGCGCGGGGCTCGCGGCCGAGATGGCGGACGAGTCCCGGTTCGCCAAGCACGTGGGCGTCGGGGTCGCGAATCTGCGGCCGGTGGCCGGGGACGGCCTCTTCACCGCGTACAACCACGAGCCGAACTGGCAGTTGGCGCACGACGTCCTCGCCCCGGGCTTCGGCAGGGAGGCGATGGCCGGCTACCACCCGATGATGCTCGACGTCGCGGAGCGGCTGACGGAGCACTGGGACCGGGCCGAGGCGGCGGGCTCCGCCGTGGACGTGCCCGACGACATGACCAAGCTGACCCTGGAGACGATCGCCCGCACCGGCTTCGGCCACGACTTCGGCTCCTTCGAACGCACCCGCCCGCACCCCTTCGTCGCCGCCATGGTCGGCACCCTGACCTACGCCCAGCGCCGCAACGTCGTCCCCGACCGGCTGGTCCCGCTGCTGCTGCGCGGTGCCGCCCGGCAGAACCGGGCGGACATGGCGTACCTCGACGAGACGGTCGACGCGGTGGTGCGGGCGCGGCGGTCCTCCGGCGGCGGGCGGGGTGCCGGTGACGGCGACCTGCTCGACCGGATGCTGGAGACCTCGCACCCGGAGAGCGGCGAGCGGCTGTCCGCCGAGAACGTCCGGCGGCAGGTCATCACCTTCCTGGTCGCCGGGCACGAGACCACCTCGGGCGCCCTGTCCTTCGCCCTGCACTACCTCGCCCGGTACCCGGACCTGGCCGCCCGCGCCCGCGCCGAGGCGGACCGGGTGTGGGGCGACGCCGCGCGGCCCGGCTACGAGCAGGTGGCCAAGCTGCGGTACGTGCGCCGGGTGCTGGACGAGGCGCTGCGGCTGTGGCCGACGGCGCCCGCCTTCTCGCGGGAGGCCCGCGAGGACACGGTGCTGGGCGGGGTCCACCCGATGCGCCGGGGCGCCTGGGCGCTGGTGCTGACGTCGATGCTGCACCGGGACCCGGAGGTCTGGGGCGCGGACGCCGAGCGGTTCGACCCGGACCGCTTCGACGCGGCGGCCGTACGCGGCCGGGCCCCGCACACGTTCAAGCCCTTCGGCACGGGAGCGCGGGCCTGCATCGGCCGCCAGTTCGCCCTGCACGAGGCCACCCTGGTGCTGGGGCTGCTGCTGCGCCGGTACGAGCTGGTGGCGGAGCCCGCGTACCGGCTGCGGGTGGTGGAGCGGCTGACGCTGATGCCGGACGGGCTGCGGCTGCGACTGCGGCGGCGGGTGGGCGCGGTGCGGAGCGCCCCGCAGGAGCCGGCGCCACCCCCGTCGCCCTCGTCGCCGTCACACTGTCCAGTGGCCGGGGCGGGTGACTGACGCCGGCAGCCGGGTCCCGGCACTGCCGCGTGCCGCCTGGAGCTGGGGCTGGGTCAGGAAGAAGGCGCCGGTCAGGTCCGCGTCGGTGAGGTCGGCGTCGCGGAGGTCCGCGCCGATCAGGTCCGCGCCGCGCAGGTCTGCCCCGGTGAGGTCGGCCGCTATCAGGTAGGCGCCGCGCAGGTCGGCCTTGCGCAGGTCGGCGCCCTTGAGGCGGGCGCCCATCAGGTCGGCGCCGCGCCGGTTCCGCTTGCGTCCCCCGGCGCCCGCGCGCATGAGATCGCTGACCCGCAGCAGCAGCACGTTGACGCGCTGCCGGTGCGTGGCGACGTCCAGCTCGCCCAGTTCCTCGGGCGTCCCGCCGGCCAGCCGCTCGGTCTCCGCGCGGACCCGGCGGAGGTCGGCGTGCACCGGGCGGGCGGCGGGGAGGGTCAGCGCCTCGGTCACGTACCAGAGCAGCTCATGGAGTTGGCGTACGACCGGGAAGACGTCGAACATCCGCCGGGCGTGCCCGGGGCCGCCCGTACGCCAGCTCTCGCCCCCGAAGGTGACCTGCGAGACCCGCTGTCCGGCGCCGAAGCAGTCGTAGACCGTGCAGCCGTTGAAGCCCTCGGTGCGCAGCCGGGTGTGGATCCCGCACCGGAAGTCGTCCCCGAGGTTGCCGCACGCCGTGCCCGCGGCCTTGTCGACGGCGAAGTCGGCCGAGGCGGAGAAGGGCAGGGCGACGCAGCACAGGCCGAAGCAGCTGCCGCAGTCCGCACGCAGAGCACACAGGTCGTGCTGGTCGTACCGGTCGTGCGGGGCGAGGGCCTCGCCGGATCCTTGTTCCATGCGGTTCACCCTAACGAGGGTCCGACGGGACCGGACGGCCCCGCTCCTCAGCGGGGGAACACCTCGAAGGCCACGGCCGGTCTGCCGCCGAACCTCTCCCCCGTGGTCCGGGCATGGCCCGTGAGGAAGTCGCGGACGTAGGACTCGGGGTCCTCCTTCGTGAGCACTTCCAGGTAGGTGCGGTGTTCCAGGAGGGAGGCGACGGCCCGGTCGAGGCCGGGGCCGGCGTCCACCGCGTGGGTGGGGGTCGCCGAACCTGCGACGGCGACCCAGCGGACGCCGTCCCAGGGCTGGAGCCCCTGTGCGACGAGTTCGGGGAAGATCCAGCGGTTCCCCGCGTCCCCGGCGGCGTCCAGGGTGGCCCGGCCCACCGCCACGTGGTCGGGGGTGTTCCAGGCGACCCCGCCCCAGGTGTCGCGGTGGTTGAGGGTGATGACCAGTTCGGGGCGGTGCCGCCGGATGGCGGCCGCAATGTCCCGGCGCAGGGCGGGCCCGTACTGGACGACGCCGTCCTCGTGATCGAGGAACTCGACCTCCGTGACGCCCACGACGGCCGCGCTCGCGCGCTGTTCCCTCTCCCGCAGCGGGCCGCACCGGGCGGGCTCCAGGGTGTCGATGCCGGCCTCGCCCCGCGTCGCGAGCACGTAGGCGACCTCGCGGCCCTCGTCGGTCCACGCGGCGATCGCCGCCGAGCAGCCGTACTCCAGGTCGTCCGGGTGGGCCACGACGGCGAGGGCGCGCCGCCAGTCGTCGGGCATGGGGGCGAGCTGCTCCGGCCGGTGTTTCTGCGGGTCGGTCATGGACGCACCGTAGCCCCGTCGCTCACGCCTCGTCCCTCGCCAGTGCCAGCAACCGGTCCAGCACGCGTGGTCCCCCGGCGCGTACGCCGTCGTGTTCGAACTCGTCCGTGACCCAGGTGCGCAGCCCCCGGACGGCACGGGCGGTCCGCAGGGAGTGGTCCGCATCGACGTACATGTCGTCGTGGTAGACCGCGGCGGCGACCGGGACCTCGTTGCGGGCGAGGCGCTGCGGATCGTAGAGCGGCGGCCAGCCCCGGTCCTCGGCCAGGCTCCGCGCGGTCTCGCGCAGCGGGCGCAGGGCGGGGTCGTTCTCGAACATCCAGGGGTGCACGGACTCGCCGGTGAAGAGCACCGGGTCGTCGCCCGTCAGCGCCTTGGCGGCGTCGAACTGGGGGAAACGCCGGCGCACCCGCTCGGCCGCCCAGCTCGTCGGGCCCGCGTCCTGGCCGTAGCACGCCTCGTGGAGGAGCGCGTACAGCGGGTGGCCCGCGTAGGACAGCAGGCCCTGGACCTCCTCCTGGAAGGCGTCGGAGAGGGCGGGGCCCTGGGGAGTGGGGACGAAGGCGTCCTCCAGCAGGAAGTGCAGCCGGTGGCTGCCGTCGCCGCGGCCGAGGAGGATGCCGAGGGACTGGAACGCCTCGACGGTGAACCGGTAGCCGCCGGGGAGGACGATGTCGTGCCGGAGCAGGTGCTCGGCGATCCGCCGGGCCCGCTCGACGTCCTGCGGATAGCGGGCGTAGTGCGCGGCGACCTTGCGCTCGATGCGCGGGAAGGCGGCCTCGTAGACGTCGTCGGCGGTGCCGTCGAGGGAGGGCAGTCCGCCGGTGACGAGGACGGTGCTCAGTCCCTCGGGCGCCTCGGAGAGATAGGTGACCGCGCAGAAGCCGCCGAAGCTCTGGCCGAGGACGGCCCAGGGGGCGCCGCCGGTGACCTCGGGGCGGATGGCCTCACAGTCGCGGACGATGGAGTCGGAGCGGAAGTGGGCGAGGTAGTCGGCCTGTTCGACGGGGCCACCGCGCAGCGGGAGGGTCTGGCGGTTGGCGGGGGTGGAGGAACCCGTGCCGCGCTGGTCCAGGAGCAGGACCCGGTACTCCTCCAAGGCCCGGCCGAGCCAGGCCTCACGGCCGACGAAGCGGTTCGCCCCGAAGCCGGGGCCGCCCTGCAGGTAGACCAGCCAGGGCAGTTGGGCGTCCGCCTTATCGCTCGCGACGACCTCGCGCGCGTAGAGCTCGATCCGCTCGCCCGCCGGGCGGTCGTGGTCGAGGGGGACGGTGAAACGGCGGTCGGTGAGGACGACACCGGGCTGCCGGTAGCTGACGGACAACGGGGCTCCCTGAGCGGACGAATTCCAGGCCGTGGTCCAGTCCAGCACAGATTCTCCGCCCGGCCGACCCCGTGGATCTGGAAATTCTCACTGACCCACGGGTCAGTACGGGGGCTGCCCCCGGTGGGGGCTACTGAACGGGTGCTCAGCGCGCCGAGAGGCTGGAGCGCCGCACCACCAGTTCCGGCTGGAGGACGACCCGCCGGTGCTCGTGCCGGACGGGCGCGGTCTCGGCCTCGGTCTCCTCCAGCAGGAGTTCGGCGGCGAGGGCGCCCATGGTGACGGCGGGCTGCCGTACGGAGGTGAGGGGGACGGCGGCCGCGGCGGCGAACTCGATGTCGTCGTAGCCGACGATGGCGAGGTCGTCGGGGACGCTCACTCCGGCCGCGTACATGGCCTGGAGCACGCCGAGGGCGAGCAGGTCGTTGGCGCAGAAGACGGCGGTGGGACGGTCGACGAGGCCCAGGAGACGGGCGCCCGCGTCCCTGCCGGCGGCCACGTCGAGGCGCTCGGTGGGCAGCTCGCGCAGGGCGTCGGCGCCGAGGCCCGCCTCGCGCAGGGCGTTGAGGGCGCCCGTGCGGCGGTCGCGGACCTGGTTGAAACCCGCCGGTCCGCTGACGTACGCGAGGGAACGGTGACCCGCGTCGATCAGATGCCGGACGGCGAGGGCGCCGCCCGCGACGTCGTCGACGGAGACCGAACACTCGGTGGTGCCCTCGGCGACCCGGTCGACAAGGACGAAGGGGATGCCGTGACGGCGGAACGCCGCGATGTTGCGGCCCGTCGCGTCGGCGGGGGTGAGCAGCACGCCGCGCACCCGTTGTTCGGCGAACAGCGAGAGGTACTCGGACTCCTCGCTCGCGCTCTGCGCGCTGTTGCAGACCATCACGCCGAGTCCGGCGTCGCGCGCGGCCCGCTCGGCACCGCGCGCGACGTCGACGAAGAAGGGGTTGCCCATGTCGAGCACGAGCAGCCCCATGATCCGGCTCCGCCCCGCCCGCAGCTGACGCGCCGACTCGCTGCGGACGTAGCCGAGGCGGTCGATCGCGGCCAGCACGCGGGCCCGGGTTCCGGAGGCCACCGAGTCGGGCCGGTTGATGACGTTGGAGACCGTGCCGACGGAGACTCCGGCGGCTGCGGCGACGTCCTTGATACCCACCGGCTGCGACATCGGACGGGGACCTCCAAGAAGATACGGAGCGGCGGGCGTACGTTCACATTACCGTCGGACCCGCCCCGGGAACGGCCCGGTCAGGCGCGGAAACGTCGCCCTGGCAGGGGGATCAGGCGGGCAGGGCGAAGTCGACGACACGCAGTGCCGAGGGGGTCGTCCCGCTCGACTTCACCTGGTACATCACGGACAGCACATTGTCCTGGGCGATCCGGCTCTCGTCGAACACGATCTCGCCGAAGGCGTTGAGGCCGGAGCCGTCGTACAGGATCCTCCAGTCGGTGTGACCGGAGGCCGCCGAGGCGCCGGCGATCCGGCCGAACGGGAACAGCGCGTAGGCGTTGTTGTACTTGTCCATGACCAGCTTGGTGCGCTGGCTGGAGTTCAGCGGCACCGGTATCTCGGTCTTCGTCCAGGGACCGGAGGCGCTCTTGCGGACGAGGAAGGCCCGGCCGTTGGCCGTGCGGTCGGCGACGTAGTTCGTCGTGCACTGGCCGAAGCGGCCGGGGACGTAGCTGATGATGGCGTGCGGCCGGCCCGCCGAGTCGGTCCACTGGCTCTCCTGGTTCATCAGGGAGTGGTCCGGGTTGAGCGCGTCCACCACCAGGCCCGCGTCGGTGACGGAGACCTTGTCGGAACCGCCGGTGGTGCCGACGACGGTGCCCGCGTTGTTGCGCCAGGTGCGGCCGCGGTCGTCGGAGTAGACGTAGCCGGTGTCGTGGTTGGTGATGCCGCCGCCGTTGCACATCACGGCGCCGTTCTGCTCGCGCCAGGTGAACAGCGCGTGCAGGCGCCCGTTGCGGTCGTAGTCGATGCCGTGCAGGTACATGTTGCGGGCCGTCGAGGAGCCGTGCTCGCTGGTGTACGTGCCGGTGGAGGACGTCCACTCGCCGAGGTTGGTCCAGGAGGTGCCGTCGTACTCGGCGAGGGCGTTGCGGCCGTTGCCGGAGATGCCGGCGCGGTAGCTCAGCTGGAGCTTCCCGTCGGGCAGGGAGACGAACTGCGGGTAGGTGAACTGCGAGGTGAGCGCGAGTCCGTCGAGGGTGGACCGGGGTGCGCCGAAGCGGCTCGTGGTCCAGCTCAGGCCGGCCGGGTTGTCCATGAGTCCGGCGACCGACTTGACGTAGGTGAAGCCGTCGCTGTGCGAGTCCATGTTGAGGTGGAGGCGGCCGTCCACCTTGGAGACGCCCATGGAGATGACGTTGTGGGAGTCGTTGTAGCGCAGGGTGTGGCCGACCTTGACGGTGGACCAGGTGCCGGAGCCGAGGACGCGGCGGCCGACGACGGCGTTGCGGTCGGCGGTGTACCAGACGGCGTACTGGTAGCCCTTGTAGGTGAGCAGGGCGTTCTTCTGGAAGGCGTTGTTGTTGACCAGGCCGTCGTAGGACACGAAGAAGATGGCCTGGCTGTCCAGCAGGGTGTTGCCGGTCTGGCTGACGGACGGGCCGGGGTCGGCGGCGCGGGCGGTGGCGGCGCCGAGGGCGGGGGTCACCACGGCACCGGCGAGTGCGGCGCCGAGCAGCGTACGTCTCTTCATCTCGGGGACTCCGTTGTCGAGCGAAATGGGGAGGGGGAGGGTGCTGCGACGTGGGGGGTCAGGCGAGGTGGAAGACCTCGGTGAGGGGCTTCATGGCCTCGTCGGGCCGGGCGCCGTCGAGGGACTCGAAGAACGGCGCCATCTCCTTCTGCCAGCGGGCGTTGACCTCGGCGGCCTCCATGCCGGCGAGTGCCGCCGGGAAGTCCTCGGTCTCCAGGTAGCCGACGAGCAGGCCGTCGTCGCGCAGGAAGAGGGAGTAGTTGTGCCAGCCGGTGGCCGAGAGAGCCTGAAGCATCTCCGGCCACACGGCGGCGTGCCGCTCGCGGTACTCGTCGATCCGGTCCGCACGGACCTTGAGGAGGAAGCAGACGCGCTGCATGAGAACCGCTCCTGGGGTGAGGGGGGTGGTGACGCCGGTTCGTGGATCAGAAGTCGAACTTGTCGATGTTGTCCTTGGTGAAGACGGTCGGCTTGCCGAGGCTGATCACGCCGTCCTTGCCGATGGTGTACTCGCCCATGTCACCGGCGGTGAAGGTCTCGCCCTCCTTGCCGGTGATCTGGCCGGAGACCAGCGCCACCGCGGTACGGGCGGCCAGCTCGCCGAGCTTCGCCGGGTCCCACAGCTCGAAGCCCTCGACCGTGCCGTCCTTGACGTACTTGCGCATGTCGTTGGGGGTGCCGAGGCCGGTCAGCTTGACCTTGCCCTTGTACTTGGAGCCCGACAGGTACTGGGCGGCGGCCTTGATGCCGACCGTGGTCGGGGAGATGATCCCCTTGAGATTCGGGTACTCCTGGAGCAGGCCCTGGGTCTGCTGGAAGGACTTCTGGGCGTCGTCGTCACCGTAGGCGACCTTGACCAGCTTGATGTCCTTGTACTTGGGGTCCTCCAGCTCCTTCTTCATGAAGTCGATCCAGACGTTCTGGTTCGTCGCGGTCTGCGCGGCCGACAGGACGGCGATCTCGCCCTTGTAGCCGATCTGCTCGGCGAGCAGCTGGACCTCGGTGCGGCCCAGGTCCTCGGCGCTGGCCTGCGAGACGAAGGCGTTGCGGCACTCCGGCTTGGTGTCGGAGTCGTAGGTGACGACCTTGATGTCGTTGCTCATGGCCTGCTTGAGCGCGGTGCACAGGGCGCCCGGGTCCTGGGCGGAGACGGCCATGGCGTCGACCTGCTGCTGGGTGAGCGTGTTGACGTAGTTGACCTGGCCGGAGGTGTCCGTCGCGCTGGACGGGCCGACCTCCTTGTAGCTGGAGCCCAGCTCCTTCAGGGCCGCCTCGCCGCCCTTGTCGGCCGAGGTGAAGTAGGGGTTGTTGACCTGCTTGGGCAGGAAGCCGACGGTCAGGCCCTTCTTCAGCGCGGCGTTCGGGTCGGCCTTGCCGGTGGCCGCCGCGGAGGCGGCGTTGTCCTTGACGTCGCTCTTGGTGGTACCGCCGCAGGCGGTGACGGCGAGCGCGAAGGAGGTGACGGCGGCGAGGGCCGCACAGGAACGACGGAGGGTGGCTCTGCGCATGACGGAGGAGTCCTTTACGACGAGGGATGGTGTCGCGCCCCGAAGAGGGCACGGTGAGGTCTTCGCTGTGCGGCTGCCGCCGCGTGCGCGCGACCGGCCACGAACGGCCGGCAGCTGTCAGACGGCCGTCTTGCGAACGGCCTCGCCGGCGGTTCCGCCGGCGGATCGTCGGCCGGCCCGGGCGAGAGCGACCTGCCTCGCCACCCGGGGGCCGAGCACGGACAGCACGAGCAGGACGCCGGTGACGACGATCTGCGACTGTGCCGAGACGTCCTGCAGGCTCATCACGTTCTGCAGGGTGCCGAGCAGGAACACACCGGCGATCGCGCCGCCGAGTGTGCCCTTGCCGCCGTCGAAGTCGATGCCGCCGAGCAACACGGCGGCGATGACGGACAGTTCGAGCCCGGTGGCGTTGTCGTAGCGGGCGCTGGCGTAGTGCAGCGCCCAGAAGACGCCGGTGAGGGAGGCCATGAGGCCGGTCACCGTGAAGAGGATCAGCTTCTGGCGCTTGACGCGGATGCCGGTGAAGCGCGCGGCCTCCTCACTGGCGCCGATCGCGAACAGGGAGCGCCCGAACGGGGTGGCGTGCAGGGCGACCACGGCGATGACGAGCAGCACCAGGAAGGGGATGAAGGCCTGGGGGACGAAGCTGTCGCCGATCCGGCCCGCCGCGAAGTCCAGGTACTGCGTGGGGAAGTCGGTCACCGCGTCGGAGCCGAGCACGATCTGTGCGATGCCCCGGTAGGCGGCGAGCGTACCGATGGTGACGGCGAGGGAGGACAGGCCGAGCCGGGTGACGAGCAGGCCGTTGATCAGTCCGCAGACGACACCGAGGAGCAGGCAGATCGGGATGATCGCCTCGATGGTCAGGCCCTGGTTCCACAGGGCGCCCATCACCGCGCCGGACAGTCCGGCGGTGGAGGCGACCGACAGGTCGATCTCGCCGGAGACCACCAGGAGGGTCATCGGGAGGGCGACCAGCGCGATCGGCAGGGTGTTGCCGATGAGGAAGGACAGGTTGAGCGCGTTGCCGAAGCCGTCGACGGTGGAGAAGGACAGCAGGAGCACGACGACGAACGTGGCACCGACCGCCGAGTCCCACCTCTTCAAGGAGGACCAGCCGCTCGCACGCGACAGGGACAGGTCAGCCATGGCGGGCGTTCCTCTTCTTCAGGGCGGCCGCCACCCGCAGCGCGACCACACGGTCGACCGCGATGGCGAGGATGAGCAGGATGCCGTTGATGGCCAGCACCCACACCGAGCTGACGCCGAGGGCGGGCAGCACGCTGTTGATGGAGGTCAGCAGCAGGGCACCGAGCGCCGCGCCGTAGACGCTGCCGGAGCCGCCGGTGAAGACCACGCCGCCGACCACGACCGCGCTCACGACGGTGAGTTCGTAGCCGTTGCCGGTGCTGGAGTCGACGTTGCCGAAGCGGGCCAGGTACAGGGCCCCGGCGAGGCCGGCGAGGGCGCCGCAGAAGGTGTAGGCGATCAGGATCCGCTTGCGGACCGGGATACCGGCGAGGCGGGCGGCCTCCGGGTTGGAGCCGAGGGCGTACAGCTCGCGGCCGCTGCCGAAGTGCTTCATGTAGTACGCCGTCGCGACCAGGACCGCGACCGCGATCAGGGCCAGGTACGGCACCGCGGAGATGCCGCCGGAGCCGAAGTCGACGAATCCGTCGGGCAGCGCGGACGCGGTGATCTGGCGGGAGCCGACCCAGATCGAGTCGATGCCCCGGATGATGTAGAGCGTGCCGAGGGTGACGACGAGGGCGGGCACCTGGCCGAGGCTGACGAGCAGACCGTTCAGCAGACCGAAGCCGATGCCCAGCAGGACCGCCAGGGCCACGGCCACGACCACGTTGCCGCCGCCCTGGAGATACGTACCGGCGGCGAAGGCGCTGATGCCGAGGGTGGAGCCGACCGACAGGTCGACGTTGCGGGTGATGACGACCAGCGACTGGCCGACGGCGACCAGCACGAGGATGGTCGCGTTGAGCAGGAGGTCCTTGATGCCTTGCTCGGTGAGGAACTCGCTGTTGCCCAGCTGGGTGACGACGATCATCACCAGGAAGACGACCAGGATGGCGAGTTCGCGCATCTTGAAGACGCGGTCCACGAGCCGGGTGCCGCTGGACTTCGGCACCTCGGCGACGGGGGTGTTCTCGGGGGCGGTCACCGTCATGCGGCGGCCCTCCCGGTGGCTGCGGCCATCACGGTTTCCTCGGTGGCTTCGGAGCGAGGGATCTCGGCGGTGAGCCGGCCCTCGTGCATCACGAGCACGCGGTCGGCCATGCCGAGGATCTCGGGCAGGTCGGAGGAGATCATCAGTACGGCCACGCCGTCGGCGGCGAGCTGACTGAGGAGGCGGTGCACCTCGGCCTTCGTACCGACGTCGATGCCGCGGGTGGGCTCGTCGACGATCAGTACCTTCGGCCCGGTGGCGAGCCACTTGGCGAGGACGACCTTCTGCTGGTTGCCGCCGGACAGCGTGTTCACGGTGTCGGCGATCCGGGCGTACTTGACCTGGAGCTTGACGGCCCAGTCGAGGGCGCGGTCGCGTTCGGCGCCGCGGTCGACGAGGCCGGCCTTCACGGTCCTGCGGAGTCCGGTGAGGCCGATGTTCCGTTCGATGGACATGTCCATCACCAGGCCCTGGGCGCGTCGGTCCTCAGGGACCAGAGCGAGTCCGGCGGCCATCGCGGTGGACGGGGCGCCGTTGGTGAGCGCGCGGCCGTCGAGGTCGACCTCGCCCGCGTCCCAGCGGTCGATGCCGAAGACGGCCCGCGCCACCTCCGTGCGGCCGGCGCCGACGAGGCCGGCCAGGCCGACGATCTCGCCGCGGCGCACGTCGAAGGAGACGTCGGTGAAGACGCCCTCGCGGGTCAGCCGGCGCACGCTCAGCGCGACCTCGCCCGGCTCGACCTCCTGCTTGGGGTACAGCTCCTCCAGGTCGCGGCCGACCATGCGGCGGACCAGGTCGTCCTCGGTCATGCCCTCGACCGGCTCGCTGGAGATCCAGGCGCCGTCGCGCAGGGTGGTGACCCGCTGGCAGATCTGGAAGATCTCCTCCAGGCGGTGGGAGATGAACAGGACGGCGGAGCCCTGCTCGCGCAGGGTGCGGACGACGCCGAAGAGGCGGGCCACCTCGCTGCCGGTGAGGGCCGCCGTCGGCTCGTCCATGATCAGGACGCGGGCGTCGAAGGACAGCGCCTTGGCGATCTCCACGATCTGCTGGTCGGCGATGGACAGGCCGCGCGCCGGGCGGTCGGGGTCGAGTTCGACTCCGAGCCGCCGCATCAGGGCGAGGGTGGCCGCGTGGGTGGCCCTGTGATCGATACGGCCGAGGGCGCGCCGCGGCTGGCGGCCCATGAAGATGTTCTCGGCGATCGAAAGATCGGGAAAGAGAGTGGGCTCCTGGTAGATCACGGCGATGCCCGCGTCCCGGGCGTCGGCCGGGCCGTGGAAGACCGTGGGCTCGCCGTCGAGGAGCACCTGACCGGAGTCCGGTCGGTGCACCCCGGCGAGGCTCTTGATCAGGGTCGACTTGCCCGCGCCGTTCTCCCCGGCGAGTGCGTGCACCTCGCCCGGGAACAGGTCGAGGGACACGTCCCGCAGGGCGCGTACGGCGCCGAAGGACTTGGAAACGCCCTGCAACGCGAGAACGGGGGCCGGACCCGTGTCGGACGGGTGGGTCATGAGGGCTCCTCGACGACGGGCGGTGGCCAGCGAACGGCTGCCTCACTCCGTCGTGAAAGGTTTCAACTAGGTTGCCGGGACGTTAGGCACCAGTCGCATGTCGCGTCAATGGGTCCCGGTCGAAATTCTTTCGATAGAAGTGGTCACAACCGAGTCACGGAGAACGGCATGGAGCAGAGGGGTTGACAGCCCGGCGAGCCGCTCATAGTTTCCGGTGCTGAATCGTTTCAGACATCAAAGCCTGTAGGAGCCCTGACGTGACCGAGCTCGCCGCGGTGAAGGCCGCCCTCAAGACCCAGGCCGTCGAGACGCCGTCGTGGGCGTACGGAAACTCCGGAACGCGCTTCAAGGTGTTCGCCCAACAGGGTGTCCCCCGCGATCCCTGGGAGAAGCTGGACGACGCCGGCAAGGTCCACGAGTTCACCGGCGTGGCGCCGACGGTCGCCCTGCACATCCCCTGGGACAAGGTCGAGGGCTCCGATGGATACGCAGAGCTGGCGAAGCACGCCGAGGAGCGTGGCGTGAAGCTGGGCGCCATCAACTCCAACACCTTCCAGGACGACGACTACAAGCTGGGCAGCGTCTGCCACCCGGACGCGGCGGTGCGGCGCAAGGCCGTCGATCACCTGCTGGAGTGCGTCGACATCATGGACGCGACGGGGTCGCGGGACCTGAAGCTGTGGTTCGCCGACGGTACGAACTATCCCGGCCAGGACGACATCCGCGAGCGTCAGGACCGGCTGGCCGAGGCCCTCGCCGAGGTCTACGGGCGACTCGGCGACGGCCAGCGGATGCTGCTGGAGTACAAGTTCTTCGAGCCGGCCTTCTACGCGACCGACGTGCCGGACTGGGGCACCGCCTACGCCCACTGTCTGAAGCTCGGCCCGAAGGCGCAGGTCGTGGTCGACACCGGGCACCACGCGCCGGGTACCAACATCGAGTTCATCGTGGCGACGCTGCTGCGTGAGGGGAAGCTCGGCGCGTTCGACTTCAACTCCCGGTTCTACGCGGACGACGACCTGATGGTGGGCTCCGCGGACCCCTTCCAGCTGTTCCGGATCATGTACGAGGTCGTGCGCGGCGGCGGGTTCACCCCCGAGGTCGCGTTCATGCTCGACCAGTGCCACAACATCGAGGCGAAGATCCCGGCGATCATCCGGTCGGTGATGAACGTGCAGGAGGCCACGGCGAAGGCGCTGCTGGTCGACGGGGACGCGCTGCGCGCCGCCCAGCGGGCCGGGGACGTGCTGGAGGCCAACGCGGTGGTGATGGACGCGTACAACACGGATGTGCGGCCGTTGCTGCGTGAGGTGCGCGAGGAGATGGGGCTGGACCCCGAGCCCCTGCAGGCGTACCGCCGGTCCGGGTGGGCCTCGAAGATCGTCGAGGAGCGGGTCGGTGGGGAACAGGCGGGCTGGGGGGCGTGAGCGCTGCGCCGGCCTGACGCCGATGGCCGCGTCTCGTCCGCCGAGTTCCGTCGGATGCGGGCCGCGGGCCGGTTCCTGGCTGGTCGCGCAGTTCCCCGCGCCTCTGAAAGACCAGGCCCTGCGGGCCTGGAAGACCACGGCCCCGCGGGCCTGAGAAGCATGGGGCGCAGCCCCTGCCTCTCAGGGGCGCGGGGAACTGCGCGAGAAGCCCCACCGGGCCGCACTCGGCGACGCACCCCCGACGCCCGCGCTGACCCCGTACCCATCTCACCGTTAAGGATTGATCGCACATGGCAACCCATCCCGAAGCCGCAGCCCTGCTCGCCCGGTCCCGTCGGCTCGGTGCCGATCCCCGGAACACCAACTACGCCGGCGGCAACACCTCCGCCAAGGGGAACGACACCGATCCCGTCACCGGGGGCGAGGTGGAGCTGATGTGGGTGAAGGGGTCCGGCGGTGACCTCGGGACGCTCACCGAGGCGGGGCTGGCCGTGCTGCGGCTGGACCGGATGCGGGCGCTCGCCGACGTGTACCCGGGGGTGGAGCGCGAGGACGAGATGGTCGCCGCGTTCGACTACTGCCTGCACGGCAAGGGCGGGGCGGCGCCGTCCATCGACACCGCCATGCACGGGCTGGTGGACGCCGCCCACGTCGACCATCTGCACCCCGACTCCGGGATCGCGCTCGCCTGCGCGGCCGACGGGGAGAAGCTGACCGCCGAGTGTTTCGGGGACAGTGTGGTGTGGGTGCCGTGGCGCCGGCCGGGCTTCCAGCTCGGGCTGGACATCGCGGCGGTCAAGCGGGAGAACCCGGGGGCCGTCGGCTGCGTGCTGGGCGGGCACGGGATCACGGCCTGGGGCGACACCGCCGAGGAGTGCGAGAAGAACTCGCTGCACATCATCCGTACCGCCGAGCGGTTCCTCGCCGAGCGGGGCGAGGCCGAGCCGTTCGGGCCCGTCCTGGAGGGCTACACGGCGCTCGCCGCCGCGGAGCGCCGGGAGCGCGCCGCCGTCCTGGCACCGCACATCCGGGCCCTCGCCTCGCAGGACAGGCCGCAGGTCGGGCACTTCACCGACACGGACGTCGTCCTCGACTTCCTGGGACGCGCCGAACACCCGCGGCTCACCGCCCTGGGCACCTCCTGCCCGGACCACTTCCTGCGCACGAAGGTCCGGCCGCTGGTGCTGGACCTCCCGCCGACCGCCGATCTCGACACGGCGATCGCCCGGCTGAAGGAACTGCACGCCGGGTACCGGGACGAGTACGCCGCCTACTACCAGCGGCACGCCGAGCCCGACTCCCCCGCGATGCGCGGCGCGGACCCGGCGATCGTGCTGATCCCGGGCGTGGGCATGTTCAGCTTCGGCAAGGACAAGCAGACCGCGCGCGTGGCCGGCGAGTTCTACGTCAACGCGATCAACGTGATGCGGGGCGCCGAGGCCGTGTCGACGTACGCGCCGATCGAGGAGTCGGAGAAGTTCCGCATCGAGTACTGGGCGCTGGAGGAGGCGAAGCTCCAGCGGATGCCGAAGCCGAAGCCCCTCGCGACCCGCGTGGCACTCGTGACGGGTGCGGGCAGCGGAATCGGGAAGGCGATCGCGCACCGGCTGGTCGCCGAGGGTGCCTGTGTCGTCGTCGCCGATCTGAACGGCGAGAACGCCGCCGCCGTGGCCGAGGAGCTGGGCGGGGCCGACAAGGCCGTCGCCGTGACCGTCGACGTGACGGACGAGGAGCAGATCGGTGCGGCCTTCAGGGCCGCCGCGCTGGCCTTCGGCGGGGTCGACCTCGTCGTCAACAACGCGGGCATCTCGATCTCCAAGCCGCTCCTGGAGACCTCCGCGAAGGACTGGGACCTCCAGCACGACATCATGGCGCGCGGGTCCTTCCTGGTGTCGCGGGAGGCGGCCCGCGTGATGATCGCGCAGGGGCTGGGCGGCGACATCGTCTACATCGCCTCGAAGAACGCCGTCTTCGCCGGGCCCAACAACATCGCCTACTCCGCCACCAAGGCCGACCAGGCCCACCAGGTACGGCTGCTGGCCGCCGAGCTGGGCGAGCACGGCATCCGCGTCAACGGGGTCAACCCCGACGGGGTGGTGCGCGGCTCCGGGATCTTCGCGGCCGGCTGGGGCGCCCAGCGCGCGGCGACCTACGGGATCGAGGAGGAGAAGCTGGGCGAGTTCTACGCGCAGCGGACCATCCTCAAGCGCGAGGTGCTCCCCGAGCACGTGGCGAACGCGGTGTTCGCGCTGACGGGCGGGGAGCTGACGCACACCACCGGTCTGCACGTCCCGGTCGACGCCGGCGTGGCCGCCGCCTTCCTGCGATGAGTACGCACGGGAGCGGGTCCGTGAAGTCGTACGCGGCGGTCGACCTCGGCGCGTCCAGCGGGCGGGTCATGGTCGGCCGCGCGGGGCGGGACTCGCTGGAGCTGGTCGAGGCGCACCGCTTCCCCAACCGTCCGGTGCGCACGCCGGAGGGCCTGCGCTGGGACGTTCTCTCGCTCTACGCGGGGGTCCTGGACGGGCTGAGGGCGGCCGGGCAGGTCGACTCCGTCGGCATCGACAGCTGGGCCGTCGACTACGGGCTGCTGGACGCCGACGGCGCGCTGCTGGGCAACCCGGTGCACTACCGGGACGCCCGTACGGAGGGGGTCGCGGAGAAGGTGTGGGCCACCGTGCCCGCCGCCGAGCTGTACGCGGCGACCGGCCTGCAGTACGCCCCCTTCAACACCCTCTACCAGCTGGTCGCCGCCCGGTCCTCCGCCCAACTTGCCTACGCCGAGCGGTTGTTGCTCATCCCGGATCTGCTGACGTACTGGCTGACGGGTGAGCTGGGCACCGAGCTGACCAATGCCTCGACGACCCAGCTGATCGACCCCCGGACGCGCGACTGGTCCCACGACGTGGCCGAGCGGCTCGGGGTCGACCTGAGGCTGTTCGCGCCGCTGCGGCGGCCCGGGGACCCGGCGGGGCTGCTGCGGACGCGGGTGCTGGAGGAGACCGGGCTGACCGGGCCGGTCCCGGTGACGACGGTCGGGTCGCACGACACCGCCTCGGCGGTGGCCGCCGTCCCCGCGACCGGGGAGCGGTTCGCGTACATCTGTACCGGCACCTGGTCGCTGGCCGGCCTGGAGCTTCAGGCCCCGGTGCTGACCGAGGCGAGCCGGGCGGCCAACTTCACCAATGAGCTGGGGCTCGACGGCACGGTCCGCTACCTGCGGAACATCATGGGGCTGTGGCTGCTCCAGGAGTGCGTACGGGAGTGGGGGGACCCCGATCTCGGCGGACTGCTGCGGGCCGCCGCGACCGTGCCCGCGCTGCGGTCGGTCGTGGACGCCGGGGACGCGGCGTTCCTCGCGCCCGGCCGGATGCCCGAGCGGATCGCGGATGCGTGCCGGGAGTCGGGGCAGCCCGTCCCGGGGACGCCCGCCGAGATCACCCGCTGCATCCTCGACTCGCTGGCCCTCGCCCACCGGCGGGCCGTGACCGAGGCCCAGGCGCTGGCCGACCACCCCGTGGACGTCGTCCACATCGTCGGCGGCGGCACCCGCAACGCCCTGCTCTGCCAGCTCACCGCCGACGCCTGCGGGCTGCCGGTGGTGGCGGGACCGGCGGAGGCGGCGGCCCTGGGCAACGTCCTCGTGCAGGCCCGCACCCACGGCCTGGTGGGCGACCGGGCCTCGATGCGGCAACTCCTCGCCCGCACCCAGCCGCTGGTGCGGTACGAGCCGCAGGGCGACCCGGCGGCCTGGCGCGCGGCGGAGGCCCGGCTCACCGGACGGTGAGCCGGACGGCCCCCAAGGGCCCGCTCCCGGCACCGGTCGGCACGCGGTTCCGCCCGTGTCCGCCGATCGGTGCGGGGGGACTCTCGCCCTGCGCGTATCGACGCCGTACTCTGCACTCATCCGATGACCGACCCCCAAGGAGCCGCGATGCGTGTCGCCCTGTTCCTGACCTGTGTCAACGACACGCTCTATCCGGACACCGGCCGCGCCGTGGTGAAACTGCTGACCAGGCTGGGCGTCGACGTCGACTTCCCGAGCGGGCAGACCTGCTGTGGACAGGCCCACTACAACACCGGGTACCGCCACGAGGCTGAGCCGCTGGCCCGGAAGTTCTCCGATGTATTCCGGGACTACGAGGCGATCGTGACACCGTCCGGCTCCTGCGGGGCGATGGTGCGCGAGTTGTATCCGCGGATGGGCGAGCGGGCGCGGGCGGAGGGGCGCGGGGACACCCTGGCGCGGACGCTGGCGCCGGTGGTGCCGAAGACGTACGAGCTGACCGAGTTCCTGGTGGACGTGCTGGGGGTGACCGACGTCGGCGCGTACTACCCGCACAAGGTGACGTACCACCCCACCTGCCACGGGCTGCGGAGCCTCGGACTGGGGGAGCGGCCCCGGCGGCTGCTCCAGGGCGTGAAGGGGCTGGAGCTGGTGGAGCTGCCCGGCGCGGACGAGTGCTGCGGCTTCGGCGGCACCTTCGCCATGAAGAACTCCGATGTCTCGGCGGCCATGGGCCTGGACAAGGTGCGCAACGCCGAATCGACGGGCGCCGAGGTGCTGTGCGCGGCCGACAACTCCTGCCTCATGCACATCGGCGGCACGATGACCCGGCTGCGCACGGCCGTCCGGCCCGTGCACATCGCGGAGATCCTGGCGAGCACGGAAGAGGAGCCTCTCGCATGAGTGGGACGTATCTCGGTATGCCGGCCTTCCCGAAGGCCGCGCACGAAGCCGTCCACGACACGACACTGCGCGGCAATCTGCGCCACGCCACGCACACCATCCGCGCCAAACGCGCCGCCGCGGTCGCGGAGGTGTCCGACTGGGCCGCGCTGCGCGAGGCCGGCAAGCAGATCAAGGACCACACGCTCCGTCATCTGGACCGGTACCTGGTGCGGCTGGAGGAGTCGGTCACGGCGGCCGGCGGCACGGTCCACTGGGCCGCCGACGCGGACGAGGCCAACCGGATCGTCACGTATCTCGTCAAGGCGACCGGCCAGAGCGAGGTCGTCAAGGTCAAGTCGATGGCCACGCAGGAGATCGGGCTGAACGAGGCTCTCGAAGCCGAGGGCATCCACGCCTACGAGACCGATCTCGCCGAACTCATCGTGCAGCTGGGCAAGGACCGGCCCTCGCACATCCTCGTCCCGGCGATCCACCGCAACCGGGGCGAGATCCGGGACATCTTCGCGCGCGAGATGAGTGAGTGGGGCCGCCCGGCCCCCCAGGGACTCACCGACACGCCGGCCGAGCTGGCGGAGGCCGCGCGGCTGCATCTGCGGGAGAAGTTCCTGCGCGCCAAGGTCGGGGTCTCCGGCGCCAACTTCATGGTCGCCGAGACCGGCACGCTGGTGGTCGTGGAGTCCGAGGGCAACGGCCGGATGTGCCTCACCCTGCCCGAGACGCTGATCTCCGTCGTCGGCATCGAGAAGATCGTCCCGACCTGGCAGGACCTGGAGGTGTTCCTGCAGACCCTCCCCCGCTCCTCGACGGCCGAGCGCATGAACCCGTACACCTCCACCTGGACCGGCACGACGGACGAGGACGGACCGCAGACCTTCCATCTGGTCCTCATCGACAACGGCCGCACCGACACGCTCGCCGACGAGGTCGGCCGCCAGGCCCTGCGCTGCATCCGCTGCTCGGCCTGCCTCAACGTCTGCCCCGTCTACGAGCGGGCCGGCGGCCACGCCTACGGCTCGGTCTACCCGGGCCCCATCGGCGCCATCCTCAGCCCCCAGCTCCGGGGCACGCGCAGCGAGATCGACGCCTCCCTGCCGTACGCCTCCTCGCTGTGCGGAGCCTGCTACGAGGTGTGCCCGGTCGCCATCGACATCCCGGAGGTGCTGGTGCATCTGCGGGAGCGCGTCGCGCAGGGCGGCACCGTGACGGAACGGGGGAACAAGGTCGTGCTCAAGCCCGCGAAGGGGCACGCCGCCGAGCGGGCGGCGATGCGCGCGGCCCGCTGGGCGTTCAGCCACCCCGGCGCGCTGCGGACCGGGCAGCGGCTGGCGTCCCGCACGCGCCGCTTCCACCCCCGGACCCTGCCGGGCCCCGGCAGGGCGTGGAGCGCCAGTCGCGACCTTCCCACACTGCCGCCCGAGCCGTTCCGGGACTGGTGGCAGCGTACGAACGGCGGAAAGGACACGGGCAAGTGAGCAGCAGGGATCTGATCCTGGGCCGGGTGCGGCGCGCCCTCGCCGATGTGCCCCGGGACGACACCCCGTACGAGCGCGCGGTCGAGCGGGGGTATCTCCGGGAGCACGGCGGGCTGGATGTCGCGGAGACGGTGGAGCTGCTGGCGGAGAACCTGGCGGACTACCGGGCGATCGTGCACCGGACGGACACGGACGGGCTTCCCGAAGTCCTCGCCGGGCTGTTGCGCGCGCACGGTTCGACATCGGTGCTGGCTCCGCCGGGGCTGCCCGCCGCCTGGCTGGCGGCGACCGAGGTGACGCGCGTGCCCGACCGCGGCGCGAGCACCGCGGACGAGCTGGACCGGGTCGACAGCGTGGTCACGGCCTGCGCCCTGGCCGTCGCCGAGACCGGCACGATCGTCCTCGACGGCTCCCCCGATCAGGGCCGCCGCCGGATCACCCTGGTGCCCGACCACCACATCTGCGTCGTCCGCGTACCGGGACAGGTCGTGTCGTCGGTGCCGCAGGCCCTCGAACGCCTCGACCCGGCCCGCCCGTTGACCTGGATCTCCGGCCCGTCCGCCACCAGTGACATCGAGCTGGACCGGGTGGAGGGCGTGCACGGTCCGCGCACCCTGGAGGTGGTGCTGGTGACCGGGAGCGACGACCAGGGCGACCAGGGCCCTTCGGAGGGCGCAAGGGAGCGTTCGGCCGGATCTCGACGGTGGGCGGTCGTTCCGGTGGCTGTCCACCGATCACGTACGTGGCGATCTTGCTAGGTTGTCGGCGGCCACAGACGCCAACACGGGGAGCAGCCATGCCACTTGACCGTCCGGTGATCAACAGCGGTGTTCCGCACTCGGCGCGGATCTGGAACTACTGGCTCGGCGGCAAGGACTGCTACGAGATCGACCGGCAGGTCGGTGACGAGATACGTGGGGTCAACCCGCAGATCGTCGACATCGCCCGCGCCCAGCGGGCGTTCCTGCGCAGAGCGGTCACCCACCTGACCGAGGAGGCCGGCTTACGCCAGTTCCTCGACATCGGCACCGGGCTGCCCACCGCGGACAACACCCACGAGGTCGCCCAGCGCTCGGCACCGGACGCGCGGATCGTCTACGCCGACCACGACCCCACCGTCCTCGTCCATGCCCACGCCCTGCTCACCAGCACCCCCGAGGGCGCCACCGCCTTCGTCGCCGCCGACCTGCGCGACCCGGACACCATCCTGAAGCGCGCGGCCGACACCCTGGACCTCACCCGCCCGGTGGGTCTGATGCTGCTCGGGATCACCGCGCACGTACCCGACGAGAGCGTGTACGGCGTCGTCGCCCGGCTCCTGGACGCCCTGCCCTCCGACAGCCACCTCGTGCTCGCCGACAGCACGGAGGTGTACCGGCCGGAGGCGATGCGCGCGATGGTCGCGCACTGGAACGCGGCGAGCGACAACCCGCGCGTCAACCGCTCCCCCGAGCAGCTCACCCGCTTCTTCGACGGGCTGGAACCGCTGGCACCCGGGCTGGTGTCCGTGGCCCGGTGGCGGTCCGCGCCGGGCCGCTCGGACGAGCCGTCGGAGGTGGACTGTTTCGGCGGCGTGGCCCGCAAGCCTTGAGGGCTCGCGGCACGGCGACGACGGCACCGGAACCACGGTTCAGTCTTGGCCAAAGCTTTTGCGGCCGCCTTCAGGTCCGTCCGCCACGAGCCCCGCTCACGCGGCACCGCGGTCGTCGGCGCGCAGGACGGCGGACGGCGGCGGCGGACGGCGGACGGCAGACGGCAGACGGCAGACGGCAGACGGCAGACGGCAGACGGGTGGAGCGTGTGGCCACGGCGTACGGCCTCGGCTCTCCGTCCGTGGGCAGCAGAGCGCCCCGGTCCCCGGTGACCCGAACCTACCCGCGCCGCGCCCCGCGCCCTCTGTGCGGCCCAGCGGCAGATGCTGTTCGTGGTGTCACGCACGGTGGCCGAAACGGCATCACAAACTTGGGTCGTTCGTTTTCTTGAACTCTTCGTGTTTATGAGGGTAGGTTGGCCCCCATGACCGCATCCCAGCCTCCGAACACCGCCGTGGAGCTGCGCGGTGCCGGCCTGCGGGTGACGGCCGCGCGTGTGGCGCTGCTGGAGACCGTGCGGGACGGCGACCACCTCGGCGTCGAAGCGATCGCCGCAGGGGTGCGCGACCGTGTGGGCCACATATCGCTCCAGGCCGTGTACGAAGCGCTCAACGCACTGGCCGGCGCGGGGCTCGTGCGCCGCCTCGAACCACCCGGCAGCCCCGCCCTGTACGAGGGCCGTGTCGGGGACAACCACCACCACCTCGTGTGCCGCAGTTGCGGTGCCGTGGTCGACGTCGACTGCGCGGTCGGGCACGCCCCGTGCCTGACCGCCTCCGACGACCGCGGCTTCGCGATCGACGAGGCCGAGGTCATCTACTGGGGCTTGTGTCCCCCCTGTTCCGCAGCCAGTACTTCAGCACCGTGATCCACCAGTTCCGGAAGGACTCCCATGACTGAGAACCACGACGCGATCGTCACGGACGCGAAGCCCGAGGAGACGGGCGGCTGCCCGGTCGCCCACGGGCGTGCCGCGCACCCGACCCAGGGCGGCGGGAACCGTCAGTGGTGGCCGGAGCGGCTCAACCTGAAGATCCTCGCCAAGGACCCGGTCGTGGCGAACCCCCTCGGCGGGGAGTTCGACTACGCCGAGGCGTTCAACAACCTCGACCTCGCGGCCGTGAAGCAGGACATCGCCGAGGTGCTGACCACCTCGCAGGACTGGTGGCCGGCCGACTTCGGCAACTACGGCCCGCTGATGATCCGTATGGCCTGGCACAGCGCCGGCACCTACCGCATCAGCGACGGCCGCGGCGGTGGCGGCCGCGGTCAGCAGCGCTTCGCGCCGCTGAACAGCTGGCCGGACAACGGCAACCTGGACAAGGCCCGCCGTCTGCTGTGGCCGGTCAAGAAGAAGTACGGCCAGTCGATCTCCTGGGCCGACCTCATGATCCTCACCGGTAACGTCGCCCTGGAGCAGATGGGCTTCGAGACCTTCGGCTTCGCCGGCGGCCGTGCCGACGTCTGGGAGGCCGACGAGGACGTGTACTGGGGTCCCGAGACCACCTGGCTGGACGACCAGCGCTACACCGGCGACCGCGAGCTGGAGAACCCGCTCGGCGCCGTCCAGATGGGCCTGATCTACGTCAACCCCGAGGGCCCCAACGGCAACCCGGACCCGCTCGCCGCGGCCCGCGACATCCGTGAGACCTTCCGCCGCATGGCGATGAACGACGAGGAGACCGTCGCCCTCATCGCCGGTGGTCACACCTTCGGCAAGACCCACGGCGCCGGCCCCGCGGACAACGTCGGCGACGACCCCGAGGCCGCCTCCATGGAGGAGCAGGGCCTGGGCTGGAAGTCCACCTTCGCCACCGGCAAGGGCGGCGACGCCATCACCTCCGGCCTGGAGGTCACCTGGACCGCCACGCCGACCCAGTGGAGCAACGGGTTCTTCAAGAACCTGTTCGAGTTCGAGTACGAGCTGTCGGAGTCCCCGGCCGGCGCCAAGCAGTGGGTCGCCAAGGACGCCGAGGCGATCATCCCCGACGCCCATGACGCGTCGAAGAAGCACCTCCCGACGATGCTCACCACCGACCTGTCGCTCCGCTTCGACCCGATCTACGCGGAGATCTCGCGTCGCTTCTACGAGCACCCCGACCAGTTCGCGGACGCCTTCGCCCGCGCCTGGTTCAAGCTGACCCACCGTGACATGGGCCCGAAGTCGCTGTACCTCGGCCCGGAGGTCCCGGCGGAGACCCTGCTGTGGCAGGACCCGCTGCCGCAGGCCGAGGGCCCGGCCATCGACGCCGCCGACATCGCCGCGCTCAAGACCAAGCTCCTCGCCTCGGGTCTGACCGTCTCGCAGCTGGTGTCCACCGCGTGGGCTTCGGCCTCCACCTTCCGTGCCAGCGACAAGCGCGGCGGCGCCAACGGCGCCCGTATCCGCCTGGAGCCCCAGCGCGGCTGGGAGGTCAACAACCCGGACGACCTGCGTCACGTCCTGAGCGTCCTGGAGGGCGTGCAGGCGGAGTTCAACGCCGGCTCGAAGAAGGTCTCCCTGGCCGACCTGATCGTCCTCGGCGGCGCCGCCGCGGTCGAGAAGGCCGCCAAGGACGCCGGCTTCGACGTCGTGGTGCCCTTCACCCCCGGCCGTGTGGACGCGACCGAGGAGCACACGGACGCCGAGTCGTTCGCCGCGCTGGAGCCGGCGGCCGACGGTTTCCGCAACTACCAGGGCAAGGGCAACCGCCTCCCCGCCGAGTACCTGCTGCTCGACAGGGCCAACCTGCTCTCGCTGAGCGCCCCCGAGCTGACGGTCCTCGTCGGTGGTCTGCGGGTCCTGGGCGCCAACCACGCCGGGTCCACGCACGGTGTCTTCACCGGCACCCCGGGCGTGCTCACCAACGACTTCTTCGTCAACCTGCTGGACCTGGGCACGACGTGGAAGTCCACCTCCGCCGACCAGACCCTCTTCGAGGGCCGTGACGCGGACACCGGCGAGGTCAAGTGGACCGGCACCCGTGCCGACCTCGTGTTCGGCTCGAACTCCGAGCTGCGCGCCCTCGCCGAGGTCTACGCGAGCGACGACGCCAAGGAGAAGTTCGTGAAGGACTTCGTCGCGGCGTGGGCCAAGGTCGCCGACCTGGACCGCTTCGACCTGGTCTGATCCTCCCCATCACGGCGTCCGGGCCGGCCCCTCGCGAGGGGCCGGCCCGGGCGTTTTTGGTGGGCACCGGCCTTCGTCATCCGCCGACGCGGGCGGGTACTGGGCATCCCCGCGGAGCGCACGGTTCCGGGTGGCTGTCGCCCGGAGGCAGCTTGGAGGCGAACGATCGGATCGCCGGCCGTGGGGCGACCGGATGCCGTACGGCCGGGCGAGTCCCGGGGCGCCCTGCGGGGGCGGCTGCGGCTCAAGGACGTACGGCCCGGGGTGCTGTTCGTGCCCTTCCCCCACGGCTACTGGGACACGCCCTCCGGGGTGGGGCCCGACGAGAAGACGCCGCCCCGGGCGGCGAACAAGACCACCCTCAGCGCCTGGGACCCCGCCTCCGGACAGCCCCTGTTCAAGACGGCCGCCGCGGCCGTGGCCCCCGTCGCCTCCGGGGTCACCGGCCACCCGGCCGGGGCGGGGCGCTCACGGTGGGCGCGATGACCAGTTCCTCGACGACCGTGCGCGCGGGGAGCGTGGCGCACAGCAGGACGGCTCGTGCCACGTCCTCCGGTCGCACCATCGCGGCCCGCCGCTCCGCGCTCGGCGGGACGGGGCGGCTGTCGTGGGCGGGGGTGTCGACCGCGCCGGGCAGGATGCAGGTCGCCCGGATGTGTTCGTCGCGGAACGAGTTGCGCAGATAGGCCATGAAATTGCGCACGCCCGCCTTCGCCGCGCCGTACGGGGCGCCGCCGAGCGGGGTGGGGCACAGCGCGGCGAGCGAGGAGATCGCGATGACCGAGCCGCCGCCGCGCTCCAGCATGTCCGGGAGGAGCGCCCGGGTCAGGAGGTAGACCCCGGTGAGGTTGACTCCCATGACGGCGTTCCACTCGTCCTCGCCGAGCCCGCGGACGTCGCCGACCGGACCGGCGCCGCCCGCGTTGTGGACGAGGATGTCCACGGGGCCGACGATCTCCCGGGTCCGGTCGGCCAGCCCTCGCACCTCGTCGGCGTTCTCCACGTGCGCGGGGTGGGTGAACGCCGCCCCTCCGGCGTCCGTCACGGCGGTGGCGACCTCGTCGAGGATCTGCCGCCGCCGTCCGACGAGGACCACCGTCGCACCCGCCTCGGCGAGCATCAGGGCTGTCTCCCGGCCGATTCCGGTGCCCGCCCCGGTGACCAGTGCGGTCTTCCCGTCGAGCGGTTTGCCGCGCTTCCCGTCCGGGTCGTCCATGCCGTCAGCCCTCTCCGCAGTGAACTCGCCTTCGCTGCCGGGCAGTTCACCGTGAACGGGAGCGCGGGTCAACGGGACGGCAGCCGGACCCCCAGCTCGTCCGCCGCCGACCGCAGCAGCGGGACCAGGGCGACGAGATCGTCCATGCTGCGGCGGAAGGCGGGCGCGGCGGTGGAGAGGGCGGCGAAGACGGTGCCGTCGGGGCGCAGGATCGGGACCGCCACGGCGCGCAGGCCGGGGTGGTGCTCCTCGTCGGCCGTGGCGTAGCCGAGTTCGGCGGCGCGGGCCACATGGGCGCGCAGGACGTCGCGGTCGGTGACGCTGTTCGGTCCGTGCGGGGTCAGCTCGACACGGTCCAGGAGGTCGGCGCGGACGTCGTCGGGCGCGAAGGCCATCAGGACCTTGCCCATCGAGGTGCAGTGCAACGGCCCGTGGCGGCCCGGCTCGCTGCGGACGCCGACCGGGAGGGGCCCGTCCACATAGTGCACGTACAGGTGCCGGGTGCCGTCGAGGACGGACATCAGGGTGGCTTCCTCGGTCCGCCTCGTCACGCGCTGCATCACGGGGAGGGCGGTGCCGGCGAATCCGTAGACCTGCCCGGCCCGCTGACCGAGCTGGAAGAGTCTCAGGCCCGGCTTGTAGCGCTTGCCGTCGGCCTCGAAGTCCACCAGGCCCTCGCGGCACAGCGAGTTGACCAGGCGGTGGGCGGTGCTGACGGCGACGCCGCTGGCGCGGGCCAGCGCGGACAGGGTGATGCCGTGCGGGTGCTCGCCGACCAGGACGAGCAGCCTGATCGCCCGTCCGACGACGTCCGTGGGTACCTCACTGCCACTCACGGCCGCAAGTTACCACTGAGTGGAAAGACCTCCCCTTGTTGACAGCGACCACGCGTCGACTGACGATGGTTTCCCATTGAGCAGATAAGTTTTCCACTGAGTGGGAAAATAGGAGACCATGTATGACGAGCCACCCCCTCTTCGACGTCAGCGGAAAGGTCGCCCTGGTGACCGGGTCGAGCCGAGGCATCGGCCGGGCGCTGGCCGTCGGCCTGCTGGAGGCCGGCTGCACGGTCGTCCTCAACGGCCGGGACCCCGTGGCGCTGGAGGCCACCCGCGAGGAACTGGCCGAGTCCTTCGGTGAGGCGGTCCGCGCGGAGGCGTTCGACGTCACCGACTCCGCCGCGGTCGCCGCCGGCGTCGCCCGGATCGAGGACGGGGCCGGCCCCCTCGACATCCTGGTCAACAACACCGGCGCCCAACGCCGCGCCCCCTTCCTCGAATTCACCGACGAGGACTGGCACGGCCTGCTCGACACCAACCTCACCAGCGCCTTCCTCGTGGGCCGCGAGGTCGCCCGCCGTATGGTCCCCCGGGGTCACGGCAAGATCATCAACATCTGCTCGCTGCAGAGCGAGGCGGTACGCCCCGCGATCGCGCCCTACTCGGCGACCAAGGGCGGCCTGAAGATGCTCACCAAGGGCATGTGCGCCGACCTCGGGCCGCACGGCATCCAGGTCAACGGCATCGGCCCCGGCTACTTCGACACCGAACTGACCGCCGCGCTGGTCGCGGACGAGGAGTTCAGCGCCTGGGTACGGGGGCGGACCCCCGCCGGCCGCTGGGGCAGGGTGGAGGATCTGGTCGGCGCCCTGCTCTACCTCGCCTCCCCCGCCTCCGACTTCGTCAACGGGCAACTGCTGTACGTCGACGGCGGCATGCTGTCTGTCCTGTGAACCGGCCGACGCCTCAAGGAGCACCCATGCACGCGTGTGTTGTCCACGGAGCCGGCGATCTCCGCGTCGAGGAGCGGCCGTACGACGGCCCCGCGCCCGGTGAGATCGCGGTCGCCGTCGCCCTCGGCGGGATCTGCGGTTCCGATCTGCACTACTACCACCGGGGCCGGGTCGGCGACTTCGCCGTGAGCGAGCCCATGGTGCTGGGCCACGAGGTGGTGGGCCGGGTCGCCGCGCTCGGGGCCGGCGTCGGGGGACCGGACGCTCCGGCGGTGGGCACGGCCGTCGCGATCCACCCCGCCACGCCCTGCGGGGTCTGCCCCGAGTGCGCGCGCGGCACCCGCAACGTCTGCGCCCACACCCGCTATCTGGGCAGCGCGGCCCACACCCCGCATGTGCAGGGCGGGTTCGCGCAGCGGATCACCGTGCCGGCCGGCCAGGTACGGGAGCTGCCGCCGGGGCTCGGTCTGCGACGTGCCGTGCTCGCCGAGCCGCTGGCGGTGGCGCTGCACGCGGTGCGCCGGGCGGGTGAGGTCAGCGGCAGGCGGGTGCTGGTCACCGGGGCCGGTCCGATCGGCCTGCTGGTCGTGGCCGCGCTGCGGCACGCGGGCGCCGCCGAGGTCGTCGTCAGCGACCTCCACGAGGAGCCGCTGCGGATCGCCGGCGAGGTCGGTGCCACCGCCGTCGTACGGGCGGACCGGCCCGCCGATCCCGCCTGGGCCGGCGTCTTCGACCTCGCCGTGGAGGCGTCCGGGGCACCGGCCGGGCTGCGCAGCTGTGTGGAGCGGGTACGGCGCGGCGGCGTCGTGGTCATGCTCGGGCTGCTGCCGCCCGGGGAGATCGGGCTGCTCGGCAATGTCGCGGTCACCCGGGAGCTGGAACTGCGCGGGTCCTTCCGCTTCGACACCGAGTTCGACGAGGCCCTGTCCCTGCTGGCCCAGGGCCTCCCGGTCGACGCGGTCGTCACGCACACCTTCCCGTTGGAGCGGTCCGTCGCCGCGTTCGACACGGCTCAGGACCGCACGGTCGCCTCCAAGGTGCTGCTGGATCTGTCCGGGGAGCAGTGAGGGAGCGTCAGACCTGGGTCAGCGTCCACAGCAGGTTGGTGCTGGAGTCCCACGTCCACTGCTTGGCGGCCGAACCGGCGGAGACGTTGCCGCCGCCGTCGAGGACGAGCCCGGTGGTGCGGTTGGCGAGGGTGTAGCGGCCGTCGCCCCGGTGGATGATCAGCCACTGCTGGTCGGTGGAGGCTTTCCATGCCCCGCCTGCCGGACGGCGGAGCCGTCGCCGGTGGCGCCCCAGCCGTCGGCGACCATGCCGTTGGCCCGGTTCTCCAGCTTGTAGTGGCCGTTGCCGAGGGGGACGGCGAACCACTGCAGGTTGGCGGAGTCGTCCCACGCCCACTGCTTGAGGGGCGAACCGCTCGCCACCGCTCCCCCGCTGTCCAGGGAGAGGCCGTTGACGACGTTGGTGATCCGGAAGCGCGCGGCGGGATCGAGCACCACCCGCAGTGAGGTGATCTTCTCCCGGACCCGGGGGCTGTCGGCGGTGAACGTCCAGGCGGTGCCGGTGAAGTCGTCGGCGGAGTACCCGACCAGCCGGTGGGCCGGAGCGAGCTTCAGCGAGGAGAGCCTGCGCGGCTCGATGCCGGCGAGGGTGAGCTGATCCGCCGTGTGGTCGCCCAGGGAGAGGACGACACCGGCGCCGCGGAAGCGCGAGTCCTCGAAGGCCAGCGCTCCCAGGTGGGGCTGGAGCACGGGGATGGCGCCCGAGAAGCGGAACCTGAGGACGTACGCGGGAGCGTCGAACGGCTTCGTCGCCGGGAGCGTCACCTTCAGCCCGGTCGCGCTCTGGGCCGGGGTGCCGAGGTCGAGGTAGGTGCCGGCCTCGGCGCCGAGGAGTTCCAGTGAGGTGAGCGAGTCCAGGTCGATCCGGGCGGAGTCGAGCGTCTTCAGGGTCAGCGAGTCGCCGGGCCAGCCCAGGACGGTCGCGTAGATGACGGTGCCCTCCTTGTCGCGGGTGAACCGGATGTCCCGGGCGGTACCGGCGGTGGGCCGGGTGAAGGCGCCGCCGCCCATCTTCGTCGGCCCCTCGCCGTACACGGTCCAGGCCCGGGTGCCGTAGACCGACTCGCCGAACCGCTTCAGGTAGTCGCCCATCCCGAGCAGGATGTCCTTCTGGCCCTGCGGGATGGTGCCGTCGGCCTTCGGCGCGATGTTGAGCAGCACCGTGCCGTTCTTGCTGATCCGGTCGACGAACGAGTGCAGCATCTGCGCCAGGGAGTAGTAGCCGATGCCCTCGGTGTAGCACCAGCTGCTGTTGGAGATGCTGTCGTCCGTGAGCCAGTAGGGCGCGGTGATGTCGGCGGGGCCGCCGCGCTCGTAGTCGAAGACCGAGCTGTGGGCGTCGAAGCCGTCCTTGTAGGTGGCGACGACCTCCTTGCCCCACTTGTCCGCCTCGTTGAAGTAGTACGACAGGAAGTTCAGCCGCTGCTTCTCGTCGACGTGGTCGAGCCGCCAGTCCTGCCAGAGGATGTCGGGCCGGGACCGGTCGACGATTTCCTTGAGCTTGTCGTACCAGAGCTGGTTCTCGGCCTCCGGGCCGAGCTGCCCGTACAGCTTCTTCAGGCTGGGGTCGGACTGCTCGGGCGCGAACTCGAAGAAGCCGGTGTGGTTGTACGCGTGGTGCATCGCGACCAGCAGCTTCAGGTCCTTCGCCCGGACGGCGTCGGTGAAGAGTTCCAGCAGGTCCAGTTTCGGGCCCTTGTCCACGGAGTTCCACTCGTTGACCCGGCTGTCCCACATCGAGTAGCCGTCGTGGTGCTCGGCGACCGGCCCGGCGAACCGTGCGCCCGCGTCGACGAACAGCTGGACCCATTCGTCCGGGTCGAAGTTCCCGCCGGCCGACTTGAGCTTCGGCGCGAACTGCGTGTGGTGGCCCGCGAGATCGTCGGCCCCGTCGATGAAGTGGTGGTACTGCCACTCGGCCGGGTCGCCGTAGGTGTCGATGTGGTGCTTGTTCGCCTTGTGGCCCGGCAGGTACATGTTGCGCGGGTACCACTCGCTGTCGTAGGCCGGGACGCTGAACGCGCCCCAGTGGAAGTAGATGCCGAACTTCGCGTCCCGGAACCACTCGGGAGCGGCGGTGTGTCTGTTCACGGATTCCCAGGTGGGCTTGGTCGTGGAGGCGGCCAGGGCGCTCCAGGCCGCGAGCACGTCGGTGGCGGCGGTGGCGACGACGACTGCAGTGGCACCCGTCAGGAGCCTGCGCCTGCTGATCGATTGCGACATACGCACGAACGTCAGGCATGCGGACCGTCACTGTCAACGATTGTGCAGGGATGAATGTTGCGGAAGGGGAAGGTAGTTGCCCTGCTTTTTTGGGATGTAAGCCTACTTCTGGCGATGGAGACATCACATGTCTCTACGGTCAGGTCATGGCCAGGTTCAGTGCTGGAGAGCGGGGCGCTCGACGAGATCGACCTCGACGCGGAGGCCCTCCCGCTGGGCGCGGACACCCGCCTCGGAGATCGCGGCGACGGCGTATCCGTCCCAGATGCCGGGTCCGGTGACCTCGCCCCGCCGAGTGGCGTCCACCCAGGCCTGGACCTGCCGGTCGTAGGCGTCCTCGAAGCGTTCGAGGTAGCCCGGCGTGACCGTGCCGCCCCAGCGTCCGGCCGTGTTGACGAGCATGTCGTGTCCGTCGCCGATGCGTGCCGTGCCGTTCTCGCAGACCGCCTCGGCCTGGACCTGGTAGCCGTACCGGGCGGTGAGGAAGATCTCGACGTCGGCGACGACGCCGCCGTCGGTCTCGAACACCACGAACTGCGGGTCGCTCAGACCCCGCGGGGCGTACGCCGACGGCCGGGGCCGCAGCACGGTGACGGCGGTGATCTCCTGGCCGAGCAGCCAGCGGGTGACGTCCATCTCGTGGGCGACGGAGTCGTTGATCGCCATCGCGTCGGTGAACCCGGGCGGCACCTCGGCGTTGCGGTGCCGGTGGTGCAGCAGCAGCGGCCGGCCCAGCTCGCCGCCGTCCAGCAGGGACTTGAGCTTGAGGTACTCGCGGTCGTAGCGGCGCATGAACCCGACCTGCACGCGGCGGTGCCCCAGCCGCCGCTCGGCCGCCAGCAGGCGCAGTGCGGAGGCGGGGTCCGGGGTGAGGGGCTTCTCGCACAGGACGGGCAGGTCGTACTCGAACGCGGTGAGCAGGGCCGCCTCGTGGGCGGGGCCCGGGGAGGCGACGAGGACGGCGTCGACGCCCGGTGCGGCCAGCGCCTGCGCGGTGTCGGCGTAGGCGGCGCAGCCCTCGACGCGGGCGGCGATCGCCTCGGCGCGCTCGGTGTCGAGGTCGACCACGGCGGCCACATGGGCGCCGCTGATCACCTCGCTGAGCCGGCGCACGTGGTCGGCGCCCATCCGGCCGGTGCCGATGACGGCGACGCCGAGCGACGCGGACCGCGCGCCGGGTGACCCCTGCCGAGAACCGGGTGAGCCCGGCGGGGAACCAGGTGAGCCCTGCGGGGACATGACGTTCCTGCCTCTCGTGTCCGGACGGATCCCCTACGGGGAATCGTGTTTTGCCGCACTCCGCTCACAGGTTAGGCTCCCCCGGCACACGGGGGGCGTGTGCACATCAAGGTGGGGGCACGGGGGCATGACCGACGACGTCGCGGATTCCGGAACGGGTGCGGGGGCGGGTTCCGGAGCGGATCCGGGGCCGGGGCAAGGGGTTGGAGCGGTTCCGGGGCCGGGTTCGGGAACGGGGCCGGGCGCGGGTTCGAGTGCGGGCTCCGGTAAGGAGATGAGCACGGCGGCCCAGGTGATATCGGCGGTGGCGACCGTCGGAGTGCTCCTGGGGGGCCTGTGGGTACTGGCAGACCTCCTCGACCAGACGCCCCAGACCCTGGGACCGGCCGCGTGCTCGTCCTCCGACGACGCCTCGCCCCCTCCGCGGGGCAAGGTCTCCGGTGCGCGGCTGTGCACCGCCCTGAACCGCGCCGACCTGCCCACGCTCCTCGGCACCCCGACCGAGCAGGCGGTGAGCGCGTCGGGCAGCGAGAGCGAGTCGAAGTGGGCCGACGGCACCAGGACGGTCACCCCCGAGGCGAAGGTCGAGCTGGACACCTACGCCGTGGAGCTCTCGGCGTCCTACGAGGACCTCCCGGTCGCCGAGTCGGTCGGCTACCTGGGCGCCGACGCCACGAGCAGGACCGTCCTGGGACACCGGGCGGTCCTGTACTCGGGACAGACCATCGCCATCTCCTTCAGGCTCGACGGCAGCGACGCCGAGTCCGGCCCCGGCGGCGTCGCCCGCCGGCTGCTCGTCGCGACCGACCCGAAGGACAGCGGCAGCACCTACGAAATCGTCATCTGGCGCCAGGACTCCCAACGGCCCGACGACCAGGCCCTGTTCCGGATCGCCGAGAAGGTCCTGCCGACGCTCCCCGGCTGGAAACCGGCCGACTGACCCCTCGGACTCCCGGGCTGGAAACCGCCCGGCCGACCCCTCGTCGCGGCCCGTGTCTCCTACGACGCGGTCCCGTCGAAGGTGTCGAGCGCCCAGGCACCCGCGTGGGGGCCGAACCCGTTCGGCCCCGCCTGCGCGGCCAGTCGGGCGTCGCGGGCGCGGGACTCCGGTCCGTCGGGCAGGTGGTAGTCCTCGCCGGCCCGCGCGGATCCGGCCTGCACCCGGGTGGCGGCGGCGAGCCGTCGGCGCACGTACCGGTCCAGCGCGTCGGGAACGTCGGCAGGTGCCGCGCCCGCGACACAGTCGCCGAGCACCGCCGCGTCGACCAGCGCCTGGGCCGCGCCCTGCGCGTGGAACGGCACCATCGCGTGGGCACTGTCGCCGAGCAGGGCGACGCGCCCGACGTTCCAGCGGGCGAGCGGGGCGCGGGTGTGGATGCCGTACCGGAGCACCTCCCCCGCCCGTCCCAGGACGTCGCGCACCCGGGGGTCCCATCCGTCGAACGCGCGCAGGTACTCGCCCGGCTCGGCCCGGGCGGTCCACGACTCCCGCGCCGCCCCGGTCCCGACGACGCCGACGACGTTGAGCAGTTCACCGCGCCGCACCCAGTAGTGCACGAAGTGCCGTCCGGGCCCGAGCCAGAGCGCGTACTCCGGCAGGTCCAGTCCGGCCACCTCGGCGGCCGGCAGCAGCGCCCGGTAGGCGGCCATCCCCGAGTACAGGGCCTCGTCGGCGCCGAACAGCCACCGGCGGGCCCGGGAACGTACACCGTCCGCGGCGACGACCAAGTCTGCGGACAGGTGTTCGCCGTCGGCCGTCGTCAGCCACACGGACCTGTCGTCCTGCTCGACACCGACGGCCACGGTGTCCAGACGCACCGACCCCGGCGGCACGGCGGCGGCCAGGGTCCGGTGCAGATCGGCCCGGTGCGTCTGCAGGTACGGCGCCCCGAACGCGTCCTCCACCTCGCGTCCCAGCGGGTAGCCGCAGATCTCACCGCCGTCGGACCAGGTGCGAAAGCTCAGCCGGGACGGCCGGTGGGAGCGGGCGGCGACCGCGTCGAGCAGACCGAGCCGGCGCAGGACGCGGGTGGCGTTGGGCGCGAGCTGGATGCCCGCGCCGATCTCGGTGAACCGCGGCGCCTGCTCGACGAGCGTCACCTCGCACCCGGCGCGCCGCAGACTCAGCGCCGCGGCCAGCCCCCCGATGCCCGCCCCCACGACGATCGCCCGCATGCCCCCACCTCAGGTCGACGTCGTCCCACGCTACCGGCGGGCGAGGGCGGGAGGCAGGCGCGCGACGACGTGAAGTCGCCGCGCGCCGGCGCTCAGAGCGGGGTCCGCTCCACCGGGATCCACAGCTCCGCGTCCGCCCGCGCCGCGTCCTCGGACAGCCGGGTCCGCAGGATCTCGGGGCCCGGCCGGCTGCGGTACGGATTGGACGGGAACCACTGGGTGAAGACGTCCCGCCACAGATACTGCAGCGCCTGCGGGAACGGTCCGGAGTTCTCGAACACGGCCCAGGTCCCGGCCGGGACGGTCAGCTCGTCCATGTCCTCGGGCGTGGCCGCGCGGGTCACCGCCCCGTGGAAGTAGTCGAGTTCGGTGCCCTCCGCCCGGCTGTCGTCGAGGTTGTCGCTGACGGAGACGATGCCCCGCGGTTCCTGGTCCGACAGGCTCTCGATGCGCCGCAGTGTCTCCTGGCCGATGCCCCGGATGAAGTCGGCGATCGCCGGGTTCATCCCCTCGTGCACCAGCGGGACCCTGGTGCCCCTGCCGACCACCCGGAACTCCTCCCTCTCCACGACTCGGTATCGCATGCTTCCGCTCCCTTCGACGACGAGGCGGAAGGACATCCGGGGCTGGGACCGCAGAGCCGCTCCGGTCCGCCGGGCCTCGCCGGGGCCGACGCCGTGCAGGGCGCGGAACGCCCGCGCGAACGCCTCCCCCGAGCCGTAGCCGTAACGCACCGCGATCTCCAGCAGGGTCCGCTCGCCGGCCAGCACCTCGGCGCCGGCGACGGTGAGCCGCCGGCGCCGGACGTACTCCGACAGCGGCATGCCCGCGAGCGCGGAGAACAACCGCCGCAGGTGGTACTCCGACGTCACCGCGATCCGTGCCAGGTCGGCCACCTCGATCGGCTGATCGAGATGGTCCTCGATGTGCTCCATGGCCTGGTTGAGCCGTTCCAGCACCCCGGCCTCCTTCCTTTCACCCACCACGCTAGGAAGGAGCCACCCTGCCGCACCCGACATCCTGTGCCCGCTCCGGTCGGGCGCGGCGGTGGGCGGGGGGATCGCGGGACGGCCCACGGCTCAGCGCCTGGCCAGGGCCAGCACGCTCAGGCCGAACATCAGCACGCCCAGGGGGAGATGGACCGACGGGACGTGCGCGATGCCCAGCACGACCTGGACCGAGGCGAGGGCGAGGAAACCGCAGGCGTGCAGGACCGGCCGGAGCGGGCCGCCACCCGGCCTCCACGCCGTCACCGCCGCGAGCACGTACAGCATGGACGCCCCGTACATCACCCGGGCGCCGACGTCGTGCAGGGTCTCCCCGTAGGACGAGGTCAGCAGCAGGCCGGCGGAGACCGCCTGGAGGGAGATGGTCAGGGTCTGCAGGGCGATCGCGATCCGCAGGAACGAGGAGCCGCGCCGTCCGTTCGCCGTCGCCGTCGCCGTCATCTGGGTGGCCATGTCGTCGTCCCCGTTTCCGCCCGTGGGCAGTGGATCGATAAGGTCTCACCGGTTCGACGACGTGGGCCCGTGAAAGGTAAGGCGAGGGGGCGGCGGGAAGCATGGCGGCTGTCGGGACCGGCCCGGACGCGGCGGAGGGCGAGCGACGCCGACTGGTCAACGTCGCCTACCGGTTGCTCGGTTCGGTGGCCGAGGCCGAGGACGCCGTACAGGACGCCTACGCACGCTGGTACGGGCTGTCACGGAGCCGCCGGGCGGAGATCCGCTCCCCCGGCGCCTGGCTGACCACGGTGACCGGCCGTATCTGCCTGGACCTGCTCGGCTCGGCGCGGGCCCGCCGCGAGCGCTATGTCGGCGTGTGGCTGCCCGAGCCGCTGCCCGACCGCGCCGGCCGGGACCGTGCGGGCGGCACCGGACCCGGCGGCGCGGCGGACCCCGCCGATCCCGCCGATCCCGCCGATCCCGCCGATCCCGCCGATCCCGCCGACCTGATCGTCCTGGACGAGTCGGTGGACATGGCCCTCCTCGTCGTCCTGGAGTCGATGACGCCCGCCGAGCGGGTGGCGTTCGTCCTGCACGACGTCTTCCGGTACCCCTTCGCCGAGATCGCCGACGTGCTCGGCCGGACCCCCGCGGCCTGCAAGCAGCTGGCCGCCTCCGCCCGCCGACGGGTGGGGGCCGCGTCCGCTCCGGCCGCCCCGGTGACGGCGTCCGGCCGGGCCGAGGTGGTACGTCGGGTCAAGGAGGCGTGGGAGGCGAAGGACATCGCGGCCCTCGTCGCCCTCCTCGACCCGTCGGCCGTGCTGACCGCCGACGGAGGCGGCATGGCCGGCGCCGTCCCGCGCCCGGTCGAGGGCGGCGCGCGCATCGCCCGGTACCTGGTCGCCATCGCCGACATGGCACCTGGACTCGAACTCCTGGAGCGGTCGGTCAACGGTGTGCCGGGCCTGGTGGCCCGGCGGGCCGGCGCCGTGGCGACCGTGGCCTCGTTCGACGTCTCCGACGGACGCGTCACGCGGATCTGGGCGGTCCGCAACCCCGAGAAGCTGCGGCCGTGGGCGCGGGAGGGCGGGCTGTAGGGCACGTGTCCCTCCCCGCTCCCCGCCCTCTTTGAGGGACGCGCGACTCGGGCACCGGCGGGCATCTCCCCCACCGGTGCCCGAGGGTGTGTCAGGCGAGGGTGACCTCGACCGGCAGCTTCTTGATGCCGTTGACGAAGTTGGAGCGCACGCGCGGCACCTCACCGACGAGGCGGATGTCGGCGAGGCGCGGGATCAGCTCCTCGAACATGATGCGGATCTCCGTGCGGGCCAGCAGATTGCCCAGGCACAGGTGCGGGCTGCCCTTGCCGAAGGTGACGTGGTCGTTGTCGGCGCGGGCGACGTCGAAGTCGTACGGGTTGCCGAAGACCGCCTCGTCACGGTTGCCGGAGGCGTACCACATGACGACCTTGTCGCCCTCCTTGACCTGCTTGCCGCCGAGTTCGACGTCACGGGTCGCGGTGCGGCGGAAGTGGTAGACGGGGGACGCCCAGCGCAGGAACTCCTCGGTGGCCGCCGGGATCAGCGACGGGTCCTCCTGGAGGCGGGCCAGCTGCTCCGGGTGCTGGAGCAGGGCCAGCATGGAGTGGGTGATCGTGTGGCGGGTGGTCTCGTTGCCGGCCACGACGAGGAGCAGAAAGTAGTTGTCGAAGTCCTGGGCGGAGAGCGGGACCCCGTCGCGCGGGGTGGTGTTGACCAGCTTGGACACCAGGTCGGTGCCGTCGCCGCCGCGCCGCTGCCGGGCCAGTTCGCGGCCGTACTCGAAGACTTCGAGGGAGGCGGGCGAGCGGAACGGCAGGTCGCGGTAGCGCTCGCTCTCCGCGCTGTGCAGCAGGACGTCCGCGTAGTCGGGGTCGGTGTTGCCGATGATGCGGTTGCCCCAGTCGATGAGGCGCTGGTTGTCCTCCGGGGGTACGTCCAGGAGCCGGGCGAGGACGTTGATGGGGAAGTCGGCGGAGACGTCGGCGACGAAGTCGAAGGTGCCCTTGGCGAGGGCCGCGTCGAGGGTGCGGGCGGTCAGTCCGCGCAGGAAGTCGGTGTAGCTGTTGATGACGTTCGCGCCGAACTGCCGCTGGATCACGCTGCGCAGGGCGCGGTGGCGGACGCCGTCCAGCTCCAGGATGGAGGCGCGGATCTTGATCTGGTCGTCGTCGACCTCCTCCAGGTTGACGAACCGGGTGGAGGTGAAGGTCTCGGCGTCCCGGTCGACGCGGGCGATGTCGGCGTGCCGGGTCACCGCCCAGAAACCGGAGTTGGGGGCCTCCTCCGGCTGCCAGTGGACCGGGTCCTCGTGGCGCAGGGTGTGGAACATGCGCCACGGGGTGACGCCGTCGGTGAACTTGTCGAGGTCGGCGAGGTCCACGTCGTCCAGCGGCAGGGGTTCCCGGACGGCCTCGCGCACGAGGGCGGAGGGAAGGTGGGCGGATGTGGTCATGGCAGTGGTTCTCCCGGGCTTCACAGGTGGTAGGCGTACTCGGTGAACTCCCAGTCGGTGACGTGCCGTTGGAAGCGTTCGACCTCATCGCGCTTGTAGGTGAGGTACGAGGTGGTGAAGTCCTTGCCGAGGATCTCGGTGAGGGCGGTGTCCGCCTCCAGCGCGTCGAGGGCGGCGGGCAGGCTCCTCGGCAGCACGGCCGAGCGGGCGGTGTCGTAGCCGTAGCCCTCCAGCGGGGCGGGGGGTTCCTCGCCCGCGCGGACGCCGAGCAGCGCGGCGGCGATCGTGCCGGCGATGAGCAGGTACGGGTTGGCGCCGGCGTCGCCGAGCCGCAGTTCGAGACGGGCGCCGGAGCCGCGCTCGGGCGGGATGCGGATCATGGCGCTGCGGTTGTCCAGGCCCCAGTCGATCAGCCAGGGCGCGAGGGTGTCGGGGCCGAACCGCTTGTAGGAGTTGATCGTGGGGTTGGCGAGGGCGGCGAGGGCCGGGGCGTGGGCGAGGACTCCGGCGACGGCGTGGCGGGCGGTGCCGGAGAGCCCGTACCGGCCCTCGGGGTCGTCGAAGGCGTTGTGGCCCCGCTCGTCGTCGCAGGACAGGTGGAGGTGGAAGCCGGAGCCGCCCGCGTCGTTGAAGGGCTTGGCCATGAAGGTGGCGAGGCGGCCCTCCTTGCGTGCGAGTTCCTTGACGGCGGCCTTGAAGCGGAAGGAGCGGTCGGCGGCCGAGAGGGCCTCCGAATGCGTCAGGTTGATCTCGAACTGGCCGCCGTCGAACTCGTGGTTGCCGTTGGTGACGCCGATACGCAGGTCGCGCAGGTGCCGCAGGGTGCGCAGCAGGTGGTTGTCGGGGTCGGCGCGCAGACCGGCGGTGTAGACGGCGCCGGTGGCGCCCGAGTAGCGCTTGAAGCCGCTCGGGGACGCGGGGTCCTCGTCGCAGAGGAAGTACTCCAGTTCGGGGCCGACGACCGGGCGCAGGCCCTGCTCGGCCGAGCGGGCCAGCACCGAGCGCAGCAGGTCGCGCGGGGACTCGGGGGCGGGTGCCCCGGTGGCCGGGTCGATGGTCTCGCCGAGGCAGGTGGCGACGCCCGGCTCCCAGGGCAGGGCGAGCAGGGTGTCGAGATCGGGGCGCACATGGATGTCGGGCAGGCCGGCGTCCAGGCCCCCGGCGACGGGGACGACATCGCCCTGGGGGGAGGTGTGGTAGACGGCCCGGCAGAAGGCGAGCCCGTGCTCGCACGCCGTCGGCAGCTGGTCGAGCAGTACGTCGCGGGCCCGGTCGGTGCCGATGAGGTCGGGGTAGATAACCCGGACCACATCGATGCCCTCTGCGGCCAGCCGCTCCTGGTGATGTCCGACGGCCGGCGTTTCAGATGCGCTCACCGTTGTCTCCTAGACGACTGGGGCCGATTGTTTGATGCCAAACGATAAGAACGTCTCCATCGGCCCGCAAGGGGTCGGCCACAAAAAATTATCCACCTGGACAGGTATTGACCAGGGGGTGACGGCTTCCTATGTTGTTTGAAGCCAAACGAGATGCTTCGTCATCGGCTTCCCCACCCCGCCCGACGCCCTGAATCCCAGGAGGACCGGCCATGAAGGTCGTCGTCGACATGAACAAGTGCCAGGACCACGGACAGTGCGTCTTCGCCGCCCCCGACGTCTTCCAGCTCGACGAGAACGGGCGCCTGGCCTACGTCAGCGACCCCGACGACGCGCTCCTCGACGAGGTCGAGGAAGCCGCCGACGTCTGTCCCCTCCAGGCCATCCGGATCGAGGGCTGAGCACGATGACAGGACGCGTGGTCGTCGCGGGTGCCTCCATGGCCGGTCTGCGCGCCGCCGAACAGCTGCGGGCCGCGGGGTGGACGGGGCCGGTCACCCTCGTCGGCGACGAGCCGCACATGCCCTACAACCGGCCCCCGCTCTCCAAGGAGGTGCTGGCCGGGAAGGCGCCCTTCGAGTCGCTCGCCTTCCGTCCCCGCGCGAGCGTGGCCGACGTGGAGTGGCGGCTCGGCACCAAGGTCGTCGCCGCGCGCCTCGACGAGCGGAGCGTGGAACTCGACGACGGCTCGACGCTGTCGTACGACGCCCTGGTCGTCGCCACCGGTATGCGGCCCCGCCGGCTCGCCTGCCCCGGCCCGCTCGCCGGCCGCCACACGGTCCGTACGCTCGCCGACGCGCAGGGCCTGCGCGAGGAGCTGACCCGGCCCGGTGCCCGGGTCGTCGTGATCGGCGCCGGGTTCATCGGTTGCGAGGTCGCCGCCACGGCCGTGGGTCTGGGAGTCGCCGAGGTGACCGTGGTCGATCCGCTGCCGCTGCCCATGGTCGGTCCGCTCGGTGACCTGCTCGGACGCGCGCTGCTGCGGCGGCACGAGGAGCGCGGGGTGCGGTTCGCGCTCGGCACGGGCGTCGCCGGGTTCGAGGGCAGGGACCGGGTCACGGGTGTGGTGCTCGGCGACGGGACCGTCCTGCCCGCCGACGTGGTGGTGGAGTCGGTCGGCTCGGCCGCCAACGTCGAGTGGCTGGAGGGCAACGGTCTCGACCTGTCCGACGGCGTGCTCACCTGCGAGCAGCTGCGGGTCGGCGGGCGCCCCGAGGTGGTCGCCGTCGGCGATGTCGCCCGCTTCCCCAACGCCCGCTACGACGCCGTGCCCCGCCGCGTCGAGCACTGGTCCATCCCCACGGACACCGCCAAGCACGCGGCGAAGGTCCTCACCGGCGCCGAGCTGCCCCCCTTCGCACCGCTGCCGACGTTCTGGAGCGACCAGCACGACTTCCGACTGCAGTCCTTCGGCGCACCGGTCCTCGGCCGGGACGACGTACGGGTCCTGGACGGCGACCCCGCGGGGGACGTCCTGGCCGGCTACCACCACGGCGGCCGGCTGGTCGGGGTCGTCGCGCTCGGCGGCCCCGCCACCGTGGCCGCCGCCGCCCGCCACCGCGCCGAACTGCTCAAGCAGCCCGCACTCACCGCGTAAGGATCCCCCTGACCATGACCAGTGTCCGTGGATACTTCCACCCCAAGACGGCGAGCGGTGCCTCGTCGTTGATCCCGTCGCCGCCCTGGCGCTACTCGGGCGACCTGCTCACCGTCGAATACCGCACGGATCCCGCGCGGGTGCGTGAACTGCTGCCGGAGCCCCTGGAACTGGCCGACGAGGACCCCGGCGCGGTCGCGCTGATCTGGGCCGACTGGCAGTCCTGCTCGGCTTCGGGCGCGGAACTGCTCGACCCGGTGCTCTCCCAGTACAAGGAGGCTTTCGCGGTCGTCCGCTGCCGGTACAAGGGGCAGACGTACTCGCGGTGCGTCCACATCTGGGTCGACAAGGACTTCGCGATCGCGCGCGGGCTGCACCAGGGGTATCCGAAGAAGCTGGGGTCCATCCACCAGACGCGGCCGCACCCCTTCGGACCGGCCCCGCGGATCGAGGCGGGAGCGCGCTTCGGGGCGACGCTGGCGGCAGCGGACCGGCGGCTCGCGCAGACCGTGGTGACGCTGCGGGAACCGTCGGAGACGAACGGGTTCGTGAACGCCCACCCCATGGCGCACCACCGGTGGCTGCCGTCGATCGAGAAGGGGAAGGGCCTGGCACTGGACGAGCTGATCGAGACCGGCGCCGCCTCCTTCGAGGGCGGTCAGCCGTGGGTCGGCGAGGCCGAGCTGGAGCTTTTCGAGGCACCGACCGAGGAGCTGGCCCGGCTGTCGGTCGAGGAGCCGATCGCCGCGTACTACCGGCAGGTCGGGGTCGTCTGGGACGGCGGGCGGCTGCTGGAGTCCGGGCTGTCGGGCGCGCTCGCCGAGTAGAGCCGCCGGTCGGCGCGCGGGTCGAGTACAGCCGTCGTCGGCGCGGGCCGTCCGTGGCCCGGCGCGCCCACGCGGCCCACCGCCCGTCGTGACCGCCCCGCCCCCAGGTAAGCGGGTCCGCCCCATCCCGAGAAGGAATCCCTGATGTCTGACAAAATCACCGTCGCCGGCGTCTCCGTCGACACCCGGCACTGGATCGGCGGGCGGCGGGTCGCCTCCGCCGACACCTTCACCGACGTCTCCCCCGTCGACGGCCGGGTCCTCGGCGAGATCGCCCGCGCCGGGACCGTCGAGGTCGAGGCCGCCGTCGCCGCCGCCGCCGAGGCGTTCCCCGCCTGGGCCGCCACCTCCCGCGCCGAACGCGCCCGCGTCCTGCACGCCGTCGCCGACGGGGTCGAGAAGCGGATCGAGGAGCTGGCGATCGTCGAGACCAACGACAACGGGGCGCTGCTGCGCTCGCACCGGCGGGGTGTGATGCCGCGCGTGGCGCACAACTTCCGGTTCTTCGCCGACTGGTTGCTCACGCTGGCGCACGACGACTTCGAGACGCGCGGGCACACCAACAAGGTGAGCTGGGACCCGGCGGGCCCGTCCGTGCTGATCACTCCGTGGAACGCGCCGCTGATGCTGGCCACCTGGAAGGTCGCCCCGGCCCTCGCCGCGGGCAACACGGTGATCCTCAAGCCCGCCGAGTGGACCCCGTTGACCGCCTCGCTGCTGGCGGACATCGCGGCCGAGGCGGGGCTCCCCGCCGGAGTGCTCAACGTCGTGCAGGGGTACGGCTCGGAGATCGGTGACGCGCTCACCTCGCACCCGGACGTGCGGCGGATCAGCTTCACCGGGTCGGTGCCCACGGCCCAGCGGATCGCCGCCTCGGCGGCGCCGAACCTCACTCCGCTCAGCCTCGAACTGGGCGGCAAATCACCGCTGCTGGTCTTCGCGGACGCCGATCTGGACCTGGCCGTGGACCTCGCGGTGGAGCAGTACGACAACGCCGGACAGGTCTGCCTCGCGGCCACGCGGTTCCTGGTCGAGGAGTCGGTCGCCGAGGAGTTCACCCGACGGTTCGTGGCGAAGGCGTCGGCGCTGAAGCAGGGCGACCCGCGCGACGAGGCCACCGACATCGGGCCCAACATCCACCCCCGGCAGCTGGAGAAGATCGACGGCTTCGTGCGGCGGGCCGTGGCCGACGGGGCCCGGGTGGTCATCGGCGGGCACCCCGGTGAGGGGCAGTACTACGCGCCCACCCTGCTCACCGATGTCGCCCAGGACTCGGAGATCGTGCAGGAGGAGGTCTTCGGGCCGGTCCTGACCCTGCAGACCTTCACGGGCGAGGACGAGGCGGTCCGGCTCGCCAACGACACCCGCTTCGGACTGGCCGCCACCCTCGCCACCGGTGACACCGAGCGGGCCGCCCGGGTGACCGAGCGGCTGGTGGCGGGCACGGTGTGGGTGAACTGCTTCTTCGTCCGCGACCTCCAGGCCCCCTTCGGCGGCTCCCGGCACTCCGGGGTCGGCCGCGAGGGCGGCACCTGGAGCTTCGACTTCTACTGCGACGTGAAGAACACCGTGACCGCGCCGAACGGATGGAACGACCATGGGTGAGATCGTCGGGGCGGGGCTCCTCGCCCACGTCCCCACCATCGTCCTGCCGGAGGCCGACCGGCTGGAGCTGAACGAGGGCAGGGAGATCACCCTCGTCACCGGCCTGCGGCAGCTGCGCGAGGACGTCTTCTCCCGCGACGACTACGACACCGTCGTGGTCCTCGACTCGCACTGGGCGACGACCGTCGAGTTCGTGGTCACCGCGCAGGCGCGCCGGGCCGGCCTCTTCACCTCCGAGGAGCTGCCGCGCGGGATGTGCCGGATGCCGTACGACTTTCCCGGCGACCCCGAACTGGCCCGGAACATCGAGCGGTTCGCGGACGAGCACGGCACCTGGATCACCGCGATCGAGGACGAGTACCTGCCGATCTACTACGCCACGATCAACCTGTGGAAGTTCCTCGGCGAAGGTCTGCCCGACAAGCGCTGGGTGACCATCGGCGTCTGCCAGACCGGCGACATGGAGGACCATCTCCGGCTCGGGCGGGCGCTCGCCGACGGCATCGCCGCCACCCCCGGACGACGGGTCCTGATCATCGCCTCCGGCGCGCTGTCGCACACCTTCTGGCCGCTGCGCCAGCTGCGCGACCACGAGTCCAGCGACCCGGCGCACATCTTCACACCCGAGGCGCGCGAGGCCGACCGCGAGCGCATCTCCTGGTTCAAGGAGGGCCGGCACGACAAGGTCCTCGACACCATGGACGAGTTCTGGAAGTACAAGCCCGAGGCGAGGTTCTTCCACTACCTGATGATGGCGGGCGCGCTCGGAGAGCAGGCCTGTGTCGCCAGGGCCCGGCAGTACGGGGAGTACGAGAACTCCATCGGCACCGGACAGGTGCACCTGTGGTTCGACCGCCCGGCCCACGGCTGGACCGGCGACGACAGCGGCGGCACCTCCACGGCCGCCGGCCCGCACGACCCTCACACCCGCGACTAGCCCCACCCCTGGAGCCCACATGCCCGAGTACCGCCACATCCTCCTCGACGGGGCCACCGTCGAGGTCACCGTCGACGGCGACGAACTGGTCGCCGGGGACGGCCGCCGCGTCAAGATCGAGGAGGCCCACCACCTCCCGCCGGTCGTGCCGTCGAAGGTGATCGCCGTCCACCTCAACCACCGCAGCCGTGTCGAGGAATTCCGGATCGGACTGCCGGAGACGCCCACCTACTTCCACAAGCCGACCTCCTCCCTCAACAGCCACCGGGGCGCGATCGTCCGCCCCGACGGCTGCAAGTGGCTCAACTACGAGGGCGAGGTCGCCATCGTCATCGGCAGGACCGCGCGGAACATCGCGCCCGAGGACGCGGGCGCGTACATCGCCGGCTACACGATCGCCAACGACTACGGCCTGCACGACTTCCGTGACACCGACGCGGGTTCGATGCTGCGGGTGAAGGGTTCCGACACCCTGTGCCCGCTCGGCCCCGGACTCGTCACCGACTGGGACTTCCACGGCAGGCGGCTGCGGACGTACGTCAACGGCGAGGTCGTCCAGGACGGTACGACGGACGAGATGAAGTGGGACATGCACTACCTCGTCGCCGACATCGCCCGCACGATCACGCTGTACCCGGGTGACGTCCTGCTCTCCGGCACCCCGGCCAACTCCCGGCCCGTCCAGCCCGGCGACGTCGTCGAGGTGGAGGTGGAGGGCCTCGGCCGGCTCACCAACCACGTCGTCACCGGCCCCACCCCGGTCCGCGCCGACGTCGGCGCACAGCCCACCGAGTCCGAGGAAGTGCTGTCCACGGCGCTCGGCGGCGACTGGGAGTTCCGTGGCGTCCGCCCGCCCCGGCGGTGATCCCGGCGGCGAGAGGGGCAGGCGGCGGGCCGGAGGCAGGCGGGTAGGGTCACGCGCATGACCGACTCCGCCGACGTCCCCGAGAGCCGCCGGCCACGCAAGCGCCTCCACTACGGCGAGGGGCGGGAAGCCCTGCTGAACGCCGCCGTGCGCGTGGTGGCGCGGGGCGGTCTGCGCCGGCTCACCTACCGGGCCGTCGCGGAGGAGGCGGGGGTCACCCACGGGCTCGTCGTGCACCACTTCGGGTCGCGCGACGCCCTGATCGAGGAGGCCCTCGCCCACACCATCCGCTCCTCGCTCGACACCAGCTCCCTGGAACCGGGCACCGGCAAGGTCGCCGACTTCTCCGTCGGGCTGTCGGAGATGGTCACGGCCGACCCGGACACCCAGGCGTTCCAGTACGAGCTGCTGCTGGAGTCCCGGCGGCGGCCGGAGCTGCTGCCGCAGATCCGCGAGCTGTACGACGAGTACTTCGACGCCGCCCGGCGCGAGCTGGGCCGGATACTGCCGGCCGGCGCCGACACGGCGCTCGCCCGGCTGGTCTTCGCCGCGCTGGACGGTCTCGTCCTGCACCAGCTCGTCTTCGACGAGCCGGAGGTCACGGAACGGGCCGTGGAGGAGCTGCGCACCCTCCTGCGGCTGCTCCACGCCGACGGCGACGCCACCGACGACGGCGAGGCCTCCGACGCCTCCGCCACCTCCGACGACCAGGACACGTACGACGCCGGCGAAGCCCGCGCATAGCCGCTGACCTCAGCGGTCATGGCCCCGGACGTGCCGCGTCCGGGGCTTTTCGCCATGCCCGCACGGGCTCCGGGAAGCCCGGCGAAAATCTTCACGAGACCCCTTGCCAAACGGATAGTTCGAGCCCACGATGAGGCAACTCGTTTGGGCCTAAACGAACCCCATCCCTCCCCGTCCCCGACAGGTGATCCGAGTGGACAGTCAGACGGCGGTCGCCCCGCACACCTCGCACGACCCCTCCCCGGCAGGCCGGCTCAAGCCCGATTCCCTCGGCGTCCTGGGCATCCTCTTCTTCGTCCTTTCCGCCCAGGCCCCGCTGACCGGCATCGCCGGAGCCGTGCCCATCGCCGTCGTCATCGGCAACGGGGCCGGCGTCCCCGCCGCGTACATCGCGGCCGGCGTCGTGATCCTGCTGTTCTCCATCGGCTTCGTCACCATGGGCCGCCACGTCGTGGACGCCGGCGCCTTCTACACGTACATCGGCAAGGGCCTGGGCCGGTCGACCGGCTCCGGCAGCGCCGGCGTCGCGCTCTTCGCCTACTGCGCCATCCAGGCCGCGATGTACGGCCTCTACGGCGCCACCGTCAGCGGCCTCGTCGAGACGTACGCCGAGGTGCGGATCGCCTGGTGGGTGTGGGCGCTGGTCACCATGGTGGTGGTCCAGGTCCTCGGCGCCGCGGGGATCGAGATGGGCGCCAAGCTGCTGGCGGTGTTCGTCCTTGCGGAGTTCAGCATCCTGATCGCCTTCGCCCTCGTGACCTTCTTCAAGGGCGGCGGCCCCGAGGGGCTCGGCCTCGCCGACAGCTTCTCGCCGGACGCGGCGCTCCAGGGCGCTCCCGGGGTGGCCCTGATGTTCGCCGTGGCGTCGATGTTCGGCTTCGAGGCGACCGCCATCTACGGCGAGGAGGCCAAGGAGCCGAGGAAGACGGTCCCGCGCGCCACCTATCTGTCCGTCGCGGTCGTCACCGGCTTCTTCGCCTTCACCTCCTGGATGCTGGTCTCCGCGCACGGCGCCTCCCGGGCGACGGCGGAGGCGGGCAAGGCACTGGAGAGCGGCGACGCGGCGGGCTGGGTCTTCGCCCCCATCGCGGCGGAGTTCGGCGCCTGGACCGGCGACGTGCTGCCCGTGCTGCTGGCCACCTCGCTGTTCGCCGGCATCCTGGCCTTCCACAACTCCGCCAACCGCTACCTGTTCTCCCTGGGCCGCGAAGGGCTGCTGCCGCGCGGGCTGACCTCGCTCAACCGGCGTCACTCCCCCTGGGCGGCCGGCCTCGTCCAGACCGTGATCGCGGCGGCCCTCGTCGTCCCGTTCGCGCTGCTGGGCAAGGACCCCGTGCTGACGCTGTTCTCCTGGTTCAGCGGGGTGGCCGTCCTCGCGATGATGCTCCTGTACTTCCTGACGTCCGTGTCCGTGGTCGTCTTCTTCCGCCGCTCCCGTGCCGACACCCGGCCCTGGAACACGCTGATCGCACCCGTCCTGGGCGCCCTCGGCATCGCCTGGGCGATCTGGCTGATCATCGAGAACTTCACCACGCTCATCGGCGGCGACCGGACGACCGCCGTGTGGCTGCAGCTGACCGTGCCCGCGGTACTGGCGCTGGGTCTCGGCGCGGCCTGGGTGACCCGGAACCGGCAGCCGGCCACGGACTGACCCCCGCCCGACTCCACCCCGCACACAGAAACCCCGCACACAGAATCAGGAAGAGGAGAGCCGATGCCCGCCGCCCTCGCCCACGACGACCTGCTCCGTCGCGCCAAGGAGCTGGACCTCCCCAGCCGACACCACATCGACGGGGTGGACGAGCCGGGCGGGGGCGCCTCCTTCGCCGTCGTGTCACCCCGCGACGGCCGGACCCTCGTCGAGGTCGCCGACGCGCACGGCGCCGAGGTCGACCTGGCCGTGGCCGCCGCCCGCCGCGCCTTCGACTCCGGCCCCTGGCCCCGCCTGGCCCCCGCCGACCGGGGCCGGATGCTGCTGCGCGTCGCCGAACTCCTGGAGGAACAGCGGGAGAAGCTGGCGCTGACCATCACCCTGGAGATGGGCAAGCCGTTCACGGAGGCGCACGACATCGAACTGCGCGCCGCGATCACCACCTTCCGCTGGTACGGGCAACTGGCCGACAAGCTCACCGACGAGTCGCCCCACACCTCCCCCGACGCCCTGGCCCTGGTCACCCGCGAACCCGCGGGCGTCGTGGGCGCCGTGGTGCCGTGGAACTTCCCCCTGACCCTCGCGAGCTGGAAGGTCGCCCCGGCGCTGGCGGCCGGCTGCACGGTCGTCCTGAAGCCCTCGGAGAACTCCCCGCTGTCCGCCCTGCTGCTGGGCCGGATCGCCACCGAGGCCGGACTGCCGCCGGGCGTCCTCAACGTCGTCACGGGTGACGGGCCGACCGCCGGGCGGGCCCTCGGGCTCCACCCCGGCGTGGACGTCCTGGCCTTCACCGGCTCCACCGCGGTCGGCCGGCACTTCCTGCACTACGCCGCCGACTCCAACCTCAAGCGGGTCTGGCTGGAGCTGGGCGGCAAGTCGCCGAACATCATCCTTCCCGACGCCCCCGACCTGGAGAAGGCCGCCGCCACGGCGGCCTGGGGCATCTTCTTCAACCAGGGCGAGATGTGCACCGCCCCCTCCCGGCTCCTGGTGCACTCCTCCGTCGCCGAACGCGTCACCGAGGCGATCGTGGCCCGTGCCCGCGAGCTGCGCGTCGGCGACCCGCTGGACCCGGCCACCGAGATGGGTGCCCTGGTCCGCGAGGCCCACCTCGAACGGGTCCTCGGCCACATCGGCGCGGGTGTCGACGACGGCGCCCGCCTGCGGGCCGGCGGCGAACGCACACTGAACGACACCGGCGGCAGCTATCTGCGGCCCACCGTCTTCGACCGGGTCGACCCGGGTATGCGGCTGGCCCGCGAGGAGATCTTCGGCCCCGTCCTGTCGGTCCTCACGTTCGACGGCCTCGACGAGGCCGTGGCGCTCGCCAACGACACCGAGTACGGCCTCGCCGCCGGCCTGTGGACCTCCGACCTGTCCACCGCCCACAGGGTCTCGCGCGCGCTGCGGGCCGGCACGGTCTGGGTGAACTGCTACGAGGAGGGGGACCTGACCGTCCCCTTCGGCGGCATGAAGCAGTCGGGCAACGGCCGCGACAAGTCCGCCCACGCCATCGAGAAGTACACCGAGCTGAAGACCACCTGGATCCAGCTGTGACCCGGCCCCTGATAGCCCTGCCCGCCCGTTTCTCCGCCACGACCTCCGCACTGCGGTACGCCGCCGAGGTCAACGCCCGCGCCCTGATCGAGGCCGTATGGCGGGCGGGCGGCGAACCCGCGAGCATCCACCCGGCCGACGGCGACACGGCCGCCCGCCTGGCCCGCTTCGACGGCGTCCTCCTGCCCGGCGGCGGCGACCTCGCACCGCACCGCTACGGCGCGACGCACACCCACGCCGGCGTGTACGACGTGGACGACGTCCAGGACACCTTCGACCTCCGGGTCGCCCGCGCCGCCCTGGAGTCGGGGATCCCGCTGCTGGCGGTCTGCCGGGGCCTCCAGGTCGTCAACGTCGCCCTCGGCGGCACCCTGGAACAGGACATGGGCGGCCCGGAACACGAACACCGCCACCTCGTGCACCCGGTGGCGCTCCGGCGCGGCACCCTGTTGGAGCGGGTGACCGGGGCGCAGAAGGCGGAGGCGTCCTGCTACCACCACCAGCGGGTGGACCGGCTGGGCGAGGGGCTGGAGGTCACCGCCCGCGCCGCCGACGGGACGACGGAGGGACTCGAACTCCCCGGCGCCACCGGCTGGTTCACCGCCGTGCAGTGGCACCCCGAGGACACCGCCGTAGAGGACCCCGTGCAGCAGGCCCTCTTCGACGCCCTCGTCCGGGCCGCCGACGCCCGGCGTCAGTCCTCGCCGCCCTCCAGGTCGCCCTCGGTCTCCAGGTAGACCTGGCGCAGCCCCTCCAGCACCGCCGGGTCGGGCTTCTCCCACATGCCGCGCGACTCCGCCTCCAGCAGCCGCTCGGCGATGCCGTGCAGGGCCCAGGGGTTGGCCTGCTGCAGGAACTCGCGGTTGGTCTCGTCGAGGACGTAGGTCTCGGTGAGCTTGTCGTACATCCAGTCGGCGATCACGCCGGTGGTGGCGTCGTAGCCGAACAGGTAGTCGACGGTGGCGGCGAGTTCGAAGGCGCCCTTGTAGCCGTGGCGGCGCATCGCCTCGATCCACTTGGGGTTGACGACCCGGGCGCGGAACACCCGGGACGTCTCCTCGACGAGGGTGCGGGTGCGGACCGTCTCGGGGCGGGTGGAGTCGCCGATGTACGCCTCGGGGGCCGTGCCGCGCAGGGCGCGGACGGTGGCCACCATGCCTCCGTGGTACTGGAAGTAGTCGTCGGAGTCGGCGATGTCGTGCTCGCGGGTGTCGGTGTTCTTCGCGGCCACCTCGATCCGCTTGTACGCGGTCTCCATCTCCTCGCGGGCCGGGCGGCCGTCCAGTTCCCGGCCGTAGGCGTAGCCGCCCCACACCGTGTAGACCTCGGCGAGGTCGGCGTCGGTGCGCCAGTCGCGGGAGTCGATGAGCTGGAGCAGTCCGGCGCCGTACGTGCCGGGCCGGGAGCCGAAGATGCGGGTGGTGGCACGGCGTTCGTCGCCGTGGGAGGCGAGGTCGGCCTGGACGTGGGCGCGGACGTGGTTGGCCTCGGCCGGCTCGTCCAGGGACGCGGCGAGGCGTACGGCGTCGTCGAGCAGCCCGATGGTGTGCGGGAACGCGTCGCGGAAGAAGCCCGAGATGCGCAGGGTGACGTCGACGCGGGGGCGGCCCAGTTCCTCGGCGGGAATGGCCTCCAGGCCGGTCACCCGGCGTGAGGCGTCGTCCCAGACCGGGCGGACGCCGAGCAGGGCGAGCGCCTCGGCCACGTCGTCGCCGGACGTGCGCATGGCGCTGGTGCCCCACAGCGAGAGGCCGACGGAGGTGGGCCATTCGCCGTTGTCGGCGCGGTAGCGCTCCAGCAGGGAGTCCGCGAGCGCCTGGCCGGTCTCCCAGGCGAGGCGGGAGGGGACGGCCTTGGGGTCGACGGAGTAGAAGTTGCGGCCCGTCGGCAGGACGTTGACCAGGCCCCGGAGCGGGGATCCCGAGGGGCCGGCCGGGACGAAGCCGCCGTTCAGGGCGTGGACGACGTGGTGGAGTTCGGCGGTGGTGGCCTTCAGGCGCGGGACGACCTCGCGGGCGGCGAACTCCAGGATGGCGGTGACCTGTTCGCCGTGCTCGTCGGGCACCGAGTCCGGGTCCCAGCCGAGTTCCTCCATCCGCTCGACCAGGGCGCGGGCCTTGGCCTCCGCCTCGTCGGCGGTGGTGCGGGTCGCGGCGGACTCGTCGAGGCCGAGGGCCTCGCGCAGGCCGGGCAGGGCGGTGGTGCCGCCCCAGATCTGGCGGGCGCGCAGGATGGCGAGGACCAGGTTGACACGGTCGCCTTCCGCCGGCGGGGTGCCGAGGACGTGCAGACCGTCGCGGATCTGGGCGTCCTTGACCTCGCAGAGCCAGCCGTCGACGTGCAGGAGGAAGTCGTCGAAGCCGTCGTCCTCCGGGCGGTCGTCGAGGCCGAGGTCGTGGTCGAGGCGGGCGGCCTGGATGAGGGTCCAGATCTGGGCGCGGATCGCCGGGAGCTTCGCCGGGTCCATGGAGGAGATCTGGGCGTACTCGTCGAGGAGTTGCTCCAGGCGCGCGATGTCGCCGTAGGAGTCCGCGCGGGCCATCGGCGGGACCAGGTGGTCGACGAGGGTGGCGTGGACGCGGCGCTTGGCCTGGGTGCCCTCGCCCGGGTCGTTGACCAGGAAGGGGTAGATCAGGGGCAGGTCGCCGAGGGCGGCGTCGGGGCCGCAGGCGGCGGACAGGCCCGCGTTCTTGCCGGGCAGCCACTCCAGGTTGCCGTGCTTGCCGAGGTGGATCATCGCGTCGGCGCCGAAACCGCCGTCGTCGGCACGGGCGGCGATCCAGCGGTAGGCGGCGAGGTAGTGGTGGGAGGGCGGGAGGTCCGGGTCGTGGTAGATCGCGATCGGGTTCTCGCCGAAGCCGCGCGGCGGCTGGATGAGGATCAGCAGGTTGCCGAAGCGCAGGGCCGCGAGGACGATGTCGCCCTCCGGGTTGGCGCTGCGGTCGACGAACATCTCGCCGGGCGCCGGGCCCCAGTGCTCCTCGACGGCCGTGCGCAGCTCCTCGGGGAGCGTGGCGTACCAGCGGCGGTAGTCGGCCGCCGGAATACGGACCGGGTTGCGGGCCAGCTGCTCCTCGGTGAGCCAGTCCTGGTCGTGGCCGCCGGCCTCGATGAGGGCGCGGATCAGCTCGTCCCCGTCGCCGGAGGCCAGGCCGGGGACGTCGGCGCCCCCGAAGTCGTAGCCCTCCTCGCGCAGGCGGCGCAGCAGGGCGACCGCGCTGGCGGGGGTGTCCAGGCCGACCGCGTTGCCGATGCGGGAGTGCTTGGTCGGGTAGGCGGACAGGACGAGCGCGAGGCGCTTGTCGGCGTTGGCGATGTGGCGAAGTCGCGCGTGGCGTACGGCGATCCCGGCGACGCGGGCGGCGCGCTCGGGGTCGGCGACGTAGGCCGGGAGGCCGTCCTCGTCGATCTCCTTGAAGGAGAACGGGACGGTGATCAGGCGGCCGTCGAACTCGGGGACGGCGATCTGGCTGGCCGCGTCGAGCGGGGAGACGCCCTCGTCGCTCTCCTCCCAGGCGGAGCGCGAACCGGTCAGGCACAGGGCCTGGAGGATCGGTACGTCGAGGCCGGTCAGGGCGCCCGCGTCCCAGGACTCGTCGTCGCCGCCCGCCGACGCCTCGGCGGGCTTGGTGCCGCCTGCGGCGAGCACCGTGGTCACGATGGCGTCGGCGGCGCGGAGTTCCTCGATCAGCTCGGGCTCGGGGGCGCGCAGGGACGCCACGTACAGCGGGAGCGCGCGGGCGCCCGCGTCCTCGATCGCCTCGCACAGGGCGCCCACGAAGGCGGTGTTGCCGCTCATGTGGTGGGCCCGGTAGTAGAGCACGGCGACGGTCGGACCGTCGGTGTCCGCGGCCTCCCGGGGCAGCGGGCCCCAGGACGGGGCGGGCGCGGGCGCGTCGAAGCCGTGGCCGGTGAGCAGGACGGTGTCGGACAGGAAGCGGGCCAGCTGCTCCAGGTTGGCGGGGCCGCCGTGGGCGAGGTAGGCATGGGCCTCGGCGGCGATGCCGACCGGGACCGTGGAGGCGGCCATCAGCTGGGCGTCGGGGGCCTGTTCGCCGGTGAGGACGACGACCGGGCGGCCGTCGGCGAGCAGCAGGTCGAGGCCGTCCTGCCAGGCCCGGATGCCGCCGAGGAGGCGGACGACGACCAGACCGGCGCCGTCGAGGAGGTCCGGGAGGTCCTCCAGCGCGAGCCGGGAGGGGTTGGCGAAGCGGTACGGCACCGGGCCGGCCGCCGCGCGGGCGCTGAGCAGGTCGGTGTCGGAGGTCGACAGGAGCAGGATGCGGGGCTGCGTCGAGCGCTCCCCGGACGATGGCTGCATGCGGCTGCTGGCCTTCCTCGGGGTCCGCGCCCCGGGCGGTGTCGGATCGGAGTCTCCCCTGCTCGGACGGGCCGAGGGGTACGGGGAAGGGAGTTCCTGACTTGCCCGCCCCTCCTGGGACGGACTCACAGTGGCGGGACCGCGCCGGACTCACACCGGGCTTCCTCCCCTGGCGCCGTGGTGGCGTCGGCGGACCGGATGATCCGCCAAGCAGCATAGTAAGGGTCGCCTCAAAAGGGCGGAGAGTACGTCCCCGATGCCGGTGGGTATGCTCGCGGCCATGTCCACGCCTCCCGTCCGATCATCGTCCCAGGCCACGGCGGTCACACGGGACCGTGGCGACGCCTGCCCGGGGACGCTGCGGCTGCACGCGGCGGACGACGGGGCGCTGGCGCGGGTCCGGGTGCCCGGTGGGGTGCTGACCGTCCGCCAGGCGGAGGCGCTCGCGGCGGCGGCCCGGCGGCTCGGTGATGGTGATCTTCACCTCACCTCACGCGGCAACGTGCAACTGCGGGGGCTCGCCGACGGCTGCGGGGGCGCGCTGGCCGAGGCGCTGGACGCGGCCGGACTGCTCCCCTCCCCCGCGCACGAGCGGGTGCGCAACATCGTCGCCTCCCCGCTGTCCGGTCTCGACGGGCGGAGCCTGCGGGACGTACGGCCCTGGCTGTCGGGCCTCGACGCGGCACTGTGTGCGAGCGAGGCGGCACGGGAGTTGTCCGGCCGGTTCCTGTTCGCGCTCGACGACGGGCGGGGGGACGTGGCCGGGCTGGACGCCGACGTGACCCTGCGGGCGGAGGCGGACGGCAGCGCGCGCTTGAGCCTCGGCACGGCCGCCGACTCCCTGTCGGTCTCCGCAAAGGACGCGCCCCGGGCCGCGCTGACGGCCGCCGAGACCTTCCTGACGGCGGCGCGGGAGAGCGGGTCCCGCGTCTGGCGTGTGACCGAACTCCCGCTCCCGGACGGGCTGTTCCCCCTGGTCCGTGACCGTCTGTCCGCCACCGGGATCGAGGCGGTGAGCCGGCCGCGTACGGCGGCCGAGCCGGCCCCGGCCGAGGGTCCGCCCCCCGGAATCGTGGGCGACGCCCTGTCCGTACACGCCCCCCTCGGCCGCCTCACCGCCCCGCAGTGGCGGGAGTTGACCGCTCTCGCGTCCACGACCGCCCGCCGTGAACTGCGGCTGACGCCCTGGCGCGGAGTCGTGGTCCCGGTTCCGGGCCTGGGCGAGGAGCGGGCGGCCGACGCGCTCGCCCGGCTGTCCGAGACCGGCCTGGTCACCGATCCCGCCTCCCCCTGGCTCCGCGTCGGCGCCTGCATCGGGCGGCCCGGCTGCGCCAAGTCCCTGGCGGACGTACGCGCGGACGCGACCGCGCACCTCGACGCGGCCCGGCACGGCGGCGGTCTCCCCCTGTACTGGTCCGGCTGCGAGCGCCGCTGCGGACATCCCCGGGGTGAACACGTCGACGTGGTGGCCGTGCCGGACGGCGGCTACCGGCTCTCCCGCACCGCCCCCGGACACACTCCCCGGACCGCGCCCCTTGCGGACGCCTCCCGACTCTCCACCGCCCTGGAGGAGATCACCTCGTAGGCCGCAGACGAGCACGACCCGCACCGACGACACCCGTACGACGACCGAGAGCAGCGAGAAGACCACCGTGACCACGTACGACTACGAGAAGGACGGCCCGGCGATCTACCGCCAGTCCTTCGCCACCATCCGCGCGGAGGCGGACCTCGCGGCCCTGCCCGCCGACGTCAGCCAGGTCGCGGTACGGATGATCCACGCCTGCGGAATGGTCGACCTCGTACGGGACCTGGCGTACACCCCCGACGTGGTGGCCCGCGCCCGCGAGGCCCTGCGTGCCGGGGCACCGATCTTCACCGACGTCAAGATGGTGGCCAGCGGGGTGACCCGCAAGCGGCTGCCCGCCGACAACGACGTGCTGTGCACGCTCTCCGCCCCGGGCGTCCCCGAGCTGGCGGCGAAGCTCGGCACCACGCGCAGCGCCGCCGCGCTGGAGCTGTGGCGGGACCGGCTGGAGGGGTCGGTCGTGGCCGTCGGCAACGCGCCCACCGCGCTGTTCCGGCTGCTGGAGATGATCGAGGAGGGCGCGCCCCGGCCCGCCGCCGTCATCGGCGTGCCGGTCGGGTTCGTGGGCGCCGCCGAGTCCAAGGACGCGCTCGCCGCGCACCCCTCGGGCCTGGAGCACATCGTCGTACGCGGCCGGCGGGGCGGAAGCGCCATCGCCGCCGCCGCGCTCAACGCGATCGCGAGTGAGGAAGAGTGAGCGGCAAGCTGTACGGGGTCGGGCTCGGCCCCGGTGACCCGTCCCTGATGACCGTCCGGGCCGTCGAGGTGATCTCCGAGGCGGATGTGATCGCGTATCACAGCGCCCGGCACGGCCGTTCCATCGCGCGCTCGATCGCCGCGAAGCACCTGCGCGCCGACCACATCGAGGAGCGGCTGGTCTACCCGCTGACGACGGAGACCACCGACCACCCGGGCGGCTACAAGGGCGCGATGGAGGAGTTCTACGCCCAGGCGTCGGCCCGGCTGGCCGCGCATCTGGACGCGGGACGCACGGTCGCGGTCCTCGCGGAGGGCGACCCGCTCTTCTACGGCTCCTACATGCACATGCACAAGCGGCTCGTGGACCGCTACGACACCGAGGTCGTCCCCGGTGTCACCTCCGTGTCCGCCGCCGCGGCACGCCTGGGCACGCCGCTCGTCGAGGGCGAGGAGGTGCTGACGATCCTGCCGGGCACCCTGCCCGAGGAGGAGCTGACCGCACGGCTCGCCGCGACCGACGTGGCCGTGGTGATGAAGCTGGGCCGGACGTTCACCAAGGTCCGCGGAGCGCTGGAGAGTTCGGGACGGCTCGGCGAGGCCCGCTATGTCGAGCGGGCCACCATGCCCGGGGAACGCATCGGCGAACTGGCGGACGTGGACCCGGAGTCGGTGCCGTACTTCTCGGTGGCCGTGCTGCCCAGCCGGGTCGACACCGAGCGGCCCGAGGCCCGGGAGCGGGGCGAGGTCGTCGTGGTCGGCACCGGGCCCGCCGGACCGCTGTGGCTGACGCCCGAGACGCGGGGTGCGCTCGCCGCGGCCGACGACCTGGTCGGTTACACCACCTACCTGGACCGGGTGCCCCGGCGCGCAGGTCAGGTGCGGCACGGCTCGGACAACCGGGTCGAGTCGGAGCGCGCCGAGTTCGCCCTCGATCTGGCCCGGCGCGGGCGGCGGGTCGCGGTCGTCTCCGGGGGCGACCCGGGGGTCTTCGCCATGGCGACGGCCGTGCTGGAGGTCGCCGCGCAGGAGGAGTACGCGGACGTGCCGGTGCGTGTGCTGCCGGGGGTGACCGCCGCCAACGCGGCCGCCGCCCGCGCGGGCGCCCCGCTCGGCCACGACTACGCCACGCTCTCCCTCTCCGACCGGCTCAAGCCCTGGGAGGTCATCGCCGAGCGGCTGCGCGCGGCGGCCTCGGCGGACCTGGTGCTGGCCCTGTACAACCCGGGCTCGCGCAGCCGTACCTGGCAGGTGGGCAAGGCACGTGAGCTGCTGCTGGAGCACCGGGCGCCGGACACCCCGGTCGTGGTCGCCCGGGACGTGGGCGGCTCCGGCGAGCGGGTGCGGATCGTGACGCTGGCCGACCTGGACCCGGCCGAGGTCGACATGCGGACCATCCTGCTGGTCGGCTCCTCGCAGACCCAGGTGGTCCGGCGCGGGGACGGCGAGCAGATCGTGTGGACGCCCCGCCGGTACCCGGAGGCGTGAGCGGGGCGGGAGGGTGAGCGGGACGGAGGCGCGCGCGGCGGACGGGGGTCAGCGGGCGTGGACGCGCTCGCCCACCCAGCGGGCCGCGGCCTCCGGGTCCGGCACCACGGTGACGCCCTCGGGCGCGGGGGGCCTGCGCACCACGACCACGGGCACCCCGGCCTCCCGGGCGGCGGTCAGCTTCGGCGCGGTGGCCGCTCCCCCGCTGTCCTTCGTCACGACGACGTCGACGCGGTGGCGGCGCAGGAGGTCCCGCTCCCCGTCGAGGGTGAAGGGGCCCCGGTCGAGCAGTACCTCCGTCCGGGCCGGATACGGGGCCTCGGGCGGGTCCACGGACCGGACGAGGAACCACAGGTCGTCCAGGGCCGCGAAGGAGGCCAGACCCATGCGCCCGGTGGTCAGGAACACGCGGCGCCCGAGCGTGGGCAGTACCCGCGCCGCCTCCGCCAGTGAACCGACGTCGTGCCAGTCGTCGCCGGTGCCCGGGACCCAGCCGGGCCGGCGCAGCGCGAGCAGGGGAACATGGGTGGTGGCGGCCGCCCGTGCCGCGTGGAAACTCATGGTCCCGGCGAAAGGATGGGTGGCGTCGATGAGCGCGTCCACCCGGTGCCCGCGCAGCCAGGCGGCCAGCCCCTCGGCCCCGCCGAAGCCGCCGACCCGGACCTCGCCCGGGGGCAGCCGGGGGTTCGCCACGCGTCCGGCGAGGGAGCTGGTCAGCCGCAGGCCGGGGGTGCCGTGCAGCAGCTCGGCCAGGCGGCGGGCCTCCGTGGTTCCGCCGAGTATCAGTACGTGCATGGAAGTCCGGGTCCGATCATGAGCAGTGACGAGAAGCAGGGTGCCGACGGGGGCGCGGGTGCGGCGAAGGGCGGTCGCGCGGCCCAACTCAAGCACACCGGTCTGCGGCCCGGCTGGACCACCGGCGCCTGTGCGACGGCGGCCACGACGGCCGCGTACACCGCGCTGCTGACCGGTGAGTTCCCCGACCCGGTGACCATCACCCTGCCGAAGGGACAGACCCCGTCGTTCGCGCTGGCCGTCGAGGAGCTGACCGGGGACAGCGCCACGGCGGGGATCGTGAAGGACGCGGGCGACGACCCGGACGTCACGCACGGCGCGCTGGTCCGGGTCACCGTACGGCGGCTGCCCGCCGGGGCCGGGGTGGTCTTCCGGGCCGGCCCCGGGGTCGGGACGGTCACCCGGCCGGGGCTCCCGCTGCCCGTCGGCGAACCGGCCGTGAACCCGGTGCCCCGGCAGATGATGCGGGACCACGTCGCCGAGGTCGCGGCCCGGCACGGCGGCACGGGCGACGTCGAGATCACCGTCTGCGTCGACCACGGCGAGGAGATCGCCCGCTCCACCTGGAACCCGCGCCTGGGCATCCTCGGCGGGCTGTCCATCCTGGGGACGACCGGGATCGTCGTCCCGTACTCCTGCTCGGCGTGGATCGACTCCATCCGGCGGGGCGTCGACGTGGCGCGGGCGGCCGGGCGTACGCATCTCGCCGGGTGCACGGGGTCGACGTCGGAGAAGACGGTCGTCGCCGCGTACGCGCTGCCCGAGGACGCCCTGCTGGACATGGGGGACTTCGCGGGCGCGGTCCTCAAGTACGTGCGCCGGCACCCCGTGGAGCGGCTGACCGTCTGCGGTGGTTTCGCCAAGCTCTCCAAGCTCGCCGCCGGCCATCTCGACCTGCACTCCGCCCGCTCCCAGGTGGACAAGGGCTTCCTCGCGGACCTCGCCCGACGCGGTGGCGCGGACGAGACGCTGGCCGCCGAGGTGGCCGGCGCCAACACCGGGCTCGCCGCGCTCCAGCTGTGCGCGGCGGCCGGGGTGCCGCTCGGCGACCTGGTCGCGGTGGCGGCCCGTGACGAGGCCCTGTCCGTGCTGCGGGGCGCGCCCGTCGCGGTCGACGTCATCTGCATCGACCGGGCGGGCACGATCGTGGGCCGCAGCGAGGTCCGCTGAGTGCGGGGGCCGGCTCGGGTGCGTTGTCGGGTGCGGGTCCGGTGGGGCTTCCCGCGCAGGGCCTGGTGCTTTCAGGGGCGCGGGGAACTGCGCGAGAAGCCCCACGCACCCGCACCCGACAACG
>NZ_JBSFCF010000043.1:0-12911 GCF_053593335.1 Streptomyces sp. NPDC002324
ACCACGAGAGCGGAACAGCCAGGCGGAATAAGCCCGGCCGTTCACAGCGTCCTCGCTGTGTTTGTTTCAAAGGAACCTCGACCACCGGAACACTGTCCGGCGGACGGGGTATCAACATATCTGGCGTTGATTTTTGGCACGCTGTTGAGTTCTCAAGGAACGGACGCTTCCTTTGTACTCACCCAAACTACTCTCGGGCTTTCCTCCGGGCAGTTTCCCTTCGGTCTTGCGTTTCCGACTCTATCAGACCGTTTCCGGTTCCGATTTCTTCGGTGCTTTCCAGGTTTCCGCTTTCGCGTTTCCCTTTCCGGCGGTTCCGACTCTATCAGATCCTTTCGGGCCTGATTCCCAGTCAGCGGGTGTTGTCCTCGCGGCTGTTGGGCCGTTCCGACGAGTGAGACTTTAGCGGATTCCCCGCCCCCGAGCTAATCGGGGGCTGCGTCCTTTCGAACGCGGATTCCTCATTTCGCAAATACACATGCCAAGGACACGACGACAGGTCGTCGATTGTTGGTGGTTACCTGCGGAATGGCTGTCCGGGGACCGACCGAGGTCGGCGCTCACGTCGGACAACCCGGAGAACACTACGTACCGGCTCGAGGTGTGTCAACTCGCTGCCGCGCGGTCCCGTGAGGCGTAGCCTGACCCCCATGACGACGCGTACGTGTCACCAGCAGTGGTGGGCCGCCTGAAGGCGGCCGTACGCACGTATGTACTCGACGGCCGCCGCCCCCGGCGGCCGTTTCTCGTATCTCCCTCCTGTGGGGCGGCCGGCCGGTGGCGGCGGTCCTGATCAGGAGGTGGAGACATGACACGGGTGTTCAGCGGGATCAAGCCGACGGGGCATCTGACGCTGGGGAACTACCTGGGAGCCGTACGGCGGTGGGCCGAGGTCGACCAGCACGGGGCGGACGCGTTGTTCTGTGTGGTGGATCTGCACGCGCTGACCGTGGACCACGACCCGGCGCGGGTGCGCAGGCTCACCAGGCAGGCGGCCACCCTGTTGCTGGCGTCGGGCCTCGACCCGGAGCTGTGCACCGTCTTCGTCCAGAGTCATGTGGACGAGCACGCGCGGCTGTCGTATCTGCTGGAGTGCGTGGCCACGGACGGCGAGATGCGGCGGATGATCCAGTACAGGGAGAAGGCGGCGCGGGAACGGGAGCGGGGCGGCAGTGTCCGGCTGTCGCTGCTGACCTATCCCGTACTGATGGCGGCGGACATCCTGGCGTACGGGACCGACGAGGTGCCCGTGGGCGATGACCAGACGCAGCATGTGGAACTGACGCGGGACCTGGCCGTGCGCTTCAACCAGCGGTACGGGCGGACGTTCGTGGTGCCGCGGGCCACACGTCCGAAGGTCGCGGCCCGGGTGATGAACCTCCAGGATCCGACGTCGAAGATGGGGAAGACCGACGACGTCGGGCCGGGCATCGTGTATCTGCTGGACGAGCCGGATGTGGCGCGGAAGAAGGTCATGCGGGCCGTGACCGACAGCGGGCGGGATGTCGTGTACGACCCGGAGAAACGGCCGGGGCTCGCGAATCTGCTGGAGATCCTCGCCGCCTGTAAGGGTGGGAACCCCGAGGACCTGAGCGGTGTATATGAATCGTACGGAGCACTGAAGAAGGACGCCGCAGAGGCCGTGGTCGAGCTCCTCAGGCCCGTACAGGAGAGGCACAAGGAGTTGTGCGCGGATCCTGCGTATGTGGAGGGGGTGCTGCGGTTGGGTGCGGAGAGGGCCAGAGGGATGGCTCGGCCGAGGGTGGATGAGGCGTACCGGGCGATCGGTCTGCTGGCCGGCTGACCGCGCGGGGCGTCAGTCCTTCTTGCCGGAGGCCAGTTCGCGGCTGCGGTCGCGCGCGGCCTCCAGTGCGGCGATCAGCGCGGCGCGCACTCCGTGGTTCTCGAGTTCACGGATGGCGCTGATCGTCGTGCCGGCGGGAGAGGTGACGTTCTCGCGGAGCTTGACGGGGTGTTCGCCGCTGTCGCGGAGCATCGTGGCCGCGCCGATGGCGGACTGGACGATCAGATCGTGGGCCTTGTCCCGGGGCAGGCCGAGGAGGATGCCCGCGTCGGTCATGGCTTCGACCAGGTAGAAGAAGTACGCCGGGCCGGAGCCGGAGAGGGCGGTGCAGGCGTCCTGCTGGGACTCGGGGACACGGAGGGTCTTGCCGACGGCGCCGAAGATCTCCTCGGCGTGCGCGAGATCGGCCTCGCTCGCGTGGCTGCCGGCGGAGATGACGGACATGGCCTCGTCCACGAGGGCGGGGGTGTTCGTCATGACACGGACGACGGGGGTGCCTGCGGCCAGGCGCTCCTCGAAGAAGGAGGTGGGGATGCCCGCCGCGCCGCTGACGACCAGGCGGTCGGCGGGGGTGTGCGGGGCGAGTTCGTCGAGGAGGGTGGCCATGTCCTGCGGCTTGACCGTGAGGATGAGCGTGTCGGCGGTCTTCGCGGCCTCGGCGTTGGTGACCGGGGTGACGCCGTAGCGGGTGCGGAGTTCTTCGGCGCGTTCAGGGCGGCGGGCGGTGACCAGGAGGTCGGCGGGTGCCCAACCGGCTCGGATCATGCCGCTGAGCAGGGCCTCGCCGATCTTGCCGGTGCCGAGGACTGCGACTTTCTGGCTCATGGTGCGGGTGCCCTCCGGGGGTGCGTCGTCCTGGGGCCATCCTCGCACCGGGGGTGCGCGTTCGGTCGGCGTGTCCGGTGGGCGGGACGTCGGCCGGGTGGTGTGGCGGGCGGCATCAGGTCGTCCGGCGCCTCAAGGTGGCCGCTCCCAGGGTGAGGACCAGGACGGCGCAGCCGGCGACGATCGCGATGTCGCGTACGAAGGTGGCGGTCATGTCGGTGTGGAGGAGGACTTCGTTCATGCCGTCGACGGCGTAGGACATGGGGAGGAAGTCGGAGATGGCCTCCAGAGCGGGGTGCATGTTCGCGCGGGCGGTGAACAGGCCGCAGAGGAGGAGCTGGGGGAAGATCACGGCCGGCATGAACTGGACGGCCTGGTACTCGGAGGAGGCGAAGGCCGAGACGAAGAGGCCGAGGGCGGTGCCGAGGAGAGCGTCGAGGAGGGCGACGATCAGGAGGAGCCAGGGGGAGCCGGTGACGTCCAGGTCGAGGAACCAGACGGCCAGACCCGTGGCGAGGGCGGACTGGACGACCGCCAGGGTGCCGAAGGCGAGGGCGTAGCCGGCGATGAGGTCTCCCTTGCCGAGAGGCATGGAGAGGAGGCGTTCCAGGGTGCCCGAGGTGCGCTCGCGCAGGGTCGCGATCGAGGTCACCAGGAACATCGTGATCAGGGGGAAGATGCCGAGCAGTGAGGCGCCGATGGAGTCGAAGACGCGTGGGCTGCCGTCGAAGACGTAGCGCAGCAGGAACAGCATCACGCACGGGATGAGGATCAGCAGGGCGATCGTGCGGGGGTCGTGTCCGAGTTGGCGGAGGACTCGGGCGGCTGTGGCCGTCGTGCGGGAGTAGCTGAGGGCCCTGGGGCGGGAAGCTGCCGGGGGCGTTGATGTGGTCGTGGCGGTCATCGCGCCGGCTCCTTCTGGTGTGCGTCGGTCGTGGCTGTGGGCGCGGTCGCTGTGGCCTCGTCGACCAGGCGGAGGAAGGCCTCTTCGACCGTTTCGGTGTGGGTGCGGATGCGGAGGGCCTCGGGGGTGTCGTCGGCGAGGATCCGGCCCTCGCGCATGAGGAGGAGACGGTGGCAGCGCTCGGCCTCGTCCATGACGTGGGAGGAGATCAGGAGGGTGGCCCGGCGCTCGTGGGCGATGGTGTGGAAGAGGGCCCACAGTTCGCGGCGGAGGACGGGGTCCAGGCCGACGGTGGGCTCGTCGAGGACCACCAGTTCGGGGGCGCCGAGGAGGGCCACGGCCAGGGAGACGCGGCTGCGCTGACCGCCGGAGAGGTTGCCGGCGAGAGCGTCGGCGTGGGTGGTGAGGTCCACGTCGGCGATGGCCCGGGTGACGTTCTCGTGGCGGCGGTCGGCGGCCGCGCGGCCGGGGTCGAGGATCGCGGCGAAGTAGGCGAGGTTCTGGCTGACGGTCAGGTCGTCGTAGACGGAGGGGGCCTGGGTGACGTAGCCGATGCGGGAGCGGAGGGTGGCGTCGCCCGCGGGGCGGCCGAGGACGTCCAGGGTTCCGGTGACCTTGGCCTGGGTGCCGACGATCGCTCGCATCAGGGTGGATTTTCCGCAGCCGGAAGGGCCGAGGAGGCCAGTGATCTGGCCCTGGGGGACGGCGAAGTCGACGGCGCGGACCACGGTGCGCGGTCCTCGGGCGACGGTGAGGTTCTGGGCGTGGACGGCGGGTGGGGGTGGGGGCTCACTCCCGGAGTTATTCATCATGCGATGAATATTGCGCAGGGCGAGGGGGACGTCAAGTGAGGGGGTGAGGTGGGTTCTGGGCGGGGCGGGTTCCGGGCGGGGGCAGGCGGAAGTGCGAGCGGGCGCGTGGGGGGCGCGGGCGCTCGGCGGGGGGTGATTGCGGAGGGGGGTGATTGCGGAGGCGGGCCGGTCGGAGGGTGCCTACGGGGGGAGGGTGTTCCCGGGCAGGAGGGGCCGTTCAGGGGCGGATGGCCACCAGTAGGTCCACGTCGTAGATCTCTTCGATGGTCTCGGTGGGGAAGAGTCTGTGGAGGCGGGCTCGTTCCTCGGTGAGGAACGAGGAGGTGGCCTCTTCACCGAGGACCAGGAACCCCGAGTGGCTGGCGATGTTGGCCAGGTGGGTGTCCAGGGGGACCGTGCGGCTCCAGCGGATCTGGTGGCGGGTGAAGTCGAGCCGGTCGGTGGTGCCGGCGAGGGCGGCTGTGTCGGCGAGGGCGGCGGATGCGCCGGAGCCGCTCTTCTCGATCGGGGTGCCGGGGTCCACGCCGAGGAAGTGGTGGATGCGGACGGTGGCGTCGGCGATCCAGGAGACGTCGATGGCGTCGGTGTTCCACCAGAGGGCGAGTGCGCCGCCGGGGCGGAGTACGCGGAGGGCCTCCGGAACCGAGCGGGCGGGGTCGGTCCAGTGCCAGGACTGGGCATAGGTGAGGAGGTCGGTGGAGGCGGTGGCGACGGGGAGGGCGTTGCCGTCGCCGCGGACCAGGGGGATGTGGGGGTGGCCGCGGCGGAACTGGGCGGCCATGCCTGCGCCGGGCTCCACGGCGAGGACGTCGGCGCCGAGGGTGTGGAGGAGGGCGGTGGATATGCCGGTGCCCGCGCCCACGTCCACGGCGCGTGCGCCGGGGAGGGGGCGCGAGGCCAGGGCTTCGATGGTGTCGAAGAGGGCGGGTGGGTAGGAGGGGCGGTTCGCCGCGTACCGGGCTGCGGCGGCGTTGAAGGAGTGGGCTCGGACGGTGTGGGAGGGGTGGGGGCGGGATGTGGTCATGGGGGACATCGTGGTCCGGTGGGGTGGCGTGGGGGAGGGGGCCTCGCCCAGGCCGCACCTATCCGTCCCGTTCCCGGGGGCTGCGCCCTCCCGCGTCGCAGTTCGCCGCGCACCTGACGGGGCGGTGACGTGCCGGTCGGTCAGGGGCGGCGGCGCTTGGCCGGGTTCTTCGTGCGCTTGGCTGTGCGGCGGTCGTACTGCCGGCGGGCCTCCGTGTACTCCTCGCGGTGGAGGGACTCGCCCGGGGCCTCTTTCAGGGAGCGGAGGAAGTAGGCGGTCAGGGAGCCGAGGAAGCCGATGGTGAGGAGGCCCCGTAGGGAGGCGTGACGGGCCGGGTCCGGGCGCTTGGTGTAGGCACCCCAGGTGTGGCCGAAGGCCAGGGCGCTGCAGATGGCGAACATGACGACGACCAGGATGCTGACGAAACCGCCGACCGCGGCCAGTTGCAGGCCCTCGTGGGCCAGGCGCAGTACCAGGCAGGAGACGGCCAGGGCCGCGAGCGAGCCGGCGGTGACGGTCGCGCGGCGGGCCGTGTAGTTGCCGTCGTGGTGCAGCCAGGTCGTCCCGAAGAAGCGGATGGGTTCGGGGCGGGGGCCCGTGGGGGTCGCCGGGGAGGCGGCCGAGGGCGCCTGCGGCCCTTGCGGCTCCTGCCTCGGCGTCTGCCCCGCCGGGTCGTTCTTCGGCTTGTCGCTCACAGGTCGATTATGGCTCCGGGGGCGGAGCGGCTTCGCGGCGGTGTCCGGGCTCCCCGGGACGGCCGGACCGGCCCGGTCGCGGTACCCCGCGCGGGGTACCGCGGTGCTCTTCATGCCGCCGCGCCGTGGCGTCAGCCGGCCCCGGTTTCCGGGTCAGCCGCAGCGGCCCGCCACGTAGCCGTCGCTGCCGGTGTAGACGTAGGCGTCGGAGATGTACTGGCCGTCGTCGATGTTGTCCCAGACGTTCGTGGTGCCGTAGGGGCCGGAGATGGTCTGGCCCGGGGTCTGGCAGTAGATCGGTACCGTGACGCCCTCGGAGAGGACGCGGACGATGCCGTAGCTGGTGCTCGGGCCGCTTCGGACGTTGAGACGGACGCCGGGCGCCACCGAGTAGCGGCGGACGGCTGCCGTGGCCGTCGCGGCGGTGGCCGAGACCTCTGCCGATGCCGTGACGGTCCGCTCCCCCTCGCCGTCCCCCGCGATCTCCTCGACATGGTCGACAGACATGGCTGAACTCCCCCCGTTTGAAACCCCGTTTGACCCCCATGCAGGGCATGGGGACCCTTTGATACCCCTGGATCAGGACACACACACCTGTGCGTTTTTCGCACGTGAAGGCTAGCAAGCCGCCTCTGTCCCGTACGTGTCATCGACTAGGCTCCGAACGTCGCGCGAGCGGCCGAAAGAGCACGGGGGTGGACCCATGGCACCGCAGCGCGGCACCGGGTCGGGTGCGGAAGCGGAACTTCCCGAGTACGCCGGCCAGTACCGTCTGGAATCGTGTCTGGGTTCGGGTGGCATGGGCGTCGTCCATCTGGCCGCCTCCACGTCCGGTCTGCGGCTCGCGGTGAAGGTGGTGCACGCCGAGTTCGCCAAGGACCCCGAGTTCAGAGGGCGTTTCAAACAAGAGGTCGCCGCCGCCCGACAGGTGAGCGGCGCCTTCACCGCCCCGGTCGTGGATGCCGACACCGACAGCGCGCGACCCTGGATGGCCACCCTCTTCATCCCCGGCCCGACCCTCGCCGAGTACGTCAAGCGGAACGGGCCCATGCCGCCGGGGCAGTTGCGGCGGCTGATGGCCGGGCTCGCGGAGGCGCTGCGCGACATCCACCGCGCCGGCGTCGTGCACCGGGACCTCAAGCCCAGCAACGTACTGCTCGCCGAGGACGGTCCCAAAGTCATCGACTTCGGTATCTCGCGGCCGAAGGACAGCGAACTGCGCACCGAGACGGGGAAGTTGATCGGCACACCGCCGTTCATGGCCCCCGAGCAGTTCCGGCGGCCCCGGGAGGTCGGACCCGCGGCCGACATCTTCGCCCTCGGCTCGGTCACCGTGCACGCGGCCACCGGGCGCGGGCCCTTCGACTCCGACAGTCCCTATGTCGTCGCCTACCAGGTCGTCCACGACGAGCCGGACCTCACCGACGTACCCGAGAACCTCGCTCCCCTCGTCCGCGCCTGCCTGGCCAAGGAGCCCGGGGACCGGCCCACGGCGGACGAGCTGATGCACGAACTCCGGTCCGTGGCCGCCTCGTACGACACCCAGACCCTCATGACGACCCGGCGGGAGCGAGAAGGGGCGGGCTGGGCGTCTCCGCCGGGCCGGGCCGCGGACGTGAAGGAGGACGCCCCAGGCACCGGCACCAGCACCGGAACCAGCACCGGCACCGGCACCGGCACCGGCACGGATGCGGATGCGGACCCAGGCACCGGCGCCGATTCGGGCGGCGGCCGCGTCGGGGCCGAAGGGCGAGGGGACTCCGGGCGGCGCACGGACCAGGCCGGCGGCCGGGCCGGTCGCCGGTCGCGCATGCGGGCCGTGCTCGTCGCCGTCTCGGTGGTGCTCGTGGCGGGCGGAGGGTTCGCCTCCGTGCGGGCGCTGGGAAACGAGGGCGGGCGGACCGACGGTGGCACGGCCTCGCCCCGGGCCGGTCGTGCGGCGGCCGACGCGCCCGCCCTCGAAGCCTGGGCCACCAGGCCGGCGGCGAAGAACAGGAGCGCGCCGCACTGCTCGTACGGGGCGGGGAAGCTGTTGTGCGTGCAGCCGGGGCTGGTCTCCGCGCTGGATCCGGCGGACGGCAGCGTGCTGTGGCGGCACACCGTCGACGGGGCGGGTGCGCTGGGCACGGGTGACCCGCCCGTCGTGTCGGGTGGGCTGGTGCAGGTGCTGACGGACGAGAGCCGCCGCGCCCAGGCGCTGGACCCGGGCACCGGGAAGGTGCGGTGGGAGCGGGACGTCTCGGCGTACGGCGGCAGGCACTACGCCGGTGGCGCGCTGCTGCTGACCGCCGCCGACGGGACGGTCACCGGTGTGGACGGCGCCACCGGCGACACGCTGTGGAGCGGCCGGATCCCGGGGCAGCCGGAGGCGTACTTCACGTCGTTCGACGGGGACCGGTCGGCGTATCTGGCGAGTGTCACCGGCAAGGGGGCGGGGGCGCGCACGCGGATCACCGCGGTGGACCCCAGGACGGGGGACGTGCGCTGGGACGCCCCGCTGGAGGGCCACCTGGAACTGCTGGGGGTCCAGGACGGCGCCCTCGTCCTGGGCGCGATCGGCGGTGCCTACGACGACACGGTCGCCGTGGTCCGGTACGACCCCGGCACCGGGAGCACGGTCCGGGTCGCCCTGCCCGTGCCGCTCCAAGGGGCCCACGGGGTGGTGCGGGGCGACGTCGTGTACCTGTTGAGCGGCGCGGAGGGCACTCTCACGGCCGTCGACATGAAGGCCCGTAAGGAGCTGTGGCGGACGGAGACGGGGGTCGCGCGGAGTTCGGCGCCGGTCGCCGACGACCGGCATGTGTACTTCACCGCGTCCGACGGGCGGTTGCTCGCGGTGGACGTGCACAAGGGCGGGATCAGCGGGGACACGCCGTCGCGGCTCGGGGACCCGGGCCGGGTCACCGCCTCGCTGCCCGAGCCCGTGGTCATCGACGGCCGGGTCTGCGCGGGTGCGCTCGACGGGACGGTGCTCGGGCTGGACGGGAACGATCCGGGGAGCTGGTGACCCTCCCCCGGTCACGACCGGGCGGGTTCGAGCGGCGTCGATTTCACGGCCGCGACTTCACGGCCGTGGCTTCACGGCCGACTGACTTCTCGTCGGCCGACTGACTCTCGTCGGCCGACTGACTTCTCGGCCTGGCTTCACAAGCGAGTGGCTGCACGAACGAGGGCCGTCCCTTAGGGGAACGGCCCTCGATGTGCTGTTTCCGCGGGGCCCTCAGCCCAGCTTGCTGACGTCCCGCACCGCGCCCTTGTCGGCGCTGGTGGCCATCGCGGCGTAGGCGCGCAGCGCGGCCGACACCTTGCGCTCCCTGTTCTTCGGGGCGTAGACGCCGTTCAGGGCCTGCTCGCGGCGGGCCAGCTCGGCGTCGTCGACCAGCAGCTCGATCGAACGGTTCGGGATGTCGATGCGGATGCGGTCGCCGTCCTCGACGAGGGCGATCGTGCCGCCGGCGGCCGCCTCGGGCGAGGCGTGGCCGATGGAGAGGCCCGAGGTACCGCCGGAGAAGCGGCCGTCGGTGATCAGCGCGCAGGACTTGCCGAGGCCGCGGCCCTTCAGGTACGAGGTCGGGTAGAGCATCTCCTGCATGCCGGGGCCGCCCTTGGGGCCCTCGTAGCGGATGACGACGACGTCGCCCTCCTTGATCTCCTTCATGAGGATCTTCTGGACGGCCTCCTCCTGCGACTCGCAGACGACCGCCGGGCCCTCGAACGTCCAGATCGACTCGTCGACGCCGGCCGTCTTCACCACGCAGCCGTCGACCGCGAGGTTGCCCTTGAGGACCGCGAGGCCGCCGTCCTTGGAGTAGGCGTGCTCGGCGGAGCGGATGCAGCCGCCCTCGGCGTCCTCGTCCAGGGTGTCCCAGCGCTCGGAGGTGGAGAAGGCCTCGGCGGAGCGGACGCAGCCGGGGGCCGCGTGCCACAGCTCGACGGCCTTCGGGGACGGGGAGCCGCCGCGCACGTCCCAGGTCTTCAGCCAGTCGGCGAGGGAGGCGCTGTGGACGGAGTTCACGTCCTCGTTGAGCAGGCCCGCGCGGTGCAGTTCGCCGAGCAGGGCCGGGATGCCGCCGGCGCGGTGCACGTCCTCCATGTAGTACGTGCGGTCCTTGGCGACGTTCGGCGCGACCTTGGCGAGGCACGGCACGCGGAGCGAGACCGCGTTGATCTCGTCGAGGCCGAAGGGGACGCCCGCCTCCTGGGCGGCGGCCAGCAGGTGCAGGATCGTGTTGGTGGAACCGCCCATGGCGATGTCGAGGGCCATGGCGTTCTCGAAGGCCGCGAACGAGGCGATGGCGCGCGGCAGGACCGTCTCGTCGTCCTGCTCGTAGTAGCGGCGGGTGATGTCCATGACCGTACGGGCGGCGTCCTCGTACAGCGCCTTGCGGGCGGTGTGGGTGGCGAGGGTCGAGCCGTTGCCCGGCAGGGAGAGGCCGATGGCCTCGGTCAGGCAGTTCATCGAGTTGGCAGTGAACATGCCGGAGCAGGAGCCGCAGGTCGGACAGGCGTTCTCCTCGATACGGAGGATGTCCTCGTCCGAGATCTTGTCGTTGACCGCGTCGGAGATCGCGTCGACCAGGTCGAGCGTGCGGACCGTGCCGTCGACGAGGGTGGCCCGGCCGGACTCCATGGGGCCGCCGGAGACGAAGACGGTCGGGATGTTGAGCCGCAGGGCGGCGTTCAGCATGCCCGGGGTGATCTTGTCACAGTTGGAGATGCAGATCAGGGCGTCGGCGCAGTGGGCCTCGACCATGTACTCCACGCTGTCCGCGATCAGGTCGCGGGAGGGCAGGCTGTACAGCATGCCGCCGTGGCCCATCGCGATGCCGTCGTCGACGGCGATCGTGTTGAACTCGCGCGGGATGCCGCCGGCCGCGGTGATCGCCTCGCTGACGATTCGGCCCACCGGCTGGAGGTGGGTGTGGCCCGGCACGAACTCGGTGAAGCTGTTGGCGACCGCGATGATCGGCTTGCGGCCGATGTCCGCGCCCGGTACACCGGAGGCGCGCATAAGGGCGCGGGCGCCCGCCATGTTGCGGCCGTGGGTGACTGTGCGGGACCTCAGCTGGGGCATCGCGCTCGCTCCTTCAGAGACTGCGATCAGAGAGTTCTGACTGCATCGAGCGTACGCCCGTTGCGCCAAGGGTTGGACAGCTTGTCCGGAATGCGGGACGGTCGTCTCGGTTTTCGACTGCGGGACCGGGGGGTGGGTGGAGGCGGGCGGGCGGGGGTCGACGGCACCGTCGGGGAGGCGGGTCGCGCGCGGGTGGGGGCTCGCGCCTAGTCGGGCGCGGTGAGGTGGGCCTGCACCATCGGGGCGACCCTTCGGATGATCTGCTCCGGGTCCGCCGACGCCAGCGGCTCCACCTTGATCACGTAGCGGAGCATGGCGATGCCCACCATCTGGGCGGCGGCCAGTTCGGCGCGCAGCTCCGCGTCCGGGCGGTCGAGCTGGGCGGCGACGCGGCGCAGCAGCTGTGCCGAGACGAGGCGGCGGAAGACGGTGGCCGCGACCTCGTTGTTCACGGCGGAGCGGACGATCGCGAGCAGCGCCGCGCGGGTCGCCGGGTTCTCCCACACCCCGAAGAAGAAGCGGGCCAGCCGCTCGCCGACTCCGTCGAGGGGGCCCTCGGCGATCGAGCCGGGGGCGCTCAGGAGTGGTCCGAAGGCCACCTCGATGGACGCCTCGAACACCTGCTCCTTGGTGCCGAAGTAGTGGTGCACGAGCGCCGAGTCCACCCCGGCGGCCTTGGCGATGCCGCGTACGGACGTCTTGTCGTAGCCGCGCTCGGAGAACTCCTCGCGGGCCGCGGCGAGGATACGGTCGCGTGCGGCGGGCGTGTCGGCCGACTCCGTACGGGAGGGCCGGCCCCGGCGGCGGGGAGTGGCCGAGGTCACGGCCGGGGGACCCGCACGGCGGAGGCGAGGTGCAGCCGGGTGAAGGCGAGGGCCTCCGCCAGGTCGGCCTCGCGCTCGGCGGCGGACATGGCGCGGCGGGTGTTGACCTCGATCACGACGTGGCCGTCGAAGCCGGTGTGGGCGAGACGTTCCAGCAGCTCGGCACAGGGCTGGCTGCCCCGGCCCGGGACGAGGTGCTCGTCCTTGGCCGATCCCCTGCCGTCGGCCATGTGTACGTGGCCGAGGCGGTCGCCCATGCGGTCGACCATCTCCAGGGCGTCGGTGCGGGAGGTCGCGGAGTGGCTGAGGTCGATCGTGAAGTGCCGGTAGTCGTCCTTCGTCACGTCCCAGTCGGGGGCGTACGCGAGCATCTCGCGGTCGCGGTAGCGCCAGGGGTACATGTTCTCGACGGCGAACCGCACGTCCGTCTCGCCCGCCATCCGCCAGATCCCGGTGACGAAGTCGCGCGCGTACTGGCGCTGCCAGCGGAAGGGGGGGTGTACGACGACCGTGCTCGCGCCGAGCTTCTCGGCGGCGGCCTGGGCGCGCTGGAGCTTGACCCACGGGTCGGTCGACCACACCCGCTGGGTGATCAGCAGACAGGGGGCGTGTACGGCGAGGATGGGGATCTGGTGGTAGTCGGAGAGGCGGCGCAAAGCCTCCAGGTCCTGGCTGACCGGGTCGGTCCAGACCATGACCTCCACGCCGTCGTAGCCCAGGCGTGCGGCGATCTCGAAGGCCGTGGCCGTCGACTCCGGATACACGGAGGCCGTGGACAGCGCGACCTTCGCGTCCGGGATCCGTACGGGTTCTGCCACGCGGGACAGCCTACGGGGTGGGGCGGGTCGGGTGGGCCGGGGGGCGTGAGGTCGGCCGGGGGCGGGTGGGCCCGCCCGTACGCCGTCGGGGTGCTCGGGGAGGGCGGCCGCGGGCCGGTGGGGGCTGAGCG
>NZ_JBSFCF010000043.1:13007-77552 GCF_053593335.1 Streptomyces sp. NPDC002324
AGCGCGCCGTTCCCCGCGCCCCTGAAAGACATGGGGTGCGGGCCGGGGGGTGGGCACCGCCCCTGCGCCGTCGGGGTGCTCCGAGAAGGCGACCGCGGGCCGGTGGGGGCTGAGCGCGCCGTTCCCCGCGCCCCTGAAAGACATGGGGTGCGGGCCGGGGGGTGGGCACCGCCCCTGCGCCGTCGGGGTGCTCCGAGAAGGCGACCGCAGGTCGGTGAGGGCTGAGCGCGCCGTTCCCCGCGCCCCTGAAAAGCTGGGGCTGCGCCCCGCGCTTTTCGCCCTGTGGCCCGCGTCCTCGGCTCGCGGCCGGCGCCTTTTCGGCTCGTGGCCGGGACACCCCCTACGCCGTACCCATGTGGTCCAGGCGTCGCAGGATCACGCCCTCCCGCAGTGCCCAGGGGCAGATCTCCAGGGTCTGCACGTCGAAGAGGTCCATCGCGGCCTCGGCAACCAGCGCGCCCGCGAGGATCTGGTTCGCGCGGCCCTCGGAGACGCCGGGGAGCGCGGCGCGCTGGGCCGTGGTCATGTGGGCGAGCTTGGGGACCCAGGACTCCAGGGCCTCGCGCTTGAGGTCGCGCTGGACGTAGAGCCCCTCCGTGGAGCGGGCCGCGCCGCCGATACGGGCGAGCTGTTTGAAGGTCTTGGAGGTGGCGACGACGTGGTCGGGAGCGCCGAACCTGCTGAACTCGCCGACCGTACGGGCTATCTGGGCCCGGACATGCCGGCGCAGGGCGCGGACGTCGTCGGGCGTGGCCGGATCGCCGGGCAGCCAGCCGGCGGTCAGGCGGCCGGCGCCCAGAGGCAGCGAGGCGGCGGCGTCGGGCTCCTCATCTATGCCGTACGCGATCTCCAGGGAGCCCCCGCCGATGTCGAGGACGAGGAGCTTGCCCGCGGACCAGCCGAACCAGCGGCGGACGGCGAGGAAGGTCAGCCGGGCCTCCTCGGCGCCGGTGAGGACCTGCAGTTCGACCCCGGTCTCGTCCTGGACCCGGGCGAGGACCTCGTCGGCGTTGCTGGCCTCGCGCACGGCGGAGGTGGCGAAGGGAAGCAGTTCCTCCACGCCCTTGTCCTCGGCGGCCTGGAGCGCCTCGTGGACGACGGCTATGAGTTTCTCGACCCCTTCGGGACCGATGGCCCCGGCCTCGTCGAGGAGCTGGGCAAGGCGTAGTTCCACCTTGTGCGAGTGCGCGGGCAGGGGGCGTGCGCCCGGGTGTGCGTCCACCACCAGCAGATGCACCGTGTTCGATCCCACGTCGAGGACACCGAGTCTCATGGGCGGAACGCTACTGCCAGCGGAGCCGTGCAAGGTCCTCGATGCGGCCTCCGGCGCCGTACCCTGGACGGGTGCCAAAGACGAAAAAGGCAAAGGCCGACAAGTCGGCAGCGGGAGCGGCCGTGACCGGCGGCTCTTCGCGGGCGAAGGCGGCGACCAGGCCCCCGAAGTCGGCGAAGGGCTCCGCGGAGTCCACGGCGCCGGACGAGAAGGGACTCGATTTCGCGCGCGCGTGGGTGGAGTTCCCTGATCCGGCGGACGAGGAGCAAGTCTTCCGCTGCGATCTCACCTGGCTGACCTCCCGCTGGAACTGCATCTTCGGCAGCGGCTGCCAGGGCATCCAGGCGGGCCGTGCGGCCGACGGCTGCTGCAGCCTGGGCGCCCACTTCTCGGACGAGGACGACGAGAAGCGCGTCGCCGAACATGTGGCGAGGCTCACTCCGGAGATCTGGCAGTTCCACGACGTGGGCACGGAGACCGGCTGGGTCTCCAAGGACGAGGACGGCGACCGCCAGACCCGTCCGTACAAGGGGTCGTGCATCTTCCAGAACCGCCCGGGCTTCGCCGGGGGCGCGGGCTGCTCGCTGCACATCCTGGCGCTGCGGGAGGGCCGCGAGCCGCTGGAGACCAAGCCGGACGTCTGCTGGCAGCTGCCGATCCGGCGCACGTACGACTGGATCGACCGGCCCGACGACACGCGGGTGCTGCAGGTGTCGATCGGCGAGTACGACCGCCGCGGCTGGGGTCCGGGCGGCCACGATCTGCACTGGTGGTGCACGTCGGCGACCTCGGCACACGGCGCGGGCGACCCGGTGTACGTCTCGTACCGGCCTGAGCTGGTCGAGCTGATGGGCAAGGCGGGGTACGACCGCCTGGTCGAGCTGTGCGAGCAGCGACTGGCGTCGCGTCTGCCGCTGGTCGCGCCGCATCCGGCGGATCCTGTCACCCCGCCGGCCGAACCGATGGATCCGGTCGGACCGTAGGCGGAGTGGTGGATGCGGTCGGACCGTAGGCCGAGTCGGTGGATGCGGTCGAACCGCACCGTGGGCGGAGCCCGTACACCGTGGGCGGAGCCCGTACACCGTAGGCGGAGCCCGTGGTGCGATTCGAGCATCGCAGGCGGAGTCGGCACCCGTCCTCGCCCCGGGCGATCCGTGGCGGGCCCACCACGCGCGACGCACCAGGCAGCTCTCCCGCCGAACCGGACCTTCCCTCCCGGCACGCACCCCCGCCGTCCCTACGAAGCCGGCGGCGGGTCGCCTCCCCCGTCGCTCGGCGGTGAGGTCGGGCCGGGTGGGTCCGTGGGGGTCTCGTCGGTGGGGGCCGGGGTCGGGTCGGGCTGCGCCGGGCCGGTGGGTGTGGGGTCCGGGTCGGGTGCCGGGGGCGGGGCCGTGGGCCTCGGCGGGCCCGGGTCCGCGTCCGGTGGCGTCGGCCGGGTGTCGACCGGCGGCGTCGGCACCGGACCGTAGCCCTCGATCGTCACCACGGCCCCCGACGGAGCCAGTGAGACCTCCGCCGTCCAGTACCCGGCGGGCTCGCTCAGCTGGTCGACGTACACCTTGATCGTCGTGGACGCGCCGGGCTCCAGGGTGCCCGAGGACCGGCTGAGGTAGAGCCAGTCGGCGCCGGTGCGGGCGGACCAGCGGACGGGGGAGTCGCCCGTCGCCTTCAGGGTGATGAGGGTGGTGTCGCCGTCGTTCGCCGCGGTGACGGAGAGCGCGCCCCGCCCCTTCCCCTGGGTGACCTCCACGGACACGTCGTCCGCGGGTCCCTTGCCGGGGCGGGCGCCGGGCCTGGTCCGGGCGTTGCCGGCGTTCTCGTAGGCGTCGCCGCCGCCCTCGCCGACGGTGCCGTCGCCGTCGCCCTGTTCCTCGCCCGCGCTGACGGAACGGCCGTCGGCGCCCTCGCCGATGAGGGGGGCGCCCCGGTAGGCGGCCCAGAGAGCGAAGACGGGCGCGGCGACCACCGTGGCCACGACGGTCGTCGTGACGGCCCGCGCGCGCAGCCGGTCCCGGCGGGCGGCGCGGTCCCTCGGGTCCATGGGGAAGCCCCGGCGGTCGAAGCGCGGGGCGCCGCCACGCGCGCGCGTGAGGTGCGCCGTGGCCGACACGAGGGCCGCGCGCGGCGCTTCGAGAACGGGCAGCGCGGCGGGCGTGACGCTGGTGCCGGGCCAGTGGCCGGGGACGGCGCGCTCGGCGGCGCGGCGGCAGACGGGACAGTCGTCGACGTGCCGGACGAGTTCACGGCGCAGAGCGGCGCTCAGGACGAACGGCTGGTCCCCGGCGAGGCGGGCGACGCCCGGACAGGCGCCGCTCTCCACGACGGCCAGGGCCGCCCTGGTGCGCTCCACCTCGCAGGCGGCGGAGGCGAGCAACTCCCGCGCGGCGGCCGGGTCCATCCCCAGCACGTCGGCGACCTCGGGGGCGGTGAGCTGGTGCCGCACGGCCAACTCCAGCGCCTCGCGCTGCTCGGGCGTGGTGCCGGCGGCCTCCGGCCAGGCGAGCCGGGCCAGTTCACGCCTGCGCCGCCGCTCCTCGTCCTCGGAGAGGGCGGCGGATCCGACGGCGTTCTTCGCGGCGCGCGGCTTCCCGGTCCCGCCGGCGTGTGCGGGCGGGCGCCCGGAGGCGTGCGTGCCCGGCCGTTTCTGCCGGACCTCCGTGAGCCCGCGCAGACAGGCCCACCGGGCCAGCGCGTACAGCCGGGCCCGGCGGCCCCCGGCGTCGTCCGGGCCCCGGCGGCGGTCGGCGAGCGCGAGGACGTCCGCCAGGGCCGTGGTCGCCGCGTCGTGGTCGCACAGCACCGACATGCAGTAGGTGAACAGGCCGTCCAGGTACGGCTCGTAGTGCGCCGGTGTGCGCTGCGCCACCGCCCGCGCGGCCGCCCGATCGCGCGCCTCGCTGTACGCCCGGTGCGCGCCGGTGGTGCGGGTCGAGGTTTCCGGACTGATGCTCATCATTCATGGACGGTAGGCGCCCGGAAGCGACACCTTCTCGCCCGTTCGGCACATTTACTCCGTACGGGTGAAACGATCCCTCATAAGGGGACAGGAACCCCGGGTTCCGGCGGCATCGCGCCAATGTTGTGCACTTTCTTGACCACGGCTACTTATTCGCCCTACATTCCCGGGAGTCCAAGTTGCCTTCAGGTATGCCGAGTCAGGAGCCCCACTCTCATGACCGCACGCGCCTTCCGCTCGCCCGCCGGCCGCACGCTCACCGCCCTGGCCGCCGCCGTCGTCCTCTCGCTGACCGGTGCCTCCGTCTCGACGGCCACCGCGCAGACGGCCGCGCCCGCCGTCGAACGCCTCACCGGCACCCTCCCGGACGGAGCCGCCTGGATCGCGGACGTCCCGGAGAACTGGAACGGCACCCTGATCGTCTTCAGCCACGGCTTCGGCGGCACCGCGCCCCAGAACGCCCCCCGCGAGACCGTACGCCTGCGGCTCCTCGAAGAGGGTTACGCGCTCACCGGCTCCTCCTACGACGTGAGCGAGACCCTCTGGGCCCTGGAGAGCGCCGAGCGCGACCAGGTCGCCACCATCGCGGCGGTCACCGAGAAGATCGGCGAACCCACCCGCACCCTCTCCGTCGGGCAGTCCATGGGCGGTCTGGTCAACGCCCGGCTGGCCCGCTCCGGCGCCGGCGGGATCGACGGCGCCCTGGGCCTGTGCGGTCTCGTGGCCGGCGCCAACGACCTGCACACCTACCAGCTCGACGCCGAGTACACGATCGCCCGGCTCCTGCTCCCGGACACGCCGGTGAAGCTGGTGGACTTCGCCTCCGAGGCCGAGGGCGCCACGACCGGCCGGCAGCTCACCGACGCCGTCGTCGCCGCGCAGCAGACCCCCGAGGGCCGCGCCCGTATCGCCCTCGCCGCCGCCTACCTCAACCTGCCCACCTGGGCACCCGGCAAGGACCGCCCCGCCGACGGGGACTGGGAGGCGCAGCAGGCCCAGCAGTACGCGTGGCTCGCGCAGGGTGTCCTCAACCGCGTCGAACCCGCCCGCCACCACGTCGAGAAGGCCCTGGGCGGCAACAACTCCGGGAACAAGGGGGTCGACTACGCGCGCGTGCTCGCGAACTCGCAGCACGCGCCCCTGGTCAAGGCTCTGTACAAGAAGGCCGGCCTGAACCTGCGCGCCGATCTGCGGAACCTGACCTCCCACGCCGACATCGCCGCCGACCCGGCCGCCGTCGCGGCCGGCGAGCGCACCTCCTCCGCCGGACAGGGCCTCGCGGTCCCGCTCCTGGACATCCACACCGTCGCCGACGACCTCGTACCCGTCGAACAGGAGTCCCGCTTCGCCGCCCGCGTGCGCGCCTCCGGCGACGCCGCCCTCCTGCGCCAGGCCTACGTCGAACGCCAGGGCCACTGCACCTTCACCACCGCCGAGACCGTCGCCGCCCTGCACGCCCTGGAGTCCCGCCTCGACTCCGGCCGCTGGGGCGCCTCCGCGACCCCGGGCGCCCTCCAGACCGCCGCCCTCGCCCTCGGCCTCGACGGCGCGGCGTACGTCCCGTACCGCCCGGCCGACCTGACGATCGGGCCCCGCCGATAGGGCACGTTCGCGAGACACGGGGGCGCGCTCCCAGGCAACCGGTGGCGCGCGTCCCCGAGGGGCGCGGGAAACGGCGTGAGCAACCCGTCTTCCTCGCGCCCGCCCCACTAGCACGCCCCCCACGGCGAACGGGCGCCCCCCACCGGGGCCGCCGGCACCCCACGGCCGCCGGCCCCGGCCCTGCCCGCCCAACCACCGCCGCTGTCAGTGCCCTCCGTTACGGTTCGTGCATGGCTGCCCGTACGAAAACCGCGAAGGACCGGCCGTCCTACCGCTGCACGGAGTGCGGCTGGCAGACGGCCAAGTGGCTCGGCCGCTGCCCCGAATGCCAGGCGTGGGGCACGGTCGACGAGTACGGCACGCCCGCCGTCCGTACGACGGCCCCCGGCCGCGTCACCACCTCCGCCGTGCCCATCGGCCAGGTCGACGGCCGCCAGGCCACCGCCCGCACCACCGGGGTCCCGGAGCTGGACCGGGTCCTCGGCGGCGGCCTGGTCCCCGGTGCCGTGGTCCTCCTAGCGGGCGAGCCGGGCGTCGGCAAGTCCACCCTGCTCCTCGATGTCGCCGCCAAGGCCGCCGACGCCGAGCACCCGACCCTCTACGTCACGGGCGAGGAGTCCGCCAGCCAGGTCCGCCTGCGCGCCGACCGGATCGACGCCCTGCACGACCACCTCTACCTCGCCGCCGAGACCGACCTCTCCGCCGTGCTGGGCCACTTGGACGCGGTGAAGCCGTCCCTGTTGATCCTCGACTCGGTCCAGACGATCGCCTCCCCCGAGATCGACGGCGCCCCCGGCGGCATGGCCCAGGTCCGCGAGGTCGCCGGCGCCCTGATCCGCGCGTCCAAGGAACGCGGCATGTCGACCCTCCTGGTGGGACACGTCACGAAGGACGGCGCCATCGCGGGCCCCCGTCTCCTGGAGCACCTCGTCGACGTGGTCCTGCACTTCGAGGGCGACCGGCACGCGCGCCTGCGCCTGGTCCGCGGCGTCAAGAACCGCTACGGCGCCACGGACGAGGTCGGCTGCTTCGAGCTGCACGACGAGGGCATCACCGGCCTCACCGACCCCAGCGGCCTCTTCCTCACCCGCCGCGACGAACCCGTCCCCGGCACCTGCCTGACCGTCACCCTGGAGGGCCGCCGTCCCCTGGTCGCGGAAGTGCAGTCGCTCACAGTCGACTCGCAGCTACCCTCCCCCCGGCGCACGACGTCCGGCCTGGAGACCTCGCGGGTCTCGATGATGCTCGCGGTCCTGGAGCAGCGCGGCCGTATCAGCGCCCTGGGCAAGCGGGACATCTACTCGGCGACGGTCGGCGGCGTGAAGCTCTCGGAGCCCGCCGCGGACCTCGCGATCGCCCTCGCCCTGGCGTCCGCGGCGACCGACACCCCGCTGCCCAAGAACCTCGTGGCGATCGGTGAGGTGGGCCTCGCGGGCGAGGTCAGACGGGTCACGGGCGTCCAGCGCCGCCTCTCCGAAGCGCACCGCCTGGGGTTCACCCACGCGCTCGTTCCGTCCGATCCCGGCAGGGTTCCTCCCGGTATGAAGGTCCTCGAAGTGGCCGACATGGGAGACGCCCTGCGGGTGCTGCCCCGATCCCGTCGGCGAGAGGCCCCACGGGACGAGGAGGACCGCCGGTAGACTTTGCCCAGGTCTCGCCCGTCCGTACGAACCACGAGTGCGAAACGGGAGCGCCCCCAACCCGCGACCGGAGGAGTGCAGTGGCAGCCAACGACCGGGCAGCAGCTCCCGGAAAGTCCGGTGGGAGCTCCGGTGCCGATGGCCTGATGCGCGCCTCGCTGAGCGCCGTGGCACCAGGTACGGCCCTTCGCGACGGGCTCGAGCGGATTCTCCGCGGCAACACCGGCGGGCTCATCGTGCTCGGCTTCGACAAGACCGTCGAGCCGATGTGTACCGGCGGTTTCGTCCTGGATGTGGAGTTCACGGCCACCCGCCTGCGGGAGCTGTGCAAGCTCGACGGCGGCATCGTGCTCTCCTCGGACCTCTCCAAGATCCTCCGGGCGGGTGTGCAGCTGGTCCCCGACCCGACGATCCCCACCGAGGAGACCGGCACCCGGCACCGCACGGCCGACCGCGTCAGCAAGCAGGTGGGCTTCCCGGTCGTCTCGGTCTCCCAGTCGATGCGCCTGATCGCGCTGTACGTCGACGGCCACCGGCGCGTTTTGGAGGACTCGGCGGCGATCCTGTCCCGCGCGAACCAGGCCCTGGCGACGCTGGAGCGGTACAAGCTCCGCCTGGACGAGGTGGCCGGCACCCTCTCCGCGCTGGAGATCGAGGACCTGGTGACGGTCCGGGACGTCTCGGCGGTCGCCCAGCGGCTGGAGATGGTCCGCCGCATCGCCACCGAAATCGCCGAATACGTGGTCGAACTGGGCACCGACGGCCGCCTCCTGGCCCTCCAGCTCGACGAACTGATCGCGGGCGTCGAGCCAGAGCGCGAACTGGTCGTCCGGGACTACGTCCCCGAGCCGACGGCCAAGCGCTCCCGCACGGTCGACGAGGCCCTGCGGGAACTCGACGCCCTCGCCCACGCGGAGCTCCTCGAACTGCCCACCGTCGCCCGTGCCCTCGGCTACACCGGCTCCCCGGAGGGCATGGACTCCGCGGTCTCCCCGCGCGGCTACCGACTCCTGGCCAAGGTCCCCCGCCTCCCCGGCGCCATCATCGACCGCCTCGTCGAACACTTCGGCGGCCTGCAGAAGCTGCTCGCCGCCAGCGTCGACGACCTACAGACGGTCGACGGAGTGGGCGAGGCCCGCGCCCGCAGCGTCCGCGAGGGCCTGTCCCGCCTGGCGGAGTCGTCGATCCTGGAGCGGTACGTCTAGCAGGGCGGAGGCCGTCCGGGAGGGCAGAGACCGTCCGGCAGGGCGGAGACCGGGGCGGGGCCGCGAGAGCGGCCCTTCCGGAGGACGGGACGGGAGGGGGCGTCGGGGGTGATCCCGGTCGCCGGCCCCCACCGTCAGACCGTCAGTCCTTCTCCAGCACGAACGACGCCCGGGCCGTGGCCAGCCCCGGAGCCTTCGCCTCCACGAGGTAGGTCCCCGCGCCGGCCGAACCCGCCGACGGGGTCGCGCAGTTGGGCGCGCTGGGGGCGCGGTTCCACTCCACCGTGTAGGTGACCCGGTCCCCGGCGGGCACCCTGAACAGCAGGCTCCCCGCGGTCTCATGGCAGTCGTCGGACGCCCAGAACGCGTCGTCGCCGTCGGCCGCGGTGATCGTCACCACCGTGTTGTCCGGTCCGAGGTCGAGCTTGCAGTCACCGCCGGAGGAGTTGCGCGCGATCAGCTCGAACGTGGGGTCCACGCCGGGCTCGTAGTCGTTGCGCACACTGCGCACGGTCAACTTCACGGCTCCGGCGGTGCAGTTGGGCAGACTCGACCCCGCCTCGACCTGCTCACCGGAACTGCTGCCGTTCTTGCCGCCGTCGTCCGACGTGCCCCCGCCCGCGGCACCGGACCCGTCCCCGGCGCCCCCGGAACCGGAACCCGAACCCGAACCCGAGCCGCCGGATCCTGAGCCCGAACCGTCGCCGCCCGCGCTCGACCCGTCGCCCGACTCGTCCCGCCCGCCCGGCGCTTCACTGATCGCGGGACCGGACTCCGAGGGCCCGGGAGTGATCGAGGTGACGGGGTTCTTGCCGTCGGGCTCGCCCGCGTTGTTCCCGTTGCCCCCGCCACCGCCGGTGACGATCCATACGACCAGAATCGCCAGCAGACCGACGACGGTCAGCAGAACGGCCCTCCGTCGCCAGTAGATGGTGGAGGGAAGCGGCCCGATCGGATTGCGCAGAGATCCCACGGCGCAAACTGTACGAGAGATCGGGCCCTTCACCGGCCCCACCCGCCGCCCGAAACTCCAACTTTTCCGGATCATCATCCCGGTCGTTCCCGAACGCGCCCCCACCGGACGCCACATGATCGCGGTACGTGATCACAACGCCCGAACGGGCACCCTCCGTGACCGGATCGGCGCCGTGTCGCGCCCGGTCGGCCGGGCGAACTTCCGGACCTCGCACCACCGTTCACCGTCTCCTCATGCACAGCTGCCACAATCTCCCCATCACCGCACAGTGCGTCGACGTACCTGGAGAAGACGATGGACGGATCCGTGGAGGGCGGCGTCACCGTGCCGACGCCGAGGCCGTTGCGGAAGCTGGGGTTCCTGACCATCGGGCTGTTCGACGAGGCCGATCCGCGCCGGGGCCACGAGTCGACCCTGGAGATCATCGAGTTGGGTGAGCGGCTCGGCTTCGACAGCGCGTGGCTCCGCCACCGTCATCTGCAGTACGGCATCTCCTCCCCCGTCGCCGTCCTGGCGGCGGCCTCGCAGCGCACGAGCCGTATCGAACTGGGCACCGCCGTCATCCCGTTGGGCTGGGAGAACCCGCTGCGGCTCGCCGAGGACCTGGCCACGGTCGACCTGCTCTCCGGCGGCCGGCTCAACCCGGGGATCAGCGTCGGACCCCCGATGCACTACGACACCGTCAAGGCCGCGCTCTACCCGGACACCGCCGACGCCGAGGACTTCGGCTTCGATCGGGTCCGGCGGCTCCTCGGCTTCGTCCGCGGCGAGCCGGCCAGCGACTTCAGCGGCACCGAGGGGTTCGAGGTCTTCTCCGAGAGGGTGCAGCCGCACTCCCCCGGGCTGGGCAGCCGCATGTGGTACGGCGGCGGCAGCCTCCGGTCGGCGCGGTGGGCCGGCGAGAACGGTATGAACTTCCTGACCAGCAGCGTCGTGAAGGCCGAGGGCGAGACGACTGCGGCGGTGGACTTCGCCGGGGTCCAGCTCTCCCACATCCGGGAGTTCCGGGCGCATCATCCCGACGGGGCGGGGGCCCGGATCTCACAGGGGCTCGTCGTCATCCCCACCGACTCGGCGACGTCGGAGCAGCGCGCACGGTACGAGGCGTACGCGGCGAAGCGGCTGCCCCGGACCACCGCGCCGCAGGGGCCGGGGCGGCTGCTCTTCGCACCCGACCTGGTGGGTACGTCCAAGGAGATCGCCGAGCGGCTGCGCGCGCAGGTCGCCTTCCGTGAGGTCGACGAGGTGGCGTTCGCACTGCCGTTCACCTTCGAGCACGAGGACTATGTGCAGATCCTGACCGACATCGCGACGAAGCTGGGGCCGGAGCTGGGGTGGCGGACCGGCGGTTAAGGCGGGCGCGGCAGGGGTCGGGGGTGCGGGTCGGCGGGTGCGGGTGCCTGGGGCTTCTCGCGCAGTTCCCCGCGCCCTGAAAGCCCAGGCCCCTGCGGGCCTGCAAGGTGGCCGGCGTCGGCACTGAAAAGCACGGGGTGCGGCCCCTGCTTTTCAGGGGCGTGGGGAACTGCGCGAGAAGCCCCACCGGACCCGCACCCGCCGACGAACCCCAGACACCCCCCACCAGAACCCGCCCGCACCCACCCCCGCATGGCAGGATCGACCGTGCCATGACTGCACCCACGAAGCCCCAGAGCAGCCCAGCCACCGAAACCCCCACCCCCATCCCCGCCACCACCCTGCACACCCCGGTGATCGCCTGGTTCGAGACGCACGCCCGTGACCTGCCCTGGCGGCGGCCGGAGGCCGGGCCCTGGGGGGTGATGGTCAGCGAGTTCATGCTGCAGCAGACGCCGGTCAACCGCGTACTGCCCGTCTACGAGCAGTGGCTGGCGCGCTGGCCCCGCCCGGCGGACCTCGCGAAGGAACCACCGGGCGAGGCGGTCCGCGCCTGGGGCCGGCTCGGATACCCGCGCCGCGCCCTGCGCCTGCACGGCGCCGCGGTGGCCATAACGGAACGGCACGGCGGGGACGTACCGCGGGAGCACGCGCAGTTGCTCGCGCTGCCGGGGATCGGCGAGTACACGGCCGCGGCGGTGGCGTCGTTCGCCTACGGCCAGCGGCACGCCGTGCTCGACACGAACGTGCGGCGCGTCTTCGCCCGCGCGGTCAGCGGCACGCAGTACGCGCCGAACGCGACCACGGCCGCCGAACGGAAGGTGGCCCGCGCCCTGCTGCCGGAGGACGACGGTACGGCGTCCCGCTGGGCGGCCGCGTCGATGGAGCTGGGCGCGCTGGTGTGCACGGCGAAGAACGAGACGTGCGGAAGCTGTCCGATCGCCGGGCAGTGCGCGTGGCGGCTGGCCGGGAAGCCCGCGCACGAGGGCCCGGCGCGGCGCGGTCAGACGTACGCCGGTACCGACCGTCAGGTCCGCGGCAAGCTGCTCGCCGTACTGCGGGACGCGACCGCGCCCGTACCGCAGGCGGTCCTGGACCGGGTGTGGGACGAGCCGGTGCAGCGCGCCCGCGCGCTCGACGGACTGGTCTCCGACGGCCTGGTGGAACCCCTCCCCGGTGGCCTCTACCGGCTCCCTCTCACCTGACGGCCGGCCCGCCGTACGTCACAGGCCACGCAGGGCCGAGGCTCGACCGCGACATGGACCGCATCCCTGCCCGACGGGGTGAACCGATACATTCCGGCCCCAAAGGGCAGGTCGCTTTACCCCGTTCCTCCTTCTGTTACACAACCGACGGACAGCCGAGCGTTCTCCGCAGGCTGGTTCGGACGTCCCCGTGACAACCCCTCCGTAGCTTCATTGGCGTACCGCAGGAACCCGCGAAACGAACCAGCGGACCAGGCGGCACGAGCGGATCGCACCAGCGAGACGAAGCGGCGGACAACCGGCGCCGCGCGACAGCGCGGACGCCGGAAACGGGGAACGGAGGCGGTTGATCATGGCGCACGGCGAGGTGCTCGAATTCGAGGAGTACGTCCGTACCCGGCAGGACGCGCTGCTGCGCAGCGCCCGTCGGCTCGTGCCGGACCCGGTCGACGCCCAGGATCTGCTGCAGACCGCGCTGGCCCGGACGTACGGCCGCTGGGAGGGCATCGCGGACAAGCGGCTGGCGGACGCCTATCTGCGCCGGGTCATGATCAACACGCGGACGGAGTGGTGGCGGGCCCGGAAGCTGGAGGAGGTCCCGACCGAGCAGCTGCCGGACGCCCGCATCGAGGACTCCACCGAGCAGCACGCGGATCGCGCCCTCCTGATGGACATCCTCAAGGTTCTGGCACCCAAGCAGCGCAGTGTCGTGGTCCTGCGACACTGGGAGCAGATGTCCACGGAGGAGACGGCCGCCGCCCTCGGCATGTCGGCCGGCACCGTCAAGAGCACGCTCCACCGTGCGCTGGCCCGGCTCCGCGAGGAGCTGGAGTCGCGGGACATCGACGAGCGTGCCGCCCGCGCGTTCGAAGCGAGCGAGGAGCAGGAGCGTTGCGCGGCCTGAGCACAGTGGCCGGCCCGGGGCCAGGAGCCCGGCAGGCCCCGAAGGCGGTGATCACGGCGGTGGCCGTGCTCACCGCCCTCGGCCTTTCCGTCTCCGCCTGCGGCACGGGCGGCACCGGCGCCCGCGACGAGGGCCCGGCCGACAACGACTCCCTCGCGGCGGGCGCGGCCTCGCCGTCCGTCTCCGCGTCGGTGGACGGTGACGGCGGCGGCGATCACCCGAGCGTCGACGAGGTCGTCCGCATGGTCCGCGCGGACCCGGAGGTCAGCCGGACCGTCAAGAGCGACCTGAAGCCGTGCGTGGCCGACGAGTACCCGGTGGACGTGACCTACGGGAACCTGACCGGAGGCACCGGCGACGACCTCGTGGTCAACGTGATGACCTGCGCGGACGCCGTGGGGGTGGCGTCGTACGTGTACCGCCCGGAGAAGGGGACGTACCGGAGCGTCTTCCTGTCCGAACAGCCCCCCGTCTACGCGGAGATCGACCGGGGCGACCTCATGGTCACCCGGCAGCTGTACGAGAATGGCGACCCGTCCTCCTACCCGTCCAGCGAGGAGGTCACGACCTACCGCTGGATCAAGGACGGCTTCGTACAGCGCTCCAGCACGCGCACCGAGTACAGCAGCGCGGTGGGCGGCACGGAGACGGCGACACCCGAGCCGAGCTGACCCTCACGCCGGGAACCGTGCCGCGCACGAACGACCAGACCGGTTCGTCCCACCCCGACCGAGAGCGAGCGAGATCACCGGATGGCAGAGCAGACCCATGTCCTGTTCGTCGAGGACGACGACGTGATCCGCGAGGCCACCCAGCTCGCGCTGGAGCGCGACGGCTTCGCGGTCACGGCCATGCCCGACGGGCTGTCCGGGCTGGAGGCGTTCCGCGCGGACCGGCCGGACATCGCCCTCCTCGACGTCATGGTGCCGGGCCTGGACGGGGTCTCCCTGTGCCGCCGTATCCGTGACGAGTCGACCGTCCCCGTGATCATGCTCTCGGCGCGCGCCGACTCCATCGACGTGGTGCTGGGCCTGGAGGCGGGCGCCGACGACTACGTGACCAAGCCGTTCGACGGTGCCGTCCTGGTCGCCCGGATCCGCGCGGTGCTGCGCCGCTTCGGGCACGCGAGCGGCGGTGACACCAAGGCCGAGGAGGCCGGGGCCGCGAGCACCGGCGGGGTCCTCACCTTCGGCGAACTGGTCATCGACACCGAGGGCATGGAGGTCCTGAAGTCCGGGGCGCCGGTGGCGCTGACGCCGACCGAGATGCGGCTGCTGCTGGAGTTCTCGTCGGCCCCCGGCACGGTCCTCTCCCGCGACAAGCTGCTCGAACGTGTGTGGGACTACGGCTGGGGCGGCGACACCCGGGTCGTCGACGTCCACGTCCAGCGACTCCGCGCGAAGATCGGCCAGGACCGCATCGAGACGGTCCGCGGCTTCGGCTACAAGCTCAAGGCCTGAGCGGGGCGGCGCAGATGAACACGAGGGTGGTACGAGGGGGGCGGCCGCCGGAGCCGTCGGGCGTCGGCGGCCGCCGGTCCGGCGCGGGGCTCGCCTCGGGCATCCGCACCGGCCTGCGGTGGCAGCTGAGCGCGGCGATCGCGCTGGTCGGCGCGCTGGTGGCGGTCGCGCTGAGCCTGGTCGTGCACAACGCGGCGCGGGTGTCGATGCTCGACAACTCGCGCGACCTCGCCGACGAGCGCATCCAGGTCGCCCAGCGCATGTACGAATCGGGCCGTCCGCTGAAGTCCGGTGCCTTCGGGGTGCAGCTCGACGATCCCGACATCCCCAAGGACCTCCTGGCCAAGGTCGCGGAGGGCCGCCGGGCCACCTATGTGTCCGAGGGCCGCAACGGGGTGCCCGACATCTGGGCGGCCGTCCCGCTGAAGGACAAGCGCGTCCTCTCCCTGCACACCGACTTCACCGACCACAGCTCCGCGGTGCTGCGCGACCTCGACCAGGCCCTGCTCATCGGTTCCATCGCGGTGGTCTTCGGCGGCTCGGCCCTCGGGGTGCTCATCGGCGGCCAGATGTCCCGCCGGCTGCGCAAGGCGGCCGCCGCCGCGCACGAGGTGGCCATGGGCGAGTCCGACGTACGGGTGCAGGACGCGATCGGCGGTGTCGTACGCGACGAGACCGCGGAGCTGGCGCGGGCCGTGGACGCCATGGCCGACACACTGCGCCGGCGCATCGAGGCGGAACGGCGGGTGACGGCGGACATCGCGCACGAGCTGCGTACCCCGGTGACCGGGCTGCTCACGGCCGCGGAACTGCTGCCGCCGGGCCGGCCCTCCGAGCTGGTCCGCGACCGGGCGCAGGCGATGCGGACGCTCGTGGAGGACGTGCTGGAGGTGGCCCGCCTGGACGGGGCCTCCGAGCGGGCCGAGTTGCAGGACATCATGCTGGGCGAGTTCGTGGCCCGGCGGGTGGCGGCGAAGGACGCGGGGGTACGGGTGCGGGTCGTGCACGAGTCGGAGGTGACGACGGATCCGCGCCGCCTCGAACGCGTCCTGCTGAACCTCCTGGCGAACGCGGCGAAGCACGGCAGGCCGCCGATCGAGGTGTCCGTCGAGGGCCGTGTCATCCGCGTCCGCGACCATGGGCCCGGCTTCCCCGAGGACCTGCTCGCGGACGGTCCGCGCCGTTTCCGCACCGGCGCCTCCGACCGCGCGGGCCAGGGGCACGGCCTCGGGCTCACGATCGCCGCCGGACAGGCCCGCGTCCTGGGCGCCCGCCTCACCTTCCGCAACGTCCGCCCGCCCGGCTCCCCGGACGGCGTCCCGTCCGAGGGCGCGGTCGCGGTCCTGTGGCTCCCGGAACACGCCCCCACGAACACGGGCAGCTATCCGATGCTGCCGGCATCACACGACGGGCCGGGCTGAACCGAGGGGTCTCCTTTAGTGCGGGTGTGGGTGCGTGGGGCTGCGGGTGCGTGGTCCTCTGCGGGCGCGTGGGGCTTCTCGCGCAGTTCGCCGCGCCCCTGAAGGCACCAGGCCCTACGGGCCAGAACGCAACGGCCCTACGGGCCTGAAAAGCATGGGGCGCAGCCCCTGCTTTTCAGGGGCGGGGGGAACTGCGCGAGAAGCCCCACCGGAGCCGCACCCGCCCACGAACAGGAACCCCCCGAGCTCTCCCCGCGCACCCCCCGGGAGGGTACGGCCCGATCAGACCCCCGCCGCCTCCTTCGCCGTGGCCTCACCGGCGGAGCCCACCGCGGGCGACCCCCCGGCCCCCCGCAACGGCACCTCCTTCACGAACACCGCGGCCACCAGTGCCACCACGGACACGACCGCCCCCAGCAGGAACGCCGAGTGCGTCCCCGAAGCGACCGCGTACTGGTACGCCTCCCGCGCCGCCACCGGCAACTTCGCCAGGCTCGCCGCGTCCAGCTGTGCCGACCGTTCGGTCACCTGGGACCCCAGCGCCCCGGCCCGCTCGGCCATCACGTCCTGCACACGGCTGTTGAACAGCGCGCCCATGATCGCGACGCCGAAGGACGACCCGAGCGTCCGGGCCAGCGTGGTGGTCGAGGAGGCGACACCCATGTCCTTCATCTCGACGCTGTTCTGCGCGACCAGCATGGTGATCTGCATCAGGCAGCCCATACCGGCACCCAGTACGGCCATGTACACCCCGGACGTCACCCGGCTCGTACCGGTGTCCATCTGCGCCAGCAGGAACAGACCCACGATCATCAGGACGCTCCCGACGACCGGGAAGATCTTGTAGCGGCCGCTTCCCGTGGTGACCCGTCCGGCCACCATCGACACCGCGAGCATCGCGCCCAGCATCGGCAGCAGCAACAGCCCGGAGTTGGTCGCGGACGCACCCTGCACGGACTGCTGGAACAGCGGCAGGAACAGCACCGCGCCGAACATCACGAACCCGGTGAAGAAACCGATCAGGGACATCAGCGTGAAGTTCCGGCTGCGGAAGATGTGCAGCGGGATCACCGGCTCCGCCACCCGCTTCTGCACGAAGAGGAATCCGACCAGCGAGGCCACACCGAGCGCGATCAGCTCCATGACGACGGCCGAACCCCAGGCGTACTCGGTCCCACCCCACGTCGTGACCAGCACGATCGCCGTGATGCCGACGGTGAGCAGGGCGGCGCCCAGGTAGTCGATGTCCCGCGCCGACCGGCCGTCCCGCGACGGCTTCGGCAGATGCAGTACGGCACTGACGGCGACCAGCGCCACGACCCCGAGCGGCAGGTTGATGTAGAAGGACCAGCGCCAGCCCCAGTGGTCGGTGATGGACCCGCCCACCAGCGGCCCGGCGATCATGGCCAGGGCCATGACACCGGCCATCATCCCCTGGTACTTGCCCCGCTCACGCGGCGGGATCAGGTCGCCGATGATCGCCATGACGCCGACCATCAGGCCGCCGGCACCGAGCCCCTGCACCGCGCGGAACGCGATCAGCTGGCCCATGTCCTGGGCCATCCCGCTCAGCGCCGACCCGATCAGGAAGATCACGATCGAGGTCATGAAGACCCGCTTGCGGCCGTAGAGGTCGCCGAGCTTGCCCCAGATCGGAGTGGAGGCCGCGGTCGCGAGCGTGTACGCGGTCACGACCCAGGAGAGGTGTTCCAGACCTCCCAGCTCGCCCACGATCGTCGGCATCGCGGTGCCGATGATCATGTTGTCGAGCATCGCCAGCAGCATGGCGATCATGAGCGCGAGCAGCACCACCCGCACACTGCGCGGCTGCGGCCCGTCCTTCTCCGCCCCACCGCTCACTTCGTTCTTCGTCTCCGCATCCATCGCGGTCCTCCACTCCCCCCGGAGCCACCGAGTACTTACTTGCCGACCGGCTAGTTGTCTACACTTAGGGAAGCTAGGTCCCTAACTAGCCGGGCGTCAAGTAAGTTCGACGGGCTTGGCCGAGCCTTGACCGGCGCAGGCCTTCCGCGACGGCGAGGAGTACGAGGATGAGCGACCCGACAGCGGACGCGACGGGCGCGACGGACGTGACACGGATGACGACGAAACGGCAGCGCCGCGGCGACACCCGTCAGCGCATCCAGGACGTCGCCCTCGAACTCTTCGCCGAACAGGGGTACGAGAAGACCTCGTTGCGGGAGATCGCCGAACGCCTCGACGTGACGAAGGCGGCGCTCTACTACCACTTCAAGACCAAGGAAGACATCCTCATCAGTCTCTTCCAGGACCTGCAGCGGCCGATCGACGAACTGATCGAGTGGGCCGGCACCCAGCCGCGCACCCTCGACACCAAGCGCGAGATCCTGCGCCGCTACAGCGTGGCCCTGGCCGACGTGGCGCCCCTGTTCCGCTTCATGCAGGAGAACCAGGCGACGGTACGTGAGCTGAGCGTCGGGGAGTCGTTCAAGGACCGGATGATCCGCCTGATCGACACCATCAAGGAACCCGACGCCGCCCTGACCGACCAGGTCCGCTGCACGAGCGCCCTGTTCACCATGCACGCCGGCATGTTCGTCCTCCGGGACGTCGAAGGCGACCCCGAGGAGAAGCGCGAGGCGGTCCTGGAGGTCGCGATCGATCTGGTGACCCAGGCACACGCGGGCACCCAAAGCCTCTGAAAACCTGAGCAACGCTCTTGAAGGGCCCTGTATCCGGGTAAACCCTCAGTGCCTTCGGGGACCTCCCGAGCATCCGCACGAGGAGGCCCCGTGAACGCCGAGGACTACGCCCGCATGACCGACGAGGAACGCGCGGAGTTCCTCCGCGGACGCCACCATGTCGCCCTCGCCGTCACGGCTGCGGTGACGGTCGTGATGCTCGTGCTCATGGTGTTCTTCATCGACTACTACGCGGACACCCCGATGTGCGGCACGGGCCAGGACTACGGCCCGTGCTGACCCGGCACGCTCACCCGCGGTCTCAGACGGTGACACCCTTGACGCGCAGGAAGGCGACGGGGTCGACGGCCGAGCCGTAGTTGGCGGTCGTACGGATCTCGAAGTGCAGGTGCGGGCCGCTGGAGTTACCGGTGTTGCCGGAGAAGGCTATGCGCTGCCCGGTCTTGACGACCTGACCGACCTTCACGCCGACCTTCGAGAGGTGCGCGTACTGCGAGAACTGGCCGTTGGCGTGCTTGATGACGACGGCGTTGCCGTACGCGGGACCGTCACCGGCGCCGTTGCCGCCGGCCTTCACGACGGTGCCGCCGTGCGCGGCGACGACCGAGGTACCGCTCTTGACGGCGAAGTCCTGCCCGCTGTGCTTGGCGGACCACATGTTGCCGGCCTGCGCGAACCGCGCGCTCAGCTTGTAACCCTTGACCGGGCTGACCCAGGAGGCCGCCTTCTTGGCGGCGGCGGCCTGGACGGTGCCGGCGCTCGCGGCCGGAGCCCCGTCGGCGGCGGACGCGATCCCGGCCCCCAGCACACCCGAGACCCCCATCCCGACGGCCATCACGGCGGCACGGACACGGAGCTGGGACATACGGGTGCGGGGAGTGCGAACACGCTGCGACATGGAGTACCTCACGGGGAACGGAGACAGGGACTGTGCCTCGACGGACACGAATCCCACCCGGCGCACCTCTGCGGCCGCCGAACGGGACACCCCTTGGTACCCCTACGCCCCGAAACCCCCCAAACGTGGTGACCTACGACCGAACGTCGTACTCCATCAGAAATCCCCCCACTTCTTGACAGCCACCCTCAAACGCCTCCCCACCTGCACAGCACCCTCAGAAATCCCCACCACCAGACCTAAAAGTCCGTTTTGCCCTATGGGCGCCATCCACTATTCCGCGTAGTACCGACCGAACCCCGAGTGCGCCATGTCACCGACCCCGGAATCGGAAAGCCGCGAAATGTGACCCCGCCAACGCGACCCGCATCACTCGAAACCCGCATCGAGCACGGTGACACCGCTGATCAGAAACTGCGCGGGGTCGCCGGCCCCGGGAGAACGGCCCTCGTACATCGGCCGTCGGTGACGGCTGCCAGGCAGGCACAACTCAGCTCAGGGCGCGCGTCGCCCGGGGATTCGCCGCAGGATCCAGATCGTCGGCGACATCGAATCCGCCGACATCCGTTCCGCTCTCCATCCGGGCCAGGTCGAGAAAATCGTCGTACGCGACAACCGTGTCCTCAGGAATCTCGATTTCCCGGCCGAGCAGGACACGCTCAATCACCTGGACATCAGCGGCGGCACTCCTTACGTGCACGACCTGACTCCGCTCCACGAACTCCCGCTCACCCGGCTCGCCGTGAACTCCCTCCCGGCGCTGGAAAGACCGGGCGCCCTTCATCCACCAGGAGCCTCGCCCACTCCGCGAGCACTCGGCACCGCTGTCCCGCTCCGCGCGGAATCCGTCGATGAGGCGCTTCCACGGAACCCGCCGCTGGAGTACCCGCGATTCACCGGGGACGCGCTGCGGTTCACCGGGCTGCGCGGACTGCGTCATATGCGCTCGGTGAAGCGGCTGAGCCTCGCCAAGCTCCCCGAAAGACTCACTCCGGACCACTTCGAAGAGATCGCCCGACTACCGGCTCTGGAGGAATTGCGCCTGCACCGGAACGCCACGGGCTGGGCGGTGGGGCCGGTACCGCCGCACATCACCAGTCTCGCGCTCAACGCGTCACGGGCGCGGAAGACCTCTCCGGAATCCCGGAACTCCTTCCCGGCCCGCCCACCCTTCGAAGGACCCGGACCGTGCTGTTGTGGTCGAGCGGTATGAACTCCCGCATACGAAAAGGGGCTGCCCCAGGACCGAAGTCCCGGGGCAGCCCCTTCGCGCGCTCAGGCCGAGCGCAGCGGTTACGCGTCCTTGCTCAGGTTCGGGCCCGCACCGCCGGCCGCCTGCTCGATCGGCGGGACGTCCGGCAGCGCTGCCTTCTCCTCACCCCGGAAGGTGAAGGTGGCCGTCTCGCCCTCGCCCTCGGTGTCCACGACCACGATGTGGCCGGGGCGCAGCTCGCCGAAGAGGATCTTCTCGGAGAGGGTGTCCTCGACCTCGCGCTGGATGGTCCGGCGCAGCGGCCGGGCGCCCAGGACGGGGTCGTAACCCTTCTTGGACAGCAGCTCCTTGGCGGCCTGGGAGAGCTCGATGCCCATGTCCCGGTCCTTGAGGCGCTCGTCGACCTTGCCGATCATCAGGTCGACGATCTTGAGGATGTCCTCCTGCGTCAGCTGCGGGAAGACGACGACGTCGTCGACGCGGTTGAGGAACTCGGGCCGGAAGTGCTGCTTCAGCTCGTCCGAGACCTTGTTCTTCATGCGCTCGTAGTTGGTCTTCTTGTCGCCCGAGGCCGCGAAGCCCAGGTTGAAGCCCTTGGAGATGTCCCGGGTGCCGAGGTTGGTCGTCATGATGATGACCGTGTTCTTGAAGTCCACGACCCGGCCCTGGGAGTCGGTCAGGCGACCGTCCTCCAGGATCTGCAGCAGCGAGTTGAAGATGTCCGGGTGGGCCTTCTCGACCTCGTCGAAGAGGACGACGGAGAACGGCTTGCGGCGGACCTTCTCGGTCAGCTGGCCGCCCTCTTCGTAGCCCACGTAGCCGGGGGGCGAACCGAAGAGACGGGAGACCGTGTGCTTCTCGCTGAACTCCGACATGTCGAGGGAGATCAGGGCGTCCTCGTCACCGAAGAGGAACTCGGCGAGCGCCTTGGACAGCTCGGTCTTACCGACACCGGACGGGCCGGCGAAGATGAACGAACCACCGGGACGCTTCGGGTCCTTCAGACCGGCGCGCGTACGACGGATCGCCTTCGACAGCGCCTTGACGGCGTCGACCTGGCCGATGACCCGCTTGTGGAGCTCGTCCTCCATGCGCAGCAGACGCGAGGACTCCTCCTCGGTCAGCTTGAAGACCGGGATGCCGGTGGCGGTCGCGAGGACCTCGGCGATCAGCTCGCCGTCGACCTCGGCGACGACGTCCATGTCGCCGGCCTTCCACTCCTTCTCCCGCTTGGCCTTGGCGGCCAGGAGCTGCTTCTCCTTGTCGCGCAGGGAGGCGGCCTTCTCGAAGTCCTGCGAGTCGATCGCGGACTCCTTGTCGCGGCGGACGCCGGCGATCTTCTCGTCGAACTCGCGGAGGTCCGGGGGCGCGGTCATCCGGCGGATGCGCATCCTCGATCCGGCCTCGTCGATCAGGTCGATCGCCTTGTCGGGGAGGAAGCGGTCCGAGATGTACCGGTCGGCGAGCGTCGCCGCCTGCACCAGGGCCTCGTCCGTGATCGAGACGCGGTGGTGCGCCTCGTACCGGTCACGGAGGCCCTTGAGGATCTCGATGGTGTGCGGGAGCGAGGGCTCGGCGACCTGGATGGGCTGGAAGCGGCGCTCCAGGGCCGCGTCCTTCTCCAGGTGCTTGCGGTACTCGTCCAGCGTGGTGGCACCGATGGTCTGCAGCTCACCGCGGGCCAGCATCGGCTTCAGGATCGAAGCGGCGTCGATGGCGCCCTCGGCGGCACCCGCACCGACCAGCGTGTGCAGCTCGTCGATGAACAGGATGATGTCGCCGCGGGTGCGGATCTCCTTGAGGACCTTCTTCAGGCGCTCCTCGAAGTCACCGCGGTAGCGGGAGCCGGCGACCAGCGCGCCGAGGTCGAGGGTGTAGAGGTGCTTGTCCTTGAGGGTCTCGGGCACCTCGCCCTTGACGATGGCCTGCGCGAGGCCTTCGACGACGGCGGTCTTGCCGACGCCGGGCTCACCGATCAGGACCGGGTTGTTCTTGGTGCGGCGGGACAGCACCTGCATGACCCGCTCGATCTCCTTCTCGCGCCCGATGACCGGGTCGAGCTTGGACTCACGAGCGGCCTGAGTGAGGTTCCGGCCGAACTGGTCGAGGACCAGGGACGTCGAGGGGGTGCCCTCGGCGGGGCCGCCGGCGGTGGCGGTCTCCTTGCCCTGGTAACCGGAGAGCAGCTGGATGACCTGCTGCCGCACCCGGTTGAGATCTGCGCCCAGCTTGACCAGGACCTGGGCGGCGACGCCCTCGCCCTCACGGATCAGGCCGAGCAGGATGTGCTCCGTGCCGATGTAGTTGTGGCCCAGCTGAAGGGCCTCGCGGAGCGACAGCTCCAGGACCTTCTTGGCACGGGGGGTGAAGGGGATGTGCCCGGACGGGGCCTGCTGCCCCTGCCCGATGATCTCCTCCACCTGCTGGCGGACCGCCTCGAGCGAAATCCCGAGGCTCTCCAGGGCCTTAGCGGCGACACCCTCACCCTCGTGGATCAGGCCCAGGAGGATGTGCTCGGTGCCGATGTAGTTGTGGTTGAGCATCCGGGCTTCTTCCTGAGCCAGGACGACAACCCGCCGCGCGCGGTCGGTGAACCTCTCGAACATCGTTAATCGCTCCTCAGAGCGGTCAGGCAGTGAGGGGACGCTCCCCTCGCTGTCCTTCCGCAGCTTAGTCCCGCAAGCGGGGACCGCTCATTCCAACTGCCGACACCGGACCGAGAACCAACACAGCCTCCTGACCCCGAACGCCGACATCTGCTCCAACCCGATGGTGCGAGACGATGTTCCCGCAGGCCAGGCAGTTACCCCCACCATCAGTACGCCGATGGCGAACGTGAGACGGCCTTTTCTGCGTGTCGCCCCCTCCCACTAGGGATGTCTTACCCGTAGGGACTGACACTCCATGCCGGATGCACCGGTTCCCTCCGCTACGGGCGAACATCCTTGCGTCGTCACCCATCGCTGAACGCCCCCTTTCCCGGTACTCCTCGCATCCGAGTCGACACCCAGCGTAACTCCGGGCTTCTTCGCACGGTTGCTCCTGACATGACCATCGTCCCCCTTCCCCGCCGACCGCTCGACCCGAGCGGCGTCCCGGGTGCCGTCGCGCGCGATGTTCCGGGTGACGTCGCCTGCGACGCGGTGCGGCAGTGGTACGAGAACGAGCTCGGCTGGGCGACCGTGCCCGGGGCGCCCGTACACCTCATTACGGGCCTGCGCTTCGATGTGCTCGACGTGCCGGCGGAAGCGGGGGGCGCGGCGCTCAGGCATCTGGGCCCGGTGCCGGGTCCGGGCTCACCAGTGGCGCTGCGCGGCGGGCGGATGCTGCTGCTGGTCGCGGCGGGCTGCGCGGAGGAGCTGCCGGGCCTGCTGGAGTGGCTGGACTGGGGCGGCCTCGACCTGGACCTCACTGCCGTCGGAACGGGCGGTCGACTGGCGGCGCCGGCACCTCCGGGCGGGGCCGGAAGGCGGGTGGGCGGGCGCGGGGAGGCCGGTTCACAGGGGGCCGCCGAGTGGTTGCGGCCCCCCGAGCCGGGATGCGAGGTGGAACCCTCGCTGCCGAGCATGTCGGCGTTGGGGGGCGGTGGGGGTGCCCCCGACCTCGTGCGAGTGCTGGACACGGTGGCGACGCACTGCCACCGCGTCCGGCTGCGGCGCGCGAGCGCCGGGCCGTCGCAATCTCAGCCGTTGGCCTTCTCGTAGGCCTCGCGGATGGAGGCGGGGACGCGACCGCGGTCGTTGACCTCGTAGCCGTTCTCCTTCGCCCAGGCGCGGATGGCCGCGGTGTCCTGGCTGCCGCCGGCGGCCGCACGGGCCTTGCCGCGTCCGCCCGAAGCACGGCCTCCGGTACGCCGACCACCCTTGACGTAGGGGTCGAGAAGGCCGCGAAGCTTGTCCGCGTTGGCGGTCGTGAGGTCGATCTCGTAGGTCTTGCCGTCCAGCGCGAACGTCACGGTCTCGTCCGCCTCGCCGCCGTCGAGGTCGTCGACAAGAAGGACCTGAACCTTCTGTGCCACCGGATTTCCTTTCATCGGTAACTTCAGGGTCGAGGGCCTGCGGCGTGCGCCGCTGTTTCGCGTCCCCTGTTATATGCAGTACTGCAGTACGTCGGAAAGCAAACCGCTTTTCCAGGAAAAACACAAACCCCTGGGAGAGACCGGGGAGAGACCACGGAGAGGGCGGGCAGCCCCGGGAAGACCGGAAACATGCGCGTTTCGGACATAGGGCACCCGCGCAAGGCGAACCCCTGTTGAATAGGAGTCGAGGTTCCCGATGAAGCCCGGCCTTCCTTCCGGATCGGCCGACGATCACAGATGCAGAAGCATCCGGCTGTTGCCCAAGGTGTTCGGTTTCACCCGTTCGAGACCGAGGAACTCCGCGACGCCCTCGTCATAGGAACGCAGCAGCTCGGCGTAGACATCGGTGTCCACCGGAGTCTCGCCGATCTCCACGAAGCCGTGCTTCGCGAAGAACTCGACTTCGAAGGTCAGACAGAAAACCCGGCGAACACCCAGCCAGCGAGCGGTGTGGAGCAACTTCTCCAGCAACTGGTGGCCGACGCCGAGGCCCTTGGCTTCCGGGTGCACCGCGAGAGTGCGGACTTCCGCGAGGTCTTCCCACATCACGTGCAGCGCGCCGCAGCCGACGACCTCGGCGTTGTCGTCCCGTTCCGCGACCCAGAACTCCTGAAGGTCCTCGTAAAGCGTGACCGTCGCTTTGTCCAGCAGGATGCTGGACTGGACGTACGCGTCGAGGAGGCGGCGCACGTGCGGGACATCGCTGGTCCGAGCCCGCCGGACGGTGATGGCTTTTGAGGTGACTTCGGGACGCGATGCTGGCATGAGCGGACGCTATCGCCCGGGGAGATCCGGGGATTCGCCGGGGGTCCCCTGCGTTTCACCGGACGATTCGGCGGATTCGCCGGCGGTTTCAGCAGGGGTTTCGACGACCGGGGCGGCGGCGGCGACCGGTTCGGGTTTGACGGCGTCGGGGCCCTGCACGATGCGTACGGCGTCGGTGAGCGCCTGCCGCTGTTCCTCGCTCATCATCCCGAAGAAGGCGACGAGGGCCGCCGCGGGGTTGTCGCTCTGCGACCAGGCTTCGTTCATCAGTGCGGCCGCGTAGGCGGCGCGTGTGGAGACCGCCTCATATCGATAGGCCCGGCCCTCCGCCTCCCGGCGCACCCAGCCCTTCTGATGGAGATTGTCCAGAACGGTCATCACCGTGGTGTACGCGATGGACCGTTCCTTCTGGAGGTCTTCCAGGACTTCCCGAACGGTCACCGGGCGGTTCCACTTCCACACCCGCGTCATGACCGCGTCTTCGAGTTCTCCCAAGGGGCGAGGCACAGTTCCGCACAATATCCGAAGAGACCCCAACAGACAGAACAAAAAGGGCGTACGACTCGAAAAACACACGAGTCGTACGCCGAGGAGGCGTCGCGTCAGGCGCCGGTGCCCTTGGGGCCGGGGGCGTCGGCCTGGCGGGCGTTCTCCGCGCGGGCGAGGGCCGCGTCGACCGCCGCGTCCTCCTTGGCCTTGTTGGGGCCGCCCTGGGTCTTCACGATCACCCTGATGAGGGCGATGAACAGCACGGCCATCACGAAGGGGGGCAGCAGCGCGGAGACGTAGTCCATGGGCCCAGGGTAGCCAGGGCTAGACGGCGGCCAGCTGTTGGGGCGGGCTCGCGGGCGGGGCGGCCGGTTTGCGCTTGGGCGGGAAGACCTCGCCGGGGGTGGGGACGGGGCGGCGGGCCGGGCTCGGGGCGTCCGGGCGGGGCACGGGGCCCGGCTTCTCGGCGGGCTGGGCGGGACGGGACGGCCGGGCGGGCTTGGGCTCGGCGGGTTCCCCGGCGGCGCCGTACGCGCGCGTGCCGGATGGCGGCAGACCGCCGGGCAGGGCGGTGAGCCGGAGCCGGGAGCGGCCGGAGCCGGAGCGGGAGGCGGGGACGACCACCGCCGACGGTGCCGCGTGCCCCGCGAAGCGGGCGCGCACGTCCTGTTCGGCGAGCCGGCGGCAGCGCTCCAGGAGGGTCGCGGCGGTGGGGTTGCCGCGCAGCGCGCGCAGGGCGGCGAGATCGTCCGGGTCGGGGTGGTACCCGGTGTCCAGGGCCTGTGTGAGGAGGGCCGCGTAGCCCGTGACCGTGCCGGGGAGGGCGGCCCGGTAGCGGGCGAGGTCGGCCAGCAGGAAGGCCCTCAGACGGGCTTCCTCGCGGGTCGCCTCGTCGACGGACTCGGCGAGCCGGAGGCAGTCCTGCACCTCCTGCGCCGAGGCGGGGCTGGGGTTGAGGGCGAGGGCGAGGGCACGGCGGAGCACGCGAAGCTCCTCGGCGCCGAACGCCATGCCGCCGCGGGTTCCGTGGGGCGTGGGCATGCGGCGACGATACGCGCTAATCAGACAAAAGAGGGTGGATGGGGGCGTGTGGCGCGGGGGACCACCCGCCTGGGCGGACCGGGGGCGCGGTGGGGGGTAGGGGGTGGGGGGTGGTGCGGGTCCGGTGGGGCTTCTCGCGCGGCCCCGCGGGCCTGAAAGCTGGGGGCACAGCCCCTGCTTTTCAGGCCCGCGGGGAACTGCGCGACCAGCCCCCACTCACCCGCACCCGCCGACGCACCACGCCCCCACCCCGGACCGCGCCCCTCAGAGACGCGACACGTTCCGTTCGTAGACCAGCCGCAACCCGATCAGCGTCAGCCACGGCTCGTGTTCGTCGATGACGGACGACTCGCCGAGCACCATCGGCGCGAGCCCACCCGTCGCGATGACCGTCACGTCCTCGGGATCGTCGGCCAGCTCACGGACCATCCGGCTCACCACCCCGTCGACCTGGCCGGCGAACCCGTAGACGATCCCGGACTGCATCGCCTCGACCGTGTTCTTGCCGATCACACTGCGCGGCCGGGCCACCTCGATCTTGCGGAGCTGGGCGCCCTTGACGCCGAGCGCCTCGACGGAGATCTCGATGCCGGGGGCGATGACACCGCCGACGTACTCCCCGCGCGCGCTGACCGCGTCGAACGTCGTCGCCGTACCGAAGTCGACGACGACGGCCGGGCCGCCGTACAGCTCGACGGCGGCGACGGCGTTGATGATGCGGTCGGCGCCGACCTCCTTGGGGTTGTCCGTGAGGATCGGGACGCCCGTCTTGACCCCCGGCTCGACGAGGACGGCGGGGACGTCGCCGTAGTAGCGGCGGGTCACCTCGCGCAGCTCGTGCAGGACGGACGGGACGGTGGCGCAGATGGCGATGCCGTCGATGCCGTCGCCCAGTTCCTCGCCGAGGAGCGGGTGCATGCCCATGAGGCCCTGGAGGAGGACCGCCAGTTCGTCGGCGGTGCGGCGCGCGTCGGTGGAGATGCGCCAGTGTTCGACGATGTCCTCGCCGTCGAACAGACCGAGGACGGTGTGGGTGTTGCCCACGTCGATCGTCAGCAGCATGACCCGTCCCCGCCCTACTCGGCCGCGCGCAGGTCGAGGCCGATGTCCAGGATCGGGGCCGAGTGGGTCAGGGCTCCGACGGCCAGGAAGTCGACGCCGGTGTCCGCGTACGCCTTCGCGTTGGTGAGGGTCAGGCGGCCCGAGGCCTCCAGCAGGGCGCGGCCGTCGACGAGCGCCACGGCCTCCTCGCACTCGATCGGCGTGAAGTTGTCGAGGAGGATCAGGTCGGCGCCCGCGTCGATGACCTCGCGCAACTGGTGGAGGGTGTCGACCTCGACCTCGATGGGCACCTCGGGGAACATCGCGCGCACGGCCTCGAAGGCCTGGGCGACACCGCCGGCGGCGACCACGTGGTTGTCCTTGACGAGGGCCGCGTCCGAGAGGGACATGCGGTGGTTGACCCCGCCGCCGCAGCGGACCGCGAACTTCTCCAGGGAGCGCAGCCCCGGCGTCGTCTTGCGGGTGTCGCGCACCTTCGCCTTCGTGCCCTCCAGGGTGTCCGCCCACGCGCGCGTGGCGGTGGCGATGCCGGAGAGGCGGCACAGCAGGTTCAGCGCGCTGCGCTCGGCGGTGAGGAGGTCGCGGGTGGCGCCGGTGACGCTGAGCAGCTTCTGGCCGGCCTCGACGCGGTCGCCGTCGTCGACGTGCCGCTCGACCTCGAACTCGTCCGTGCAGGCCACCGAGAGGACCGCCTCGGCGATCCTGAGGCCCGCCACGACGCCGCCCTCGCGGGCGGTGAAGTCGGCGGTGGCGCGGGCGTCCTCGGGGATGGTCGCGACCGTGGTGACGTCCACACCGTGGTCGAGGTCCTCCTGGATCGCGACGTTGGCGATGTCCTCGACCTCCACGGGGTCGAGCCCGGCGTCGGCCAGGAGCTGGGCGAGCGCGGGGTCGAGCCCGCACTCCAGGTACTCCTCTTCGGCCGACCCGTCGGCGGCGCCACAGGCGCAGCCGTCGCCGCAGCCGCCGCCGGAGGCGAGGGGAAGTTCGGGGGTGCTCACGTCTGTCACTGCTCCTGGTGATGCGGCCGGGTCGGGGGGAAGTCTGCGGTATCGGTGGTGTGTACGGCGAGGGTCCGGTCCGGATTCAGCCGTACGACGATGTGGCGGCGCCAGGCGGCGTCGTCGCGCTCGGCGCGGTCCTCGCGCCAGTGGCAGCCGCGGGTCTCCTCGCGCAGCCGGGCGGCGGCGACCAGGACGCGGGCCACGCACAGGAGGTTGGTGGTCTCCCAGGTGTCGACGCCGGGCTCGGCCGTCTTGCCGTTCTCGGCGAGGGTGTCGCGGGCCTGCGCGTGCAGCCGGTCCAGGGCCGCCGCGGCGGTCGCGAGGGAGGTCGCGGAGCGCAGGACGCCGGCGCCCTCGGTCATGGTCCGCTGGATCGCGAAGCGGATCTCCGGTTCGAGCAGCGGGTGCGCGGGCTTCTCGGCGTACGGGACGGGCTGGGGCACGCGCGCGTGGAGGTCGTCGTCGGCGTGGGCTGCGGCGATGTCGGCGACGATGCGCTCGGCGTAGACCAGGCCCTCCAGGAGGGAGTTCGAGGCGAGCCGGTTGGCGCCGTGGACGCCGGTGCAGGCGACCTCGCCGCAGGCGTAGAGGCCGGGGACGGTGGTGCGGCCGTGGGAGTCGGTGCGCACCCCGCCGGAGGCGTAGTGGGCGGCCGGGGCGACCGGGATGGGCTCGGTGACGGGGTCGAGTCCGTGGGCGCGGCAGGCGGCCAGGATCGTCGGGAAGCGGTGCTCCCACATGGCGGCGCCGAAGTGCCGGGCGTCGAGGTACATGTGTTCGGCGCCCTGCTCCTGCATGCGGCGCATGATGCCCTTGGCGACGATGTCGCGGGGCGCCAGTTCGGCCAGCTCGTGCTGGCCGAGCATGAAGCGGACGCCGTCGGCGTCGACCAGGTGGGCGCCCTCGCCGCGTACCGCCTCGGAGACGAGGGGCTGCTGGCCCTCCGCGTCCGCGCCCAGGAAGAGCACGGTCGGGTGGAACTGGACGAATTCGAGGTCGGAGACCTCGGCGCCGGCCCGGAGCGCGAGCGCGACGCCGTCGCCGGTGGACACCGACGGGTTGGTCGTCGCCGAGAAGACCTGGCCCATGCCGCCCGTCGCGAGGACGACCGCCGGGGCGTGCACGGCTCCCACGCCGTCGTGCTGGCCCTCGCCCATGACGTGCAGGGTGACACCGGCGGTGCGGCCGTCCGCGTCCAGCAGGAGGTCCAGGACGAGCGCGTTCTCGACCGTGCGCAGTCCCCGCGCGCGGACCGCCTCGACGAGTGCCCGGGAGATCTCGGCGCCGGTCGCGTCGCCGCCCGCGTGGGCGATGCGCCGGCGGTGGTGGCCGCCCTCGCGGGTCAGCTCCAGTCCGCCCTCCTCCGACTCGTCGAAGTGGGCGCCGGTCGCGATCAGGCGGCGTACGGCGTCGGGGCCCTCGGTGACGAGGAGCCGTACCGCCTCCTCGTCGCACAGGCCCGCGCCGGCCACCAGGGTGTCGTCCTGGTGCTGTTCGGGGGTGTCGCCCTCGCCGAGGGCGGCGGCGATGCCGCCCTGGGCCCAGCGGGTGGAGCCGTCGTCGAGGCGGGCCTTGGTGACGACGACCGTGCTGAGGCCGGCGGCCTCGCAGCGCAGCGCGGCGGTGAGGCCGGCGACGCCCGAGCCGACGACCACGACGTCGGCGTCGACGGACCAGCCCGGGGCCGGCGCGTGCAGTCGTATGCCTGTGCTGGTCACGAGGCGGCTCCGAAGGTCAGGGGGATGTTGTCGATCAGCCGGGTCGTCCCCACCCGGGCCGCGACGGCGAGGACGGCCTCGCCGGTGAAGTCGTCGGGGATGTCGGTGAAGTCGGACGGGTCGACCAGGGCCAGGTAGTCCAGGGCGAGCGGCGGCTTCATGCGCAGGGCCTCGTCGAGGACCAGGCGCGCGGCGGCGCGGACGGCGGCCGGGCCGCCGGGGGTGGACTTGGCCATGGCGTGCGCGTCGGCGGCCGCGCGGGACTCGCCGATCGCGCTCAGCGCCTCGGCACGCGCGCGCGTGGCGGGCACCTCGCGGGCCCGCGCACGCAGCGCCTCCTGCGCGGCGTGCCGGTCACGGCCCGCGAACAGCGCCTGGGAGAGCGCGAGGGCGGTGCGGCGCTCCTCGGTGGACAGATACCGGTTGCGGCTGGACAGGGCCAGGCCGTCGTCCTCCCGGACGGTCGGCACGCCCACGATGTCCATGCCGAAGTTCAGGTCGCGGACCATGCGGCGGATCAGGGCGAGCTGCTGGGCGTCCTTCTGGCCGTAGAGCGCCACGTCGGGGCGGGTGAGGTGCAGCAGCTTGGCGACGACGGTGAGCATGCCGTCGAAGTGGCCGGGGCGGGCGGCGCCCTCCAGGCGCTCCCCCATGGGACCCGCGGTGATCCGGACCTGGGGTTCGCCGCCCGGGTAGACCTCGTCCACGGCCGGGGCGAACACCACGTCGGCGCCCGCGGCCTCGGCGAGCTCGACGTCGGCGTCCAGGGTGCGCGGATAGCGGTCGAGGTCCTCGCCGGCGCCGAACTGGAGGGGGTTCACGAAGACCGTCACGACGACCTCGCCCGTGCCGCCCGCCAACTCGCGCGCGGTGCGGATCAGGGTGGCGTGGCCCTCGTGCAGGGCGCCCATGGTCATCACGACGGCCCGGCGTCCCGCACGCGCGCGTGCGTGCAGTTCGGCGGCGGTGCGCAGCACGGTGGTGGTCATCGGGTCTCCCCTTCGGTCCCGTCGGTCCCGTCGGTGCCACCCGCTCCGGCGGTGCCTTCCGTCGTGCCCGCGAGCACGCCGAGGAGGTCCTCGGCCAGTTCCGGCTTGAGCAGGCCGTGGGCGAGGGCGCGGTCGGCGGTCGCGCGGGCCATCGCCAGATACCCGGCGACGGTGGCCGGGGCGTGCGCGCGCAGCTCGGCGACGTGCGCGGCGACCGTGCCGGCGTCCCCGCGCGCGACGGGGCCGGTGAGCGCCGCGTCGCCCGACCTGAGCGCGTTGTCCAGGGCGGCGCCGAGCAGGGGGCCGAGCATGCGGTCGGGGGCGGTGACACCGGCCGTGCGCAGCAGCTCCATGGACTGGGCGACCAGGGTGACCAGGTGGTTGGCGCCCAGGGCGAGGGCCGCGTGGTAGAGCGGGCGGCTCTCCTCGGCGATCCACTCGGGCTCGCCGCCCATCTCGATCACCAGCGCCTCGGCGGCCATCCGCAGCTCGTCCGGGGCCGTGACCCCGAAGGAGCACCCCGCGAGCCGCTGCACGTCCACCGCGGTCCCCGTGAACGTCATCGCGGGGTGCAGGGCCAGTGGCAGTGCGCCGGCCCTGAGGGCGGGGTCCAGGACCTTCGCGCCGTACCGGCCGGAGGTGTGCACGAGGAGCTGCCCGGGGCGTACGGAGCCGGTCTCGGCGAGGCCCTCGACCAGCCCCGGCAGGGCGTCGTCGGGGACGGTCAGCAGTACCAGGTCCGCGTGGCGCAGCACGTCGGCGGGGGGCATCAGCGGGACGTCGGGCAGCAGTTCGGCCGCGCGGCGCCGGGAGGCGTCGGAGACGCCGGAGACGGCCACCGGACGGTGCCCCGCCAACTGGAGCGACGCCGCCAGCGCGGGACCGACGCGGCCGGCGCCGACCACCCCGACGGCGAGCCGCGCGGGGCGGTGCTTCGGCTCTGGTTGCTCGAATGTACTCACGCGGTGGTGGCCTTCCCGTTCCAGTCCGCTCTGGGTACCGGACGATTTCTCGTCATGTTAACGCGATTGGTTCGAGAGGCGTTCGGTTGTCCACAGGCTGTGGGTGGCCGCCGGCCGTTTCCGCAGGTCACGCCCGAGGGTCCGGATGCGCGGGAAGCGGCGTGAAAAACGGGTGCCGCGGCGGCCGGGCCCGGGGGATGATCCCGGGATGAGCGATACGGCGGACACCACAGGGCAGGAGGCGGCCGCCGAGGAGTCCCCGGCCGCGCAGCGGTACAAGCGGCGGCAGGCCGCCCATCGGGCGGCCGAGCGGGTGCTGTCGCGGACGAGTGCGCTGGCCACGCTCCGGGAGCGGCTCGCTCTGCTGGACACCGCCGGTGACGTGTACGACCTGGACGAGACGGCGGACATGTACGGCAACGGGGTCGTCGAGGCCCTGGAGAGGCGGACCGCCGCGCTGCTCGGCATGGAGGCCGCCGCGTTCTTCCCGACCGGCACGATGGCCCAGCAGGTGGCGCTGCGCTGCTGGGCGGCCCGCACCGGGAACCCGGCCGTCGCCCTGCACGGGCTCGCCCACCCCGAGATGTACGAGCGGCATGCGTTCAGCCAGGTCAGCGGGTTGCGCCCGGTACGGCTGACGAGCGAGTCACGGCTGCCGACCGCCGACGACGTACGCGGTCTCGACGAGCCCTTCGGGGCGCTGATGCTCGAACTCCCGCTCAGGGAGGCCGGTTTCGTGCTCCCCTCCTGGGAGGAGCTGGAGGAGGTCACCGAGGCGGCCCGCGAACGGGACGCGGTGGTCCACTTGGACGGGGCCCGCCTGTGGGAGTCCGCGACCCACTTCGGCCGCCCGGTGGACGAGATCGCGGCCCTCGCCGACAGCGTCTACGTGTCGTACTACAAGTCCCTCGGCGCCTACGGCGGTGCCGCGATCGCCGGCCCCCGGACCCTGGTCGACGAGGCGAAGGCCTGGCGGCACCGGTACGGCGGACAGGTCTTCCAGCAGTTCCCCACCGCGCTGTCGGCTCTCGTAGGCCTGGAGCGCGAGCTGCCCCGGCTGCCGGAGTACGTCCGTCACGCGCGCGTGGTCGCCGCCGCGCTGCGCGAGGGGTTCGCGGCGGCGGGCGTGCCCTGGGCCCGTGTGCACCCCGAGGAGCCCCATACCAACGAATTCCAGGTCTGGCTGCCGTACGAGGTCGACGTCGTCGCGGAGGCCGCCGTCCGGCAGGGCGAGCAGACGGGCGCGCTGCTCTTCGCCCGGCCCTGGGACCAGGGCGGGCCGGGACTGGCGGTCACCGAGATCGAGGTGCGCTCCGCCGCCCTGGAGTGGACGGCGGCGGACGTGAGCAGGGCCGTGGCGGACTTCGTGGCGCTGGTGGGGAAGGTCTCGGGCGAGTAGCCCGGCGTCACCGGAACTCGTCGGTACCGGGACTCGTCGGTACCGGGACTCGTCGGTACCGGGACCGTCAGTCGAACCGGATGTGCCGTGCGCCGATCGCCGCCTGTCGCAGCCGGGTCCGCAGGGCGCTGTCGTGGTTCGGCGTGAGCCGGAGGCCGGCCGAGGCGGCGATGCGGTCGGCGACCTCCGGGACGGTCATGTGGTCGGTCCACAGGTGCTCGGCGAACTCCGGTTCCCGCAGCCGCTCCAGGCAGTGGTCGAGCCGTCCGACCGCCCAACTCTCCCTGCGCAGCCGGGCGTCCTTCCCGGCGACGTACCCCAGGAGGTGCCCGAAACCGCGTTCCCGGAGCCGCTTCAGCACGGTGCCCCGCCGGGCGAGGAGCGTGAAGTGGCGGACATCGTGGCCGAGTTCGCGCAGGCGGCCGACGGTTTCCGTGAAGTGGGCGGGGTCGGTGACCGTCATGGGGGCGATCACCACGCCGCCGCGCCGGGTGAGGGCGAGGTCCAGGACCTCGACCACGCCCTGCCGCCAGGCGGCCAGCTCCCTGAAGTCCGCCCGCAGTTCGGGCGGCAGCATCCGGTGGAGACCGAAGCCGACGTGCTCGGGATCGCAGATCACGCTGCCCGGCAGCCGTCGCCCGATCTCGTACGCGGTCTGGGTCTTCCCGCCCCCGAACGGGCCGTTGATCCACAGCAGCACGAGCGTGCCCCGGCGCCGGTCAGCCCTGGCCGCCCGCTCGTACCAGCCCCGTCTCGTAGGCCAGGACGACCACCTGGACGCGGTCGCGGAGGCCGAGCTTGGTGAGGATGCGGCCGACGTGGGTCTTGACCGTGGCCTCGGACAGGACGAGGCGGGCGGCGATCTCGCCGTTGGACAGCCCCTGGGCGACGAGGATCATGACCTCGCGTTCGCGCTCGGTGAGCCGCTCCAGCTCCTTGTGCCGGGGTTCCGAGCCGGTGCTCGGCAGCATCGGGGCGAACCGGTCGAGCAGGCGCCGCGTGGTGGAGGGGGCGACGACCGCGTCGCCGCTGTGCACGGCACGGATCGCGGCGAGCAGCTCGCCGGGCGGCACGTCCTTGAGCATGAAGCCGGAGGCCCCGGCCTTCAGCCCGGAGAAGGCGTACTCGTCGAGGTCGAAGGTGGTCAGGATGAGCACCTTCGGCGGGTTCGGCTCGGCGCAGATGCGGCGGGTGGCCTCGACGCCGTCCAGCTTCGGCATGCGGACGTCCATCAGGACGACGTCCACCTCGGTCGCCCGGACGACCTGCAGGGCCTCGACGCCGTCGCCCGCCTCCGCCACGACCTCCATGTCCGGCTGGGCCGCCAGCACCATCCGGAAACCGGTGCGCAGCAGCACCTGGTCGTCGACGAGCATCACGCGGATCGCCATCGGGTCCTCTTCCGTGTCTCTACAAGGGGTCTGAAGGAGCGGGGGTGCGTCAGCGGGCGTGCGGGTCACCGGTGTCGGCGGGTGGCACGGCCGGGTCAGTGTGCGGGCTTCAGGGGCAGCAGGGCGCTGATCCGGAAGCCGCCGCCGGGGCGGGGGCCCGCGTCCAGCGTGCCGCCGACCATACCGACGCGCTCACGCATCCCGATGAGGCCGTGCCCCTGTCCGTCGGCGCCGCCCTCCTCGTACAGCTCGTGGGGCGCTCCCTTGCCGTCGTCCTCGACGAGCAGCCCGAGGCCGTCGTCGAAGTAGACCAGCCGGACACTCGCGCCGGTGTTCGGGCCACCGTGCTTGCGGGTGTTGGTGAGGGCCTCCTGGACGATGCGGTACGCCGTCAGCTCCACCCCGCTGGGCAGCGGGCGCGGGGTGCCCTCGATCTTGAAGTCGACGGGCAGACCGGCCACCCGGCACTGCTCGACCAGGTCGTCGATCTGCTCCACGTCGGGCTGCGGGACGTACTCGCCGACCTCCTTGTGCTCGCCGGTGCGCAGCACGCCGAGCAGGCGGCGCATCTCGGCGAGGGCCTGGCGGCCGGTGGAGGAGATGGTCTCCAGGGCCTTCTTCGCCTGGTCGGGGGCCGCGTCGATGACGTATGCGGCGCCGTCGGCCTGCACGACCATGACGGAGACGTTGTGCGCGACGACGTCGTGCAGTTCGCGGGCGATCCGGGCGCGCTCGGCGGCGACCGCGACCTTGGCCTGGGCCTCGCGTTCCTTCTCCAGCCGGGCGGCACGCTCCTCCAGCTGCGCGAAGTACGCGCGTCGGGTGCGCAGGGAGTCGCCGAGCACCCAGGCCAGGGCGAACGGCACGGTCAGGACCACCGCGAGCACCGCGTTCCCCAGCGTGCTCGTCTGCTGCTCGGTCCAGCGCAGCTGCGCCAGGGACGCCGCGCAGAGGCCGCCGCCCAGGGCGAACCAGGAGGCCCAGCGCGCGCCGTCCGCCGCGACCGTGTAGATGACCACGAGCATCGCGAAGTCGGCCGGGATTCTCGGCACCCCGACGATCAGCTGTGCGATACCCGCCGCGGCGGCCAGCACGAGCATCTTCTCGGGCATGCGGCGTCGCAGGGCGATCGAGAGGCAGAGCGCGCACGTGATCACCGCGAACGCGGGCCCGTTCGCGTCGTTCGCGTAGACCGGATCGATCGGTCCGCTCGCCAGGCTCATCCCGAGCAGGACGACGGCCCAGAAGCTGTCGACCCATGTCGGGTGCCGGCGGAGGAAGTCATAGAGGCGCTGCACGTAACCCAGCGTAGGGAAGGGGGCGGTGTGCAAGGGTCAACCGGAGGACCGATCCGTGACCGGGGCACGTACTCCCCAAGGTGGAGGCCGTGTTACCCGTTCCGCTTAGCCTGACGTGATGAGCGATCGTCCCGCGCGACCGGACACGTCACGGCCCCGCGCCCCGGAAGGGGCGGGGCCCTGGCGCGGTTGGCGCGCCGCGGCCGAGCAGGCCCTGTACGGGCCCCGCGGCTTCTACCGGCGTCCGGAAGGGCCCGCCGGGCACTTCCGGACCTCCGTGCACGCCTCCCCGCTCTACGCCGCCGCCGTGGCGCGACTGCTGTGCCGGGTGGACGAGGCGCTGGGGCGCCCCGGCGAGCTGGGGTTCGTGGACATGGGAGCCGGGCGGGGGGAGCTGGTGGGCGGGGTGCTGGCCGCGCTGCCCGCAGAGGTGGCGTCCCGCACGCGCGCGTACGCCGTGGAACTGGCCGGGCGGCCACACGGTCTCGATCATCGCATCGAGTGGCTCGCGCGGCCGCCGGCGGGGATCACCGGGCTGCTGTTCGCCAACGAGTGGCTGGACAACGTGCCCGTGGACGTGGTCGAGGTGGACGCGGCCGGCACGGCCCGGCTGGTGCTCGTGGGGGAGGACGGGAGCGAGCTGCTCGGGCAGCCCGTGGGCGGGGAGGCTGCGCGGTGGCTGGACCGGTGGTGGCCGCTGGAGCCGGAGGAGGGGCTGCGGGCGGAGGTCGGGCTGCCGAGGGACCGGGCGTGGGCCGCCGCCGTGGCGGGTGTCGGGCGGGGGCTGGCCGTCGCCGTCGACTACGCGCACCTGGCCGGCTCCCGGCCGCCCTTCGGCACGCTCACGGGGTTCCGGGAGGGGCGGGAGACCGCGCCGGTCCCGGACGGGTCGTGCGACCTCACCGCGCACGTGGCGCTGGACGCGTGCGCGCTGCCGGGGGCCCGCCTGCTCACCCAGCGGGAGGCCCTGCGCGGCCTCGGGGTCACCGCCGGGCGCCCGCCGCTCTCCCTCGCGACCACCGATCCGGCCGCGTACGTACGGGCCCTCGCGGGCGCGGGTGAGGCCGCCGAGCTGACCGCGCACGGCGGACTGGGCGACTTCGGCTGGCTGGTGCAGTCGGTCGGCATCGCGGACCCTCTCCGTCGCGACCAGGTCGGCTGATCCGCCCGCCTGCCCGCCTGCCCGCCTGCCCTCCTGCCCGCCTGCCGGTCCGTCCTACTTGTCGATGTCCCCGACCACGAAGAACAGCGACCCCAGGATCGCCACCATGTCGGCCACCAGGGTGCCCGGCAGCAGTTCGGTGAGCGCCTGGATGTTGTTGTACGAGGCGGAGCGCAGCTTGAGGCGGTACGGGGTCTTCTCGCCCTTGCTGACGAGGTAGTAGCCGTTGATGCCGAGGGGGTTCTCGGTCCACGCGTAGGTGTGGCCCTCGGGGGCCTTGAGGACCTTCGGCAGGCGCTGGTTGATCGGGCCCGGCGGCAGGTCGGCGAGCCGGTCGAGGCAGGCGTCGGCGAGGGCGAGGGCGTTGTGGGTCTGCTCCAGGAGGCACTCGAAGCGGGCGAGACAGTCGCCCTCCTCCCGGGTGACGACCTTCAGGACGTCCTGGAGTTCGCCGTACGCCAGGTACGGCTCGTCGCGCCGCAGGTCGAGGTCGACACCGGAGGCCCGTGCGATCGGGCCGCTGACGCCGTACGCGTGCACGGCCTCCGGGGACAGGACGCCCACGTCGCGGGTACGGCCCCGGAAGATCTCGTTGCCGAGGACCAGGTCGTCGAAGACGCCCATCCGGGAGCGGACGTCCGCGACCGCCGTACGCGCGCGGGCGGTCCAGCCCGCCGGAAGGTCCTCCTTGAGGCCGCCGACGCGGTTGAACATGTAGTGCATGCGCCCGCCGGAGATCTCCTCCATCACGTTCTGGAGCTCCTCGCGCTCCCGGAACGCGTAGAAGACCGGGGTGATGCCGCCCAGCTCCAGCGGGTAGGACCCGAGGAACATCAGATGGTTCAGGACCCGGTTCAGCTCGGCGAGGAGCGTGCGCATCCAGACCGCGCGCTCGGGGACCTCCATGCCGAGCATGCGTTCGACTCCGAGGACGACGCCGAGTTCGTTGGAGAAGGCGGAGAGCCAGTCGTGGCGGTTGGCGAGCATGATGATCTGGCGGTAGTCGCGCGCCTCGAACAGCTTCTCCGCGCCCCGGTGCATGTAGCCGATGACCGGCTCGGCGTGCTGGATCCGCTCGCCGTCGAGGACGAGCCGCAGCCGCAGCACTCCGTGGGTGGACGGGTGCTGCGGGCCGATGTTGAGCACCATGTCCGTGCTCTCGGCGGCACCGCCGATACCGACCGTCGTCTCTCGGGTCTCCGTCGGGGGAGTCATGGACACAGTCTGTCGTACGTACGCTTGCGAAATGGAGACGGGGACCTTGGAGGACGGCGCCGGACGCGCGGAGGCCGAACCGGTCTGGACGGGACTGCCGCGCGGGCTGCTGCGGATGAGGCGGCTGTTGCTGGTGGTGTGGCTGGTGCCGCTCACGATCGCCACGGCCGTGCTGCCGGGCTGGCTGGCGGGCCCGCCCTGGGCGGCGTTCGCGCTGCTGCCGCTGGGCGTGCTGCTGTGGGGCTGGCCGGTGCTGGGCCGCAACTGGCGGTCCTGGCGGTACGCCGAACGGGCCGACGACCTGCTGATCAGCCGGGGCGTGCTCTGGCGTGAGGAGACCGTGGTGCCGTACGGGCGCATGCAGCTGGTCGAGGTGACCTCCGGGCCCGTGGAGCGGCACTTCGGCCTGGCGAGCGTCCAGCTCCACACGGCCGCGGCCGCCTCGGACGCCCGCATCCCGGGCCTCGACCCGGCCGAGGCCGAACGCCTCCGCGACCACCTGACCCAACTGGGCGAGGCCCGATCGGCAGGGCTGTGACGGTGCCGGCACAGGACGCGGACGACACGGCACGGGCGGAGCGGAAGGTGGACACGGCGGAGGCCACTGACGAACGCAGCGGGGCGGCCGGGGGCGCTGACGGGCGGGGCGGGGTGGCGAGGGCGGAGGATGCCGGCGAGGTGGCGGGGGCGGGGGCCGAAGGCACCGGCGCCTTCGGGCCGGGCGAGAGGGCGGAGGCGAGGCCCGGGGCCGCTGAACGACACGGCGGGATGCCACGGACCACGGACACGGACGGACCGGGCGAGGCCGCGGGAACCCAGGACGGACCTGGCGAGGCCGCGGGAACTCAAGACGGACCTGGCGAGGCCGCGAGGGCCGACGACGAGACGGGCAGGACGGCGGAGGCGAAGGTCGAGGCCGCCGGTGAGGACCCGAAGGCAGGCGCCGACACCGCCGGTGCGGCCGCGGCGGCGACGGAACAGGCCGCTGACCGGCGCGCGGCACCACCGGCCGGGAGCGCCGGCGACGGCACTGCCGGAGGCCGGGGCGAGCCCGGTGAGGTGGCGGGCGCGAGGGCCGGGGGCATCGATGCGGCCGTGGTGGTGAGCGGTGGTGGTGACGTGGGTGGGGCGGTGGTCGTCGAGCATCGGCTGCATCCGGTGACGCCGCTGCGCCGGGCCTGGGCGCCGGTCGCGGTGCTGATCGGCTGGGCGGTGCACGATCCGGACGGGGCGCAGCGGAACCTGATGCGGCTCGACACCTCGACGCTGCTGATCGCGCTCGCCGTGTTCATCCCGGCCGCCGCCCTGTACGGCTTCCTGACCTGGTGGTTCACCCACTTCGCGGTGACCGACAGCGAACTGCGCATCCGTACCGGCCTGTTGTTCCGCCGCACGGCCCACATCCGCCTCGAACGCATTCAGGCCATCGACGTCACCCGCCCGCTGCTGGCCCGGATAGCGGGCGTCGCCAAGCTCAAACTGGACGTCGTCGGCGCCGACAAGAAGGACGAGCTGGCCTACCTCGGCGAGGCGCACGCCGGCGCGCTGCGGGCCGAACTCCTCGCCCGCGCCGCCGGTTTCGCGCCGGAGACCGCGCGCGAGGTCGGCGAGGCTCCCGTACGGCAGCTGCTCAAGGTCCCGGCGGGGGTGCTGGCCATGTCCCTCGTCCTGACCGGCGCCACCTGGGGAGCCCTGGTGGCCGCGGTCGTCGTGCCGTCCGTGCTGTGGTTCGCCACGGAGAGCGTGTGGACCGTCCTCGCGACCGCGCTGCCGCTGCTCGGCGCGGCCGGGGCGAGCAGCGTGGGACGGTTCGTCGGGGAGTACGACTGGACGGTCGGCGACTCCCCCGACGGGCTCCGCATCGACCACGGACTCCTCGACCGGGCCCACGAGACGGTCCCGCCCGGCCGGGTGCAGACCGTACGCATCGTCGAGCCGCTGCTGTGGCGGCGGCGCGGATGGGTCCGGGTCGAGCTGGACGTGGCCGGTTCCTCGAACTCCGTCCTCGTGCCGGTCGCGCCGCGCGAGGTGGCCGAGGCCGTGATCGCGCACGTGCTGCCCGGGGTGGCCGTGCCGGACGCGGCGGCGCTCGTACGGCCGCCCGGCCGCGCCCGGTGGTGCCTGCCGTTCTGGTGGCGGGGGTACGGACTCGCCGTCGACGGCTCGGTGTTCGCGGCGCGGCACGGACTGCTGCGGCGCCGGCTCGACCTCGTACCGCACGCGAAGGTGCAGAGCGTACGGCTGGCGCAGGGGCCCTGGCAGCGGTACAAGAGGCTCGCCGACGTCCATGTCGACACCGGCGCCAACAAGACCGTTACCGCGCGACTACGGGACGCCGGCGAGGCAGCGGAGCTGCTGCGGGCCCAGGCGGAACGATCCCGCACAGGGCGGCGGGAGGCTCTGCCGGACCGGTGGATGGCGTGACGCCGGGGCCCGGGCGGTAGATGCGTGGGGCGCCCGACCGTCGAGGTCGGGCGCCCGGTTGTCGATGGCTGGTGACTGGTGACTGGTGACTAGGACGCCGCTGTGCGCAGGCCCTGGATGTCGATCTGCTCCGTCTCGTCGTGGGCCGTGAGGTCGATGACCTGGCCGACACCGCGGGACGCCTCGTCGGCCTGCTTGAACCGGGCCTCGGACTCGGCCTTGTGGAGCGCGAGGGCCTCCTGGCCGACCACGTCGGCGAGGTCTTCGTTCTGCACCGCCTCCAGGGCGTCCGCGCCCTTCTGGGTACCGAAGAAGTCGAACCCGCCTTCGACGGACGCCCGCCGCCACGGCGCGGCCGGCACGACGGCCACGGCGGTGGGCACCGTGAAGTGACCGGCCGGCGGAAGCGCGGGCAGCGCACGCCCCGACGGCTCCACCCGCGTCAGCTCGCCCACCCCCGTCGACCGTGCCGGAGCGGAGACAGCGGGTACGGGATCGGCGGTCGCGCGCTCGTGTCCGCGGACCGCCACGGACTTCCCCGCGGCGTCGTCCTCCTCGGCGGTGAGCACCGGAACGGGCTCCTGCGCCGACTCGGCGGAACGTCCCTGCCGAGTACCTCCATCGGTCGGTCCGTCCGGATCACCCTTGGGCGAAGGCGGCCCCTTGGGGCCCTTCGGCGCCTGCCCCTCGGCGGACCCGGCGTCGGCGGACCCGGCGGGGGCGGATCGGTCCACGGACGCCTCGGCCGCGACCGGTTCGACGGGCTGTTCGACGGGCTGTTCGTCGGCGGAAGCGGTTTCCGCGCCGGCGTCTGCGTCTGCGTCTGCGTCTGGAGCGAATTCAGGCTCGGGCTCGTACGCCGGCTCGGCGGCGTTCTCGCCTTCGGTACCGGCGCCTCCGGCCTCCACGTCGGCGGGCGCGTCGGGCTCGGCCCCGGTGTCGATGGCCTCGGTGTCGATGGCCCCGGTGTCGATGGCTTCGGCTTCGGCTTCGGACAGGGACACGGGGTTGGTGGCGTTGGCGGAGACGGTCTCAGTCTCGGCCTCGGGCCCGACCGCAGCCACGATCTCGCCGTCGGTCTCCGACACGGCCGTGCTCTCGGCCACGGCTTCGCCGTCGACCCCGATCTCCGTCTCGGCCTCGTCTCCCGCCGTGCCCTGCTCCGAGCCCCGCTGGGTGATGATCCGGTCCAGCGCCGAGTTGGCACGCAGGAAGAGCCCGGACCCGGACGGTGAGAACACCGCGGAGTTCGCCTCCTCGTCCCCGAGGTCCTCCGCGAAATCCTCCCCGGCGTCCTCCCCGAGATCTCCCCCGAACTCCTCCCCGGCGTCCTCCTCGTCGGCGTCCGCGTCCCCGTCCACCGCCGAACCACCCGCACCCGCGCCGGCCGGGGCAGCCACAGCCCCGCCCTCCGGTGCGGCAACCGACTTCGCCGACTTCGCCGCCTCCACCGCTTCCGCGGCCTTCGCGGCGGCCTTGGAGGCCGTCTCCCACGAGGCCCAGGGCGCGCCCGCCGCCGGAACCCCCTGTGGCGGCACCGGCGAGGCCTGGGACGCCGCGCTCACCTCGTCGTCCTTGCCCGCGTCCTCGTCCGCCCCGGCCGCCGGCAACTCCCGTGCCTCCTCCGGCACGGTCGCCTCGATCTCCAGCAGGCGGCGGCCCTCCAGGGCACTGGCCCGCTCGGTCTCGGCGGTGGCGTAGCGGCGCAGCAGCGCGGCGTGTTCGTTGCGTAGGCCCGCGAGTTCGGTGCGCTTGGCGCGGAGTTTGTGCTCCAGCTTGGTGCGCAGCTCGCGCGACTCGTCGAGGTCGGTCTCCAGCTCGGCGACGCGCTCCTCATGACGCCACTCGTCGCTCGCCCGCGCGCGCGTGAGGTCGGCGACGCGTTTGCCCGCCTCGACGTCCCAACGGCGCATGACCGCCGCGCCCACGGCCGCGGTCGCCGCCGCGACGGCTGCGGTGACCCGGAGCACGGACTGCTCGGAGAACACCCAGGGCCCGAGGGCGCAGACGAGCGAGACGCCTGCGATCGCCGTGGGGGGCAGCAGCCTGTGCAGAGGAGGTGAATGGCGGTGACGTCCACGTGGCATGGCCAGAAACTTACCGCGCGTAGGCGAATGATGGTGGCCCGGGCCGTAAAAACTCAGCCGCCTCTCTCAGCTCTCACAAGCCCTCACAGGCTTCCTCACCGCCGGTGCACCAATGCGCCCACCGGCGACTCCTCTCTTGGATCAACCCCATTGAATCCGGATACGCCTTGGCCACATCTGCTTCTCCCCTGCGGCCGGTGAATTCCGGCGAATTGCCGAGGGCCCCGTCCACCCCCTTGTCGTCACCTCTCCGACCATCTGCGCACCGCGGGCCCGCACGCCCCTCACCGGTCGCTCAGCCGCCCGCTGAGCCACTGCAGGGTCGCCGGGATCTCCCGCCGCCACGTGTTGAAGTTGTGCCCGCCGCTGTCGAGGATGATCGACGAGATCCGCGTCGGCCGCTTCTCCTCCACCGACTCGATGAACTTCAGGGTGTCCTTGTAGTTGGTCTCTCCCTGTTTGCTGCTGGTGACCAGCAGAGAGGTGTCCGGCGCCGGTCGGTGCGCGAGATACCAGAAGAGATCCGCCTCGTTCCGTGACGTCTTGTCGCCGTGGAAGAGATCACCGGTCGTCGGGTCGCTCGGCGCCTTGTAGTACGGCGAGAGGCCCGCCCCGGCGGCGTACACCCGAGGGTGGTGCATGGCCAGTTTCAGCGCACAGTAGCCGCCGGTCGAGTCTCCGACGATCCCCCAACTCCCCGGCCTTTTCCCCACCCTGTAGTGATGGCCCACGGCGTCCGGCAGGTCCCGCGCGAAGAACGACTCGGTCCGCGGTCCCCCCGGCACGTCCACGCACTCGGTGTCGCGCGGCGGCGCCACGGTCGGCCGCAGCATGATCAGGATCATCGGCTGTGCCGTGCCCTCGCGGGCCAGCCCACGGGCAGTCCGCGGATAGTGGAGTCCCTTGACGAGCGCCTCGGCGGTGCCGGGGTAGCCGGTGAGGACGACGACGGCGGGGAAGGTCCGGGTGCGGTACCGCGCCTGGAAGTACTCCGGCGGCAGGTACACGTACGCCGGGGTGGCGATCCGGGTCGTACGGCCGACGATCTCGACCTTCTGGATCTGGCCGCCGGCCTGGGGGCGGGTACCCCCGGTCCCGTTCAGCGGCTGGGTGTCGACGACCCGCAGCGGTCCGCCGGTGTCGGCGCCGTCGTGGTCGACGACCACACCCTGGCCGCTCTCCCGGCCCAGGAGGTCGGCCCAGCTGGCGTAGAACCCGAAGGCCTGGTTCGCGACGAGGCCGACCGAGGCGAAGAGCGCGACCTGCGTGGCCAGCAGGACGGCGATCCGGCCGCCGACCGCCCGCCAGCCGTGGCGGGCCAGTCTCGGCCACAGCCACACCGTGCCGGCGAACAGCAGCACGGCGGACAGAACCGCCAGGACCAGAACCGTGTCGCTCGTGAGACCCATCGGGTTGTCTCCCGCCGCCCTTTCTTTCCTTGTCTTTCCTTGTCCTTGGGTTCAGCTTTCCGTTGGAGAGTGAACCTCCCTCGCCAAGGCACCGTCCTAGAGGGCGCAATGTCGCCGGATGCCGGAAAAGGCACCGGATCCAAGCTCACTCGCGGAACAACGGGATGCGATGTCTGTCAGGACAGATGGGGAAATGTCGGGCGAGGTTCCGGTCCGCCCGGACCGACTCCCGGCGGGCGCCGTAGGGCGCGGATACGGCGCCGTGCGCGGCGCACTGCGCGGGCCGCGCCCCGAGGCCGTGCCCGCCCTGGTCGCCAGGGCCTGCACGCTCGTCGGCCTGGTGGACATCGCCGCGGGCGTGTTCCCGCGCTTCCGGAACAGCCGTATGCACACACTGGCCGAGGTGCTCCCGGGCGCCCTCGGCCCGTTCGCGGCGGCCCTCTCGCTGAGCGTGGGCGTCCTGCTGCTGCTCCTCGCCCACGGTCTGCGCCGGCGCAAACGGCGAGCCTGGCGGGCGGCCGTGGTGCTGCTGCCGGCCGGGGCGATCGCCCAGTTCGCCTACCGGCACTCGCTCGTCGGCGTGCTCGTCTCGCTCGCCCTGTTCGTCCCCCTGCTGCGCCACCGCGACGAGTTCCGCGCCCTGCCCGACCCCACCAGCCGCTGGCGGGCGCTCGCCAACTTCGTGCTGATGGGCGCCGGGTCGATCGTCCTCGGTCTGCTCGTCGTCAGCGCCCACCCCGGGCGCATGGTCGGCGACCCGAGCCTCGCCGACCGGCTCGAACACGTCATCTACGGTCTGTTCGGCTTCGAGGGCCCGGTCGGCTACCTCGGCACCACGTCCTGGACGGTGGCCTTCTCGCTCGGCGCCCTCGGCCTGCTGACCGCGATCACCACCGTCTACCTGGCCTTCCGCCCCGAACACCCGGCGGCGCGTCTCACCGACGACGACGAGGTACGGCTGCGCGCCCTGCTGGACCGGCACGGCGGCCGCGACTCCCTCGGCCACTTCGCGCTCCGCCGCGACAAGGCGGTCGTCTTCTCCCCGAGCGGCAAGGCCGCGGTCACCTACCGCGTCGTCTCCGGGGTGATGCTGGCCAGCGGCGACCCGATCGGCGACGTCGAGGCCTGGCCCGGCGCGATCGAACGCTTCATGGACGAGGCCAAGGCCCACTCCTGGACCCCGGCCGTCATGGGCTGTTCGGAGACGGGCGCCGAGGTGTGGACCCGCGAGACCGGCCTCGACGCCCTCGAACTGGGCGACGAGGCGGTGGTGGACGTCGCGGATTTCTCCCTCGCCGGACGCGCGATGCGCAACGTGCGTCAAATGGTGAAGCGCATCGAGCGGCTCGGTTACGAGACCCGGGTCCGGCGCGTCCGTGACCTCGGCGAGGCGGAGCTGGAGCGGATCCGCCGTGCCGCCGAGGACTGGCGCGGCACCGACACCGAACGCGGCTTCTCGATGGCGCTCGGCCGCGTCGGCGACCCGGCCGACGGCGACTGCCTCATCGCCACCGCGCACAAGGCGGACGAGGTCCCCGGCCCGTACGGCGACCTCAAGGCCGTACTCCACTTCGTGCCCTGGGGCCCCGACGGCGCCTCCCTGGACCTGATGCGCCGTGACCGCTCGGCGGACCCCGGCATGAACGAACTCCTCATCGTCGCGGCCCTCCAGGCGGCTCCCCGCCTGGGCGTGCAGCAGGTCTCCCTGAACTTCGCGATGTTCCGTTCGGCCCTGGCCCGCGGCGAGAGGATCGGCGCGGGACCGGTGCTGCGCGCCTGGCGCGGCCTGCTGGTCTTCCTGTCCCGCTGGTTCCAGATCGAGTCGCTGTACAAGTTCAACGCGAAGTTCAACCCGCGCTGGGTGCCCCGCTTCGTCGTCTACGCCGCCTCCCGCGACCTGCCCCGCATCGGCCTCGCCGCGATGCAGGCCGAGGGCTTCGTCCACCTCGCCCTCCCCTCTGTGCTGCGCCCGCGCCCGAAGGTCCGCCGGCCGTGCGCGCACACGGTGGCGGACCAGCACATCGGCGAACAGAACGTCCGTGCGGCCTAGGACCTCGGTCACCTGGTGCCGGGGGCCCCGGCTCGGGGCAGGGCCCCCGGCGCCGTGGGCCTAGGCTTGACGCATGAGCAAGCAGAACGGGCGCGGTCAGGTGGCCGGAATGCCCGTGTGGGACCGTTGCGCGGTCATGGGGGTCGTCAATGTCACCCCCGACTCGTTCTCCGACGGCGGCCGCTGGTTCGACACCACGGCGGCGGTCAAGCACGGCCTGGACATGGTCGCGGAGGGCGCGGACCTGGTGGACGTGGGCGGTGAGTCGACCCGGCCCGGTGCCGCCCGCGTCGACGAGGCCGAGGAACTCAAGCGCGTCATCCCCGTCGTGCGGGGGCTGGCCTCCGAGGGCGTCACCGTGTCCGTGGACACCATGCGCGCCTCCGTCGCCGAGCAGGCCCTCACCGTCGGCGCCGCCCTCGTCAACGACGTCAGCGGCGGCCTCGCCGACCCCGCGATGATCCCGGTGGTGGCGGCCGCCGGCGCCCCCTTCGTGGTGATGCACTGGCGCGGCTTCCTGGAGGGCGGCAACGTCAGGGGCGTCTACGAGGACGTCGTCGCCGAGGTGGCACAGGAGCTGCACGCGCGCGTGGAGGCCGTTCTGGAGGGCGGTGTCGCGCAGGACCGCGTCGTCGTGGACCCCGGCCTCGGCTTCTCCAAGGACGCCGAGCACGACCTCACCCTCCTCGCCCACCTCGACCGGCTGCTCGGCCTGGGCCACCCCCTCCTGGTCGCCGCGTCCCGCAAACGGTTCCTCGGCCGGGTCCTGGCGGGCCCGGAGGGCGCCCCGCCGCCCGCCCGCGAACGGGACGCCGCGACCGCCGCCGTGTCGGCCCTGGCCGCCCAGCAGGGTGCCTGGGCGGTCCGGGTGCACGAGGTCCGCGCCACCGCCGACGCGGTCCGCGTGGCCCGCGCCATCGAAGGGGCCCGGGAGCGGTGAGCGCTCCCCACACCGACGTCGAACAGGTCGAACTCGCCAACCGGGCCTTCTACGAGGCCATGGAACAGGGCGACTTCGAGACGCTCTCCTCGCTCTGGCTGACCCCCGCCGACGTGGGCGTGGACGAGGAGTACCACGACCCCGCCGAGACGGGCGTGATCTCCTGCGTGCACCCCGGCTGGCCCGTCCTGACCGGGCGCGGCGAGGTGCTGCGGTCGTACGCGCTGATCATGGCGAACACGGAGTACATCCAGTTCTTCCTCACCGACGTGCATGTGTCGGTCACGGGGGACACCGCGCTCGTCACCTGCACCGAGAACATCCTGAGCGGCGGGCCGGCGCCGGACGGCAGTGACGAGCTGGGACCGCTCGTGGGACAGCTGGTGGTGGCCACGAACGTGTTCCGCCGCACATCCGACGGCTGGAAGCTCTGGTCGCACCACGGCTCCCCGGTGCTGACCGAATCCGATGAGGACGAGAGCGAGGACACACCGTCCTGACGGGGTAGGCGGTCCACCCGGGCCCGCGTGCGCGAGGGTTGTCGTGGCTCGCAGGTAGATTCGGAGGTGGCCGGTGTGCCGAGCGCGCACGGATGACACGGATGACACGGGTGACATCGGCCGTTCCCGACGACTGCAGGAGTGATTCGCGTGGATCGTGTCGCGTTGCGTGGCCTCAGGGCCCGTGGACACCACGGGGTGTTCCCGCACGAGCGCGAGGAGGGCCAGACCTTCGTGGTGGACCTCACGCTCGGCCTGGACACCCGGCCGGCTGCCGCCGACGACGACCTGGCGAAGACCGTGCACTACGGGATCGTGGCGGAGGAGGTCGTCGCTCTCGTGGAGGGCGAGCCGGTGAACCTCATCGAGACGCTCGCCGAGCGCATCGCCCGGGCGTGCCTGGAGCACGACGGGGTCCAGGAGGTCGAGGTCGCCGTCCACAAGCCGAACGCGCCGATCACCGTCCCCTTCGACGACGTGACCGTCACCATCACCCGGAGCCGAGTATGACCGCGTTCTTCGCCGCGGGTCACAGCGACCCGACCGTACAGCCGGTGCCCGCCTCCGTCGTACAGAAGGTGGACGAGGCCGACACGACCCTGCACAACCCCCGCCGGGCGGTGCTCTCCCTCGGTTCGAACCTGGGCAACCGGCTGGAGAACATCCAGGGCGCGATCGACGCGCTGGAGGACACACCGGGCGTACGCGTCAAGGCCGTCTCGCCGGTGTACGAGACCGAGCCCTGGGGGGTGGCGCCGGGCAGCCAGCCCTCGTACTTCAACGCGGTCGTCGTCCTGAAGACCACCCTGCCGCCCTCCTCGCTGCTGGAGCGCGCCCAGGCCGTCGAGGAGGCCTTCCACCGGGTGCGGGACGAGCGCTGGGGCCCGCGCACGCTGGACGTCGACATCGTGGCGTACGCGGACGTCGTCTCCGACGATCCGCTGCTCACCCTGCCGCATCCGCGCGCGCACGAACGGGCCTTCGTCCTCGCCCCCTGGCACGACGTCGACCCGGAGGCCCGGCTCGTCGGCCGCGGCCCGGTCGCCCTGCTCCTGGACGATGTCACCCGCGAAGGCGTGACGCCCCGCGCCGACCTGGAACTCCACCTGCCCGCGTAGTCGTTAAGGTCTACCGGGTCGGGATCATCCCCGACACCGTCGGGACCACCGGCCGGGCCGACCGCCCGCCGCCCGTGGACCCCGGCTTTCCGTGGACCACCGGGCTCGTCGAAGGGGCATCGTGAAAGAGCTGCGCATCAGGACGCTGGCCGCGGTGTTCGTCGTCGCGGGGGTGCTGTCCTGGGCCGGGGCCCGGCTGTGGAGCTCGGTGGACACCCTGCCGAGCGTCCCGCTGGCCGCGCCCATCGTGCTCGCCCTGATCGCCACCGTCCTGACGGCCACCGCGGTGTCCCTGCGCAACCGGCTCAAGGCCCAGCGGGAGCGCCGGCCGGGCGCCAAGGGCGTGGAGCCCCTGATGGCCGCCCGCGCGGTCGTCTTCGGCCAGGCCAGCGCCCTCGTCGCCGCCCTCGTCGCCGGGATGTACGGCGGCGTCGGGATCTTCCTCCTGGAGTACCTGGAGATGCCGGCCCGCCGCGACCAGGCCATCTACGCCGGGTTCTCCGTCCTCGCGGGCATCGGCGTGATAGTGGCCGCCTTCTTCCTGGAGCGCGTCTGCAAGCTCCCGGAGGACGACGACACGGGCGGCGGCGCGGCCCGCGCGACGTAGCGGCCCGGCCGAACGCGCGGGGGTTCAGCGGGCCATGATGAGGCTCATCGCCTCGTTGCGGGTGGCCGCGTCCCGCAGCTGGCCGCGCACGGCCGACGTGATGGTCTTCGCGCCGGGCTTGCGGATGCCCCGCATCGACATGCACATGTGCTCGCACTCCACGACCACGATGACCCCGCGCGGCTCCAGGATCTCCATCAGCGAGTCGGCGATCTGCGTGGTCATCCGCTCCTGCACCTGGGGCCGCCGGGCGTAGACGTCCACCAGCCGCGCCAGCTTCGACAGGCCGGTGATCTTTCCGCTGGTGGACGGGATGTACCCGACGTGCGCGACACCGCGGAACGGGACCAGATGGTGTTCACAGGTGCTGTAGACCTCGATGTCCTTCACCAGGACCATCTCGTCGTGACCGAGGTCGAACGTCGTGGTCAGCATTTCTTCCGGCTGCTGCCACAGCCCCGCGAATATCTCCCGGTACGCTCGCGCCACCCGCGCCGGTGTCTCCCTGAGCCCCTCCCGGTCGGGATCCTCGCCGACCGCGATCAGCAGCTCCCGTACGGCGTTCTCGGCGCGCTTCTCGTCGAACTCGCCGATGGCGCCCCCACCGTCCAGCGTCACGGGGTCGGTCATGTCGTGCCTCGCTCCTGAGCCTGACGACGCGCACGGCCACGCGTCTCATTTTTCGGCCATGTTCCGGTCATACGAAAAGGCCGTGCCCCCCAGGCTAGAACCTGGGGGGCACGGCATCCATTCCGGGCCTGACGAGGCGGCCGGGGCCGGGAGCCGAGGCTCCCGGCGGTGGCCGGTTCTCGCCGGTGGGGCGTCAGCTCTCCGCGTTCTCCTCCGGAGTCGCGTCGACGGGCGCCTTGGTGGTGATCGCCGGCGTCGCGCCGTTCGCGCCGTTCGTCAGTGCCAGCTCCCGGGGGGAGAGCACCGGCGGACGGGTGGAGGGGGTGCGGCGGGAGGAGCCGGTCCAGGCGGGCCGGGGCGGACGCTTGACGATGGGGGCGAAGATCTCGGCGATCTGCTCCTTGCCCAGCGTCTCCTTCTCCAGCAGCTGCAGCACCAGGTTGTCGAGGACGTCGCGGTTCTCGACCAGGATCTCCCAGGCCTCGTTGTGCGCGTTCTCGATGAGCTTCTTGACCTCTTCGTCCACGAGCGCGGCGACCTCTTCCGAGTAGTCGCGCTGGTGAGCCATCTCACGTCCGAGGAACGGCTCGCTGTTGTCGCCGCCGAACTTGATGGCACCGAGACGCTCGGTCATGCCGTACTGGGTGACCATCGCGCGGGCCAGGCTGGTGGCCTTCTCGATGTCGTTCGAGGCGCCCGTGGTCGGGTCGTGGAAGACCAGTTCCTCGGCGGCGCGGCCACCCATCATGTAGCCGAGCTGGTCGAGCATCTCGTTACGGGTGGTCGAGTACTTGTCCTCGTCCGGCAGGACCATCGTGTAGCCGAGGGCGCGGCCCCGGGACAGGATGGTGATCTTGTGGACGGGGTCGGAGTTCGGTGAGGCCGCCGCGACCAGGGCGTGACCGCCCTCGTGGTACGCGGTGATCTTCTTCTCCTTGTCCGACATGATCCGGGTCCGCTTCTGCGGGCCCGCGATCACACGGTCGATCGCCTCGTCCAGCATGTGGTTGTCGATCAGCTTCCTGTCGCTGCGGGCCGTCAGGAGCGCGGCCTCGTTCAGGACGTTGGAGAGATCGGCACCCGTCATGCCGGGGGTGCGGCGGGCGACGGCGCCGAGGTCGACGTCGGGCGCGACCGGCTTGCCCTTCTGGTGGACCTTGAGGATCTCCAGACGGCCCTGCATGTCCGGGCGGTCGACGGCGATCTGGCGGTCGAAGCGGCCCGGGCGCAGCAGCGCCGGGTCGAGGATGTCCGGGCGGTTCGTCGCGGCGATGAGGATCACGCCGCCCTTGACGTCGAAGCCGTCCATCTCGACGAGCAGCTGGTTCAGCGTCTGCTCGCGCTCGTCGTGACCACCGCCGAGGCCGGCGCCGCGGTGGCGGCCGACCGCGTCGATCTCGTCGACGAAGACGATCGCCGGGGCGTTCGCCTTGGCCTGCTCGAAGAGGTCACGGACCCGGGAGGCACCGACACCGACGAACATCTCGACGAAGTCGGAACCGGAGATCGAGTAGAAGGGGACGCCCGCCTCGCCGGCGACGGCGCGCGCCAGCAGCGTCTTGCCCGTACCGGGCGGGCCGTAGAGCAGCACACCCTTGGGGATCTTGGCGCCCACGGCCTGGAACTTGGCGGGCTCCTGCAGGAACTCCTTGATCTCGTGGAGTTCCTCGACGGCCTCGTCCGCGCCGGCGACGTCCGAGAACGTCGTCTTCGGGGTGTCCTTGGTGATGAGCTTGGCCTTGGACTTCCCGAAGTTCATGACCCGGGAGCCGCCGCCCTGCATCTGGTTCATCAGGAACAGGAAGACGACCACGATGAGGACGAAGGGGAGCAGGGACAGCAGGATGCCGACGAAAGCGTTCTGCTTGGTCGGGGAGACCGTGTACCCGTCGGGGATCTGCTTGTTCTGGAACTTGTCCTGCAGGGTGTTGGCGAGGGTGACGCCCTGGTCGCCGATGTAGCTCGCCTGGAGCTTCGAGCTTCCCTCGATCTTCTGGCCGTCCTTGAGCTGCACCTTGAGGAGCTGCTCTTCGCCGGTGGTCAGTTTGGCTTCTTTGACCTTGTTGTCATTGATCGCCTGGACCACCTGGCCGGTGTCCACCGTCTTGTAGCCGCCGGACGAGCCGACGACCTGCATCAACACGACCACGGCAAGGACGGCCAGCACGATCCACATGACTGGCCCACGGAAGTATCGCTTCACGTCCATCCATACGGAGCGGTGCCGCCCCGTCCCTCCTGCCATAGTGAGTTTGATAAAAGACTGTTCTTCGGACGGTACCCCAGCATTGTCACCCGAAGCCGCAGGGGACTGTCGGCGATCCCGTCCTCGCATGCTCCAACGGCGCGAAACCCGCTGGGGTTCCCGAGCGTCTTACGGGGGTTGTTCAGCCGCCGTAGACGTGGGGCGCGAGCGTACCGACGAACGGGAGGTTGCGGTACTTCTCGGCGAAGTCGAGGCCGTAGCCCACGACGAACTCGTTGGGGATGTCGAAGCCGACCCATTCCACGTCGATGGCGACCTTGGCGGCGTCGGGCTTGCGCAGCAGAGTGCAGATCTTCAGGGACTCGGGCTCGCGGGAGCCGAGGTTGGAGATCAGCCAGGACAGCGTCAGCCCCGAGTCGATGATGTCCTCGACGATCAGGACGTGCTTGCCCTTGATGTCGGTGTCGAGATCCTTGAGGATCCGCACGACACCCGAGGACTGGGTGCCCGCGCCGTAGGAGGACACGGCCATCCAGTCCATGGTGACCGGGGTGGACAGCGCCCGCGCGAGGTCCGCCATGACCATGACCGCGCCCTTGAGGACTCCGACGATCAGCAGGTCCTTGCCCGCGTACTCCGCGTCGATCTTCGCGGCCAGCTCGACGAGCTTCGCGTCGATCTCTTCCTTGGTGATGAGCACCTCTTTGAGGTCGGCACCCATGTCTTTCGCGTCCACCCGCATCACTTTCGGTCGGTCGTCCCAGGGCCGCTCCCGGACGCCCGCACTCCGTGCGGGGGATCCGGGGCCCGTGTGAGGGGCCCCTTCGGCGTCCGGATTTCAGCCTTGCCGAATCACCAGTCTGCCACCCTGGCGCTGGGCGACGACTCGGCCGGGGAGATTGATGGCCCCCTGACCGCGCCAGCCGGTGATGAGCCGGTCGACCTCCTCGATGTGCCGGGCGAAGAGGGAACCGGCCGGGGCACCGGCCTCGATGGCGACCCGGCGCAGGATCCGGCGGCGTACGGCGGGCGGGAGCGCGTAGAGCTTCGCGCACTCCAGCAGGCCGGCGGCGTCGCGGACGGACGCCTCGGCCTGACGGGCCCAGGTGTCCAGGGCGTCGGCGTCGTCCCGGGAGAGCTGGGCCGTACGGGCGAGGGCCTCGACGACGCCCTTGCCGAGCGCCTTCTCCAGGGCGGGCAGGCCCTCGTGGCGGAGCCTGGACCGGGTGTAGGCGGGATCGGCGTTGTGCGGGTCGTCCCAGACGGGCAGCGACTGGACCATGCAGGCCTTGCGGGCGGTCTGGCGGTCGAGCTGGAGGAAGGGGCGGCGATAACGGCCGTCGGCCCCCGAGACCGCGGCCATACCGGACAGGGAGCGGATGCCGGAGCCGCGGGCGAGACCGAGCAGGACGGTTTCGGCCTGGTCGTCGCGGGTGTGGCCGAGCAGGACGGCGGTGCCGCCGTGGCGTTCCAGCGCGGCGTCGAGGGCGGCATAGCGGGCGTCCCGGGCGGCGGCCTCGGGGCCGCCCTCGCGGCCGACGGTCACGGCCACGGACTCGACCGGGTCCAGGCCCAGTTCGCGCAGGCGCAGGGCGACTTCCTCGGCGCGCAGGTCGGAACCGGGCTGCAGACCGTGGTCGACGGTGACGCCGCCGGCGCGGACGCCGAGCTTGGGCGCCTCGAAGGCGAGGGCGGAGGCGAGGGCCATGGAGTCGGCGCCGCCGGAGCACGCCACGAGCACGAGCGGGCGCTCGTCCCCGCCGGCTCCCGTGCGGGAGGCCCCCGGGCGCGCGGACGCGCTGCGCCGGACGTCGATGGGCCCGGCCGTGGGGGGCACGGCCGTGGGCGGCGCGGGCGCCGGTCGCGCGCCCGTGCCCGAGGGCGCGCCGGGGGTCGCGTGGGCGGGCGCGCGCAGGGTGGTGTTCGTGTCGTGTTCGGTGAGGAGGTCGTGGAGTACGCGGCGTACCGCCAGGCGTATCGCCGCGACCGCGGGGTGGGGACCCATGTCCGGTTCCCTTCATGAAATTGTCGGGGGGTGAGCCCGGGTTCGGTCACTCAGAGTGTGTAGATGGTGACAGAACCGGGCCGTTCCCCGAGCATTGCACGCCTACCCCTCGCTCACGGTCCCTCGGACGGGTGATTGGAGGTGCGTTTGCCTGCCGTAGGCCGGATTCGTTCACCACGCTCACGCGTGGCTCACGACTCCGCCTTGCGATGCACCCGTGTGACCCAGTCCGCCGGTTTGGCGATCTCCGCCTTGGTCGGCAGGGTGTTCGGTGAGGTCCAGACACGGTTGAAGCCGTCCATGCCGACCTGTTCGACGACCGCCCGTACGAACCGCTCGCCGTCCCTGTACTGCCTGAGCTTGGCGTCCAGGCCCAGCAGCTTGCGCAGGGCCTGGTCCAGGCGGGAGGCGCCCTTGGCCCGTCGCTGCTGGAACTTCTCGCGGATCTCGGCGACCGAGGGCACGACGGCCGGGCCGACCCCGTCCATCACGTAGTCGGCGTGGCCCTCCAGGAGGGACATGACGGCGGTCAGCCGGCCGAGGATCTCGCGCTGGGCGGGGGTCTGCACCAATTCCACGATCGAGTGACCGTCGTCGCCCACCTCTCCCTCGGGCCGGCCACCTGCGAGTGACTGGGCGGCCTCCCGGATGCGCTCCAGGAAGGTCGTGGGATCGACCTCCGTCTCCCCCAGGAACGACTGGATTTCACCCTCCAGGTGGTCCCGCAGCCAGGGGACGGCCGTGAACTGGGTCCGGTGCGTCTCCTCGTGCAGACACACCCAGAGGCGGAAGTCGTGGGGCTGGACGTCGAGTTCGCGCTCCACGTGCACGATGTTCGGCGCGACGAGGAGCAGTCGGCCCCCGCCGTTCTCGCCCGCCGGGAGTTCGCGGGTCGCCGGGGCGAAGGTCTCGTACTGACCGAGGACCCGCGAGGACAGGAACGACAAAAGCATGCCCAGTTCGACGCCGGTGACCTTGCCGCCGACCGCGCCGAGGACGGCGCCGCCCGGGGTGTTGCCGCGACGTTCCTGCATCTTCTCCAGCAGCGGCTTCAGCAGCTCCCGGAAGCCGGCCACGTTGGCCCGGACCCAGCCGGGCCGGTCCACCACCAGGACGGGGGTGTCGTCGCCCGTGTCGGGCAGCATCCGCGTGTAGGCGCGGACGTGTTCCTCCGACGCCTTCGCGTGCCGGCGGAGCTCGGCGACGATGGCCCTGGCCTCGTCGCGGCTCACCTCGGGGCCCGGCCGTACGAGCCGGGTCGCGGTCGCCACCGCGAGATTCCAGTCGACCATCTCGGCACCACCGATACGAGTCATGTTGTCAACCGTACGTGAGCGGTGCCGCTTGGGGCAGGCCGTGGGGTGGGGGGGGTGGGTGCGGTTGTGACTCGGGTGCGGGTGGGTGGGGCTTCTCGCGCCCACGCGGCGGAGCCGCACGTCGACTCCGCCCCGCGCCCCTGAAGCCCCAGGGCTTCGCCCCGGCCTTCCCCTTCAGCGGCAGCCGCAGGTCGCCAGGGTGGAGGTGGCGTCGGTCAGTGCCTTCTTGGCGAGGTCGGTGTCGGCCATGTCCGTCTCCGTCGCCAGGAAGGCGAAGGCGAGGAGGCGGCCGTCGGCGTCGACGACCGTACCGGCGAGGGTGTTCACGTTGCTCAGGGTGCCGGTCTTGGCGCGGACGACGCCGGTACCGGTGGCGTCGCTGGGGTAGCGGCCGCGGAGGGTGCCGGTGAAGCCGGCGACGGGGAGGCCGGTGAGGACGGAGCGGAGTTCGGGGTGGTCGGGGTCCGCGGACCTGGCCAGGAGGGTGGTGAGGAGAGCGGGGGTCAGTTCGTTGCCGCGGCTGAGGCCGCTGCCGTCCGCGAACTCGACACCGCCGAGGGGCAGTTCGAGCTTCTTCAGTTCCTTCTCGATGGCCGCCGCGCCGCCTTCGAAGCTCGGCCGCTCGCCCGTCGCGAGCGCGACCTGGCGGGCCAGGGCCTCGGCGATGTCGTTGTCGCTCTGGGTGAGCATGCGCTCGACCAGGGTCGACAGGGGCGGGGAGGAGACGGCGGCGAGTTCCTTCGCGTCCTTCGGGGTCTTCGCGGAGCCCTCGGTCTTCACCTCGACGCCCCGCTCCTCCAGCAGGGAGGCGAACGTCGCGGTGGCGGCCGCCGCCGGGTCCGGGGCGCGGTCCGCGCTGCCGCTGGACGAGTCGTCGAGGCGGGCCTCGTCGGCCATCAGCGGGACGACCAGGGCGAGGTTGCCGTTCACGCCGATGGTGTGCTGCTCGGGGCCCTCGTAGAGGGAGGTGTCGCGGGTGAGGGTGATCTTTTTCAGGTGGCGCTCGTCCAGGGCGGCGGCCGTCTCGTCGGCGAGGGTGCGCAGGCTCGCGTAGCCGCCCGTGTCCTGGTGCGCGGTGAGGGTGGGGTCGCCGCCGCCGACGAGGACGACCTCGGTGGAGTCGGGCGCCAGGACCGCGCGGGTCTCGATGCGGTGGTCGGGGCCGACCGCCGAGAGGGCGGCGACAGCCGTGGCGATCTTGGTCGTGGAGGCGGGGGTCAGGGCGTCGTCCGCGTTCTGGGCGTACAGCCGCTTGCCGGTCGCGACGTCGACGACGGCGGCCGCGCGGCGGGGGCCCAGGACGGGTGCCTTCAGGAACGGGTCGAGGGCGGCGGCCAGGGCGCCGGATGCGGGCAGGGAGTTCGCGCCGGAGGCGCCGTCGAGGCCGGCCAGCACGGCGGGGGCGCTCGGCGCGGGCTTGGGCGCCCCCGCCGTGCCGGACGACGTACCCGAACGACGTCCGTGATCTGCGCCACCCTGGCCGGCCCCCGATGCCGCCCAGGCGCGCTCGGCCGTACGCTGACCGGAGGAGTCCCAGGGTCCGGCGGCGGTCACCGCCCCGGCCGAGAGCACCAGCCCCAGGGTGGCCGCGCCGGCGGTGAACTGGAGGGTCGTGAGCTTCTTCGCGCTCCCCGCGAGCTGCGAAGAGCGTGCCGTGACGGCGCTCGTGACGCGTTCGACGCCGGGTTTCACCACCCGTGCGACGCGCGCGGCACCGGGCTCGACGGCGCGTACGACGCGCGCGATCCCCGGTTTCACGCCGCGCGCGACCCGCGCCACATGCGGTCTCGCGGCCCGCCAGACCTTCGGCTCCCGCACGACCACCAGCCCCTTTCGCGATCACCCACCTGCGTGAGGGACACTTAACCACCAGAACTATGTGTTGATCATGGAGGAGCCACCGGTGGAGTTCGACGTCACGATCGAGATTCCGAAGGGTTCGCGGAACAAGTACGAGGTGGACCACGAGACCGGTCGGATCCGCCTGGACCGTCGACTCTTCACCTCGACCGCCTACCCGACCGACTACGGCTTCGTCGAGAACACCCTCGGCGAGGACGGCGACCCGCTGGACGCGCTGGTCATCCTGGACGAGCCGACCTTCCCGGGCTGCCTCATCAAGTGCCGCGCGATCGGCATGTTCCGGATGACGGACGAGGCCGGCGGCGACGACAAGCTGCTGTGCGTCCCGGCGACCGACCCGCGGGTGGAGCACCTGCGTGACATCCACCACGTCTCGGAGTTCGACCGCCTGGAGATCCAGCACTTCTTCGAGGTCTACAAGGACCTGGAGCCCGGCAAGTCCGTCGAGGGCGCCGACTGGGTCGGCCGCACCGAGGCCGAGGCCGAGGTCGAGAAGTCGTACCTGCGCTTCAAGGAGCAGGGCGGTCACTGACCCCGACGCTCTTGTCGGCTGATCACACGAACGGGCCGCGTGACCCCTTGAGGGGCGCGCGGCCCGTTCGCGTACCAGTGCGTTTCGGTGCGCATACTGAGGCGTACCGAGGTGTCGTTCAGGGAGTGCGGCGAAGTGGGAGTGACGGAACCGGCAAGGCGCGGACCCGCGGAGGGCCGTAAGCCGGTGTCGGACGAGGCGGGCGGGGCTTTCGTGCCGGTGGGCGTGGCCCTGGGGATCGACGGCGACGCGTCGGTGACCTCGGAGTTCAGGGTCCCGGCCGGGCTGGACGTACCGGCCGCCGGGGCGGAGTCGGAGGCACAGACGACCTCCGAGTTCGCTCTGCCGGAGGGGCTGGCGCCGCCCGAGCCGGTGGCGACGGAGCAGGAGGGGTCCGCGTTCAGCGTGCCGCGGACCTACAGCGCGCGGCACGCGCCGGTCGCGTTCACGCCGCCGGGCGGGGTCCCGGTCGTCAGCCTGACCAAGGACGTGCCCTGGCAGGACCGGATGCGCACGATGCTGCGGATGCCGGTGGCGGAGCGGCCCGCGCCGGAGTCGCCGGCGCGAACGGAGGGCGACACGGGGCCCGCCGTGCCGCGCGTGCTCGACCTCACCCTGCGCATCGGCGAACTGCTGCTCGCGGGCGGCGAGGGCGCGGAGGACGTGGAGGCGGCGATGTTCGCCGTGTGCCGGTCCTACGGCCTCGACCGCTGCGAGCCGACCGTCACCTTCACCCAGCTGTCGGTCACCTACCAGCCGTCGCTGGTGGACGACCCGGTCACGGCGGCCCGGATCGTCCGGCGCCGGGCCACCGACTACACCCGGCTCGCGGCCGTCTTCCAGCTGGTAAACGATCTCAGCACGCCGGAGAGCGCCCATACGCTGGAGGAGGCCTACCGGCGGCTCGCGGAGATACGGCGCAACCGGCACCCGTACCCCGGCTGGGCGCTGACCGGGGCGAGCGGGCTGCTGGCGGGCGCCGCCTCCCTGCTGGTCGGCGGCGGGGTCGTCGTCTTCGTCGCCGCCGCGCTGGGCGCCATGCTCGGCGACCGGCTGGCCTGGCTGTGCTCGGGGCGGGGGCTGCCGGAGTTCTACCAGTTCCTGGTGGCGGCGATGCCCCCGGCGGCGATCGGGGTGGCGCTGACCGTGACGCGTGTGGACGTGGCGGCGTCCGCCGTCATCACCGGTGGGCTGTTCGCGCTGCTGCCCGGGCGGGCGCTGGTCGCCGGGGTGCAGGACGGGCTCACCGGCTTCTACATCACCGCCTCCGCCCGGCTCCTGGAGGTCATGTACCTCTTCGTGGGCATCGTGGCGGGGGTGCTGCTCGTCCTGTACTTCGGGGTGAAGGTGGGCGCCGAGCTGAACCCGGACGCGGCGCTCGGCAGCGCGGACCGGCCGCTGTTGCAGCTCGGGGCCTCGATGCTGCTGTCGCTGACCTTCGCGGTGCTGCTCCAGCAGGAACGATCCACCGTGCTGGCGGTGACCCTCAACGGGGGCGTCGCCTGGGCCGTGTACGGGGCCATGCACGAAGCGGGCGGGATCTCGCCGGTGGCCTCCACGGCGGTGGCCGCGGGGCTGGTGGGTCTGTTCGGGCAGCTGCTGTCGCGATACCGGTTCGCCTCCGCGCTGCCCTACACGACCGCGGCGATCGGGCCGCTGCTACCGGGGTCGGCGACGTACTTCGGGCTGCTGGCGTTCGCGCAGAACGACGTGGACGCGGGGCTGGTGTCGCTGACCAAGGCGGCGGCGCTGGCGATGGCCATCGCCATCGGGGTGAACCTCGGGTCCGAGGTGTTCCGGCTGTTCCTGCCGGGTGCCGCGCGGGCGGGGCGCAAGGCCGCGAAGCGCACGCGAGGCTTCTAGCGGCGCCGGGTGCTCGTGGGGCCGAGCGGCCCCGTGCCCCTCACGAGCGGGGCGCGGGGCCTTGGCCGTTCAGTACCGCGGGTGGTCCTGGCCCTGATAGCCCTGCTGGTTCTGCTGGTTCTGCTGGTTCTGGTGCGGGGGGTACTGGTTGCCCTGGGGGTACTGCTGGGCGTACGGCTGCTGTTGGGGCTGCTGGTAGCCGTAGTCCTGGTGGCCCTGCTCGCCCTGGTTGCCGTAGCCCTGCTGCTGGTAGCCCTGGTTGCCGTAACCCTGCTGCTGGTAACCCTGGTTGTCGTAGCCCTGGTTGGGGTCGTACGGCTGCTGCTGGGGCTGGTCGGAGGACGGGATGCGGCGGAGCTGGGTCGTCGCGTCGTCCATGGCCGGGGCGGCGGGGGGCTGTTCCGACTGCTGGGGGCGGTTCTTCTTCGCCTTCCTCGCCTTGAGGAGCTCGAAGACGATCGGAAGCACGGAGATGAGGACGATCAGGATGAGCATCGCCTCGATGTTCTTGCGGACGAACTCGATCTGCCCGAGCCAGGAACCGAGCAGGGTGACGCCCGCGCCCCAGAGGACGCCGCCGACGATGTTGAAGATGAGGAACGTGCGGTACTTCATGCCGCTGACACCGGCGATGATCGGCGTGAAGGTGCGCACGATGGGCACGAAGCGGGCCAGGATCAGGGATTTGGGCCCGTGCTTCTCGAAGAACTCGTGCGCCTTGGTGACGTTCTCCTGCTTGAACAGGCGGGAGTCCGGCCGCTTGAACAGCGAGGGGCCCACCTTCTTGCCGAACATGTAGCCCGCCTGGTCGCCCAGGATCGCGGAGACGCAGATGAGCACGATGGCCAGCCACAGCGGGAAGTCCAGCGTCTTCGCGGTGATCAGCATGCCCGCCGTGAAGAGCAGCGAGTCGCCCGGCAGGAAGAAGCCGATGAGGAGGCCGGACTCGGCGAACACGATCAGGAGCAGGCCCCAGATACCGAACGAGTCGAGCAGATAGTCCGGATCCAACCAGCTCGGTCCGAGGGCGATCGTCGTCACGGTTCCGGGCTCCTGGGGGGTGAGAGAAAGTGCGGGCCTGTGGGTGGGGACCCACGGCGGTGGGACCCACAGGGGTGACCAAAGCTATCAACGCACGGTCACCCCACTAGGTTCCACCGGCTCCCCCAGGGTGCCCTGTGGCCGCACTGAGACCAAGCTGTGTGGTCAGCCGGGGGTTCAGGGGCGCCGCCGGTCCGCGTTGGCGTGGATCGCGTCCCGCAGGTGTTCGGCGAGACCGGGGCGTACGCCGTCGTAGAAGGCCTTGAAACGCTCGTCGGAGACGTACATCTCGCCGAGGTTCCGGTGCATCTCGTACGGGCAGTCGTAGAACCAGGTGCTGATGTGCTGCCGGTGCTCCTCCGCCATGGCCGTGGCGGCCTCGCCGGTCGGCTCCTCGCCGGCGGTCATCAGGGCGTCGTAGCGCGCGCCCCAGTCGGCCACCTCGTCCTGCATGCGCTGCCAGTCGGCCTTGGTGTACGAGGCGGCGCGGCGCTGCGACTCGGCGTACGCCTCCGTGCCGCCCCAGCGCTGTTCCGCCTCGTCGGCGTACTGGTCGGGGTCCTTGTCGCCGAAGACCTCGAACCGTTCCTCGGGGGTGAGGTTGATGCCCATCTTGCGTGCCTCCATGGCGTGCTCCACGGCCGCGGCCATCTTCTGCAGCTTCTCGATCCGGGCGGTCAGCAGCTCGTGCTGGCGGCGCAGGTGCGTCCGCGGGTCCGCTTCCGGGTCGTCGAGCAGGGTCGCGACCTCGTCGAGGGGGAAGCCGAGTTCCCGGTAGAACAGGATCCGCTGGAGCCGGTCGAGGTCGTCGTCGCCGTAGCGGCGATGACCGGCGCCGGTGCGCTCGCTCGGGACGAGGAGTCCGATCTCGTCGTAGTGGTGCAGCGTGCGCACCGTGACCCCGGCGTAGCCCGCGACCTGTCCCACGGTGTGGCCCATGCTTGCGCTCCCTTTCTCGGTACGCGTTCCAGACTGGGTCCTCACGTCACGTGAGGTGCAAGTCCGTTTCCGCCTTGCTGCATGTGAGGTGCGAGTCCCGGGCAGCGGACCTACCGTCGGATACATGCCACTGCACCGATGGGACAGCGACGACGCGCAGGACGGCGGGGCCGGGCGGAAGGACGGGCACCGGCTCGCCGTGAACCCCTTCTACGGTCAGGCCGCCAACCCGATCGGCGGGATGACCGAGGCCCCGCCCAAGCATCGGCTCCCGGACGCGCCGCTGCCCCCTTCGACGGCGTACCAGCTCGTCCACGACGAACTCATGCTGGACGGCAATTCCCGGCTCAACCTCGCCACCTTCGTCACCACCTGGATGGAGCCGGAGGCCGGGGTGCTGATGGGTGAGTGCCGGGACAAGAACATGATCGACAAGGACGAGTACCCGCGCACGGCCGAGCTGGAGCGGCGCTGTGTGTCGATGCTCGCCGATCTGTGGAACGCGCCGGACCCGGCCGCCGCCGTGGGCTGCTCGACCACCGGGTCCAGCGAGGCCTGCATGCTGGCCGGGATGGCCCTCAAGCGGCGGTGGGCGAAGCGGAACGCCGACCGGTATCCCTCGGCGGACGCCCGGCCCAACCTCGTGATGGGCGTCAACGTCCAGGTCTGCTGGGAGAAGTTCTGCAACTTCTGGGAGGTCGAGGCCCGGCAGGTGCCCATGGAGGGCGACCGGTTCCATCTCGACCCGGCGGCGGCCGCGGCGCTGTGCGACGAGAACACCATCGGGGTCGTGGGCGTCCTCGGCTCCACCTTCGACGGGTCCTACGAGCCGATCGCCGAGCTGTGCGCGGTCCTCGACGACCTGCGCGACCGTACGGGGCTGGATGTGCCCGTCCATGTCGACGGCGCGTCCGGCGCGATGGTCGCGCCCTTCCTCGACGAGGAGCTGGTGTGGGACTTCCGGCTGCCCCGGGTGGCGTCGATCAACACCTCGGGGCACAAGTACGGGCTGGTGTACCCGGGGGTCGGCTGGGCGCTGTGGCGGTCCGCGGAGGAGCTGCCGGAGGAACTGGTGTTCCGGGTGAACTACCTGGGCGGCGACATGCCCACGTTCGCGCTCAACTTCTCGCGGCCCGGTGCGCAGGTCGTCGCGCAGTACTACACGTTCCTGCGGCTCGGGCGTGAGGGGTTCCGGGCGGTGCAGCAGTCGACGCGGGACGTGGCGACGGGGCTGGCGGAAGAGGTCGGCAGGCTCGGTGACTTCCGGCTGCTCACGCGGGGCGACGAGTTGCCGGTGTTCGCCTTCACCACGGGCGAGGACGTCACCGCGTACGACGTCTTCGACGTGGCACGACGGATGCGGGAGCGGGGGTGGCTGGTGCCGGCGTACACGTTCCCGGAGAACCGGGAGGACCTGTCCGTGCTGCGGGTGGTGTGCCGCAACGGGTTCACGTCCGATCTCGCGGGGTTGTTCCTGGAGGACCTCGGGAGTCTGCTGCCCGAACTGCGGCGGCAGCCGGGGCCGTTGACGCGGGATGCGGGGGCGGCGACGGGGTTCCACCACTAGATGAATGAGTCCAAGGGGCTTTCGTCACGGTCAGTGGTCGTAGGCGATCAGTGACCGTTTGACCGGCTGCCCGGTGCGGTCGTTGTAC
>NZ_JBSFCF010000044.1:0-75417 GCF_053593335.1 Streptomyces sp. NPDC002324
ACCACGCCATGGACCTACTTGAAGAGGCCGCCGACACCGACGCCTGACAACGCCCCCGGCCCGGCAGAGACCCTTGACTCGGTCATTGAGACTCCACCGACCTTCAGCCTGACACCCGAGCTTGAGTTACTCGAAGGAGCCACGAATGATCTTCCTGCCAATATAAAATCCACTTCCCTCGCAAACGACCCCACATGGAAGCCGGAAAACGTGACCGACGACGACACGGCAGCGAAGACCAATGAATCAACCCCCGGACGCCAGGTGAAATTTCTATGCAGAGGCGCAATAGCCCTCCTTGCACTACAACGGGAGATCGACGACCGAGTGGCCGAGGTCGAGAATTTTCGAAATCAGCTAGAGGAGGACCCTCGCGTCATCTGGGCAGAAATAGAAGGCGATCAGAATTCTGACTTCATTACAGTTTCTAGCTTCTTTCCGGATGCCGAACGCACGAGATCAAGTTGCATCATTAAAGGATCCGACGGGTTCCCTGTGATGAGATTCGATCAGCCAATTGTTTTCAAAGTGACCGTCCCCATAGAGAACCAGCCGCAGCATCACGATGCCGATGACATCCCGACCGACACTTACTGGGTGGCGTGGAACGGCATAGTTGCCCTGGTCATGTGGAGGCACGAGTCGGAATCATCCCCCTTGTCTGGTGGCCACATAGTTTTCGACATCCTCGAAAGGGCCGTGAGCAGGTGTGGACATTCTCTTTATAACCAAGCGTGCTCTCCTGGGTGCGAGAACATCTTTCTACATACAAATATCCTACTGACGCCAAGCAAAGAATGCGAAAGGGTTCATTTTGTAAAGCGTAACGGGAGCGAGATTCACCTCCTGTTCGCCGAGTGGGAGGATGAAAAGGACTCACTGATCGATGTATTTTTCGACCTCGGCAACTCATACGAGAGCTTCGCGCACCAAAAGAATACCGGACGTCGGATCATCGACTTGGAAGCTGAAGCATACGCGCAGCTCCTACAGCTAATCTCCCATTACGCCGAGCATGCCCAGATAGCAACCAAGCCCATCTTTCGCCGCGTTATTGCGAGCTGGCGCGGGCGGGGATGGAAATCGGAGGTCCGACTTCTCGGCGCTCAAACATGGCTCTGCATTTCAGGTATTGAAATCCTCAAACGGAATTGGATCGACGAGAAGAAGAGCTTCGATGACGATATTGAAGAATCCGGCATAGAGGAAATATTCATTGCCGACTACGGGGATGATGTCGCCAAGATTGAAAGCCTCGACCTGAGTAGACTTGATCGCCTATGTAGCCAGATGGAGGCAAGGATTGACAATACGGCTTCGCTGCGGACAACTGCCGGCGGAGCCGCAGCCGGCGCCGCAGCCGGCTTTCTGGCATCTCTCCTCTTCTAGGACCAGGTCGACGGCGAGCAGCCCTTGGGAAGCCGCAAGGCGGCAGCGCTGCCCCCAACTGGCACCCGTTGTCTGTATCTGCCGTTAACCTGCCACCATGGCCCTTCGAACCATCACGCTGAGCGTCCTGATCGCCTCTCCGGGCGACACGGCAGCTGAGCGCGACACCGTGGAAGATGTTGTCCGGAGCTGGAACAGCGATCACACCCTGCAACGGAGAGTTCATCTGCTGCCCCTGCGCTGGGAGATGGGTGCGGTCCCACTCGTAGGGCAGCAAGATGCGCAGGAAGTAATCAATGAGCAGTTCGCCGACGCTGCCGATATTGTCATCGCAGTCTTCAATAGCCGCCTCGGCCAAGCCACGAAACGCGCAGCCTCGGGTACAGCCGAGGAGATTCTCCGAGCCCGCGATCGTGGTGCCACCGTGCACGTCTTCTTCTCCGACGCACCAGTTCCCCGCAACCACGATCCGGAGCAGCTCAAGGCACTGAATGCTTTCCGCAAGGAGCTACAGGAGCACGGGCTCACAGGCAGCTACGCGTCGCCTGACGACCTCACTGCCAAGGTGCGGACCTGCTTGGAGCGTGACGCGTACAAGATCGGCGACGTGGGGGAAGACGATGCTTCCCCGGCGCGCTCCGGTGCTGTACTGCGGTCCAGCTACCTGTACGACACGGAGCCTAGGCAGGACAGGAGTGGTCGTATCAAGATGCGGCGAGCCAAGCAGCGCCTCCATGTTGAGAATCTGGGGGATGCAGCTGCAGAAGGCGTAGCCCTGGAGATCAAGCCTGTCGGTGATGGGAACAGCCCGATAGCGCTCGGTCCCCTGACTGCTGGCCGCATCTCACCAAAGGCTTACGTCGACTTCCCGGTAGCACTTGACGCGAGCACGGCACCGCAGGGGACGGTTACTCACCGATGGGCTGAAGACGGAGAGCCCCACTCTGAGGAACAGACGATCTCCTGGACGTAGGAGGGTCTGTCTCACCGGAGGTATGGGACGGTGCGGACAACCACGGCGATGGATCAAGTCGCACTACAACCGCATCAGATTGAGCACAGAACGCCCGGATCGTCGTTCAGTCCGAACACCACCCGCAGATGCACGAAGTCCGACGGGCAAGCCCGCGCCCGAAATCGCTCGCAGATGACGAGCTCCGTTCCAGCCACGGGCCCCGAGCGGCGCGGCCCGGACACTTTGTCCGGGCCTCTGGGCTAATGCATTTCGCGTGCAGGCTGAGCCGTCTGTGACGGGGTAAGTAGCTCCCGCTGATCCGACTGTTCTTGTACTTCCCTCGATCAGGGGACCGTCACAAGGTCCTCAAGAACCGTCTGATGTCAACCATGTCGACGGAACCTCGGTCCTTAGAATGAACAATGATTGACAGCTTTCGAGACACCATATCTTCGCGCGTGGATGCAACAAAGGACAGAGCGATCATCTTGATCAAGCTATTCCTGTCCATCGAGCCTACGCGAGCTAGCTCTGATCCAATCACCGGAACGGCAACAGGCTCAAGCGAGCCGTACGTTCGTATCGCGTTCCAGGCGCAGTCCAAGCTCTTCCAGAGAGCATCAACGGACGAAGATACTCGCAAATCGTTACCCATGCGTCCGTACGCAAGAGCATAGAATTTCGATCCGCTCAAATGCAGTACGAGAGTCGTGCCGATGGCGTAACGGGCAAGTTTTCCGGATCGTTTGGAATCCCTGCTTTCGCGGGCAATAACAGGGTGCTCACGAAGTGCAGCATCGAGTAACACGTCAAGCCGAGTAATGTCGTCCCGATAATATTGAGACTGAAACTGCCCCTGCACGCTTCCAGGGCTGATTACAATACCTCCTTCGGGGTCGGTATCGAAGGTATCAGTGAAACCGATAACCAGGTTTCCGGACTCGTTGAAAAGATCTCCGCACTTCACTTCTATCATGAAATCGGGACGACCGAAGCTCTGGCGGATACTCAATCGCGGCCAAGCATGAGCTAATCCTAAGAAGAGACAGCCGAGTGCCAGGCTGCACAGGATCCACCAACCATGGCGCGCCCATTGAGGCCAGATGGCGAGCAAGATTTGATAAATCGCGCTCAAGAGGCCGAAGGACGTCAATGCTGCACCAGCAACCTCGGCTACACCATGACCCGAAAAGATTTCACGCAGTTCGCGCCGCATGTCACACACCTACCTCAGGTCTCGGCCGTGTCGACGCTCGGCGAACTACTCTGCTGCTCCTTGATTGCATCGATCAGCTGGGATTTTCTCATTCGGTGAGCATCACGGATTCCCAACCCAGCTGCTACTTGGTGCAGCTCGGCCAGGACCATTCCTTCCAATCCCGTACCTCGTCGCCGCCGCCCTCTGGGACCTGACTCGATATCCTCAGACTGGTTTACAATGGTCCGAATGTATCGATCGGGGGAGTCCACCATGGCCTGCGCCAGTTGGTGACTGGAATACATCAGAGCGTCTTCCAATTGCACCAGTCGGCGCTCTTGCTGTCGCATCAATAGGAGCATCTCGGAGAGCATGTCAGAATTGCTCCTATTGGAGCTACTTCGACTGCCAGTCGACGATGCGCGGACCTTTCCCAACTGACTTTCCAAGTCTGGCCAAAGTCGATCGAATGTGCGCGCCAAGCGCTCCTGGGTGATGGCTGAATCTTTCAGCGCAGAATTCATGTCCTGCATGAGTTTGCCGACATCGCTCTTGCTGGAGCTATCGGTGGCTTGGAATTGGGCCATAGGGCCTGTCAGATCGGATGGCTTCATATCCAGCAGAAGGGGGATCACGAGTGCACTTTCGACCTGCTTTGACAATGCGCCGGCCTCGAAGTTCACCCATTGTGAATTCTGATTATCTGCCGTAACACACAGGATTCCGAAGTTACATTCCTCGAGTTCGTCGGCTATTTCTCGCAGACCCCTTCCGCCTTTGCCAATGTCGTGCTCTGACATCCACGGCTCTACTGCTTGAATCACGTCCGGAAGCCACGTTCTGAGAACGACTGCCATCTTCTTAGATCGCTCGCCCGACCAACTCAAAAAAGCCTTCACGCCCGTTCCTTCCCTGCGCAGGGTGATCTAGTGGTCAAAGTGTATTGTTGAGCGAGTTCACATGAGTCGCGTTGCGCAAAATCTGATGCGAGGCCCGCCCCTACATTGCCTTCGGCGCGCGAGCGTAGCGCTAGTCACCTGTCACGCCGGGTTGCAAGCACGCGGGGGTGTCTGGGCCGCTGTCGCCACCTCGCGGGGCATCTCCGACGTGATCGAACGTCGAGCGCTGGGGGTCGAGCCGAGGCGCGAAGCCGACGGACAGGTCGAGATGGAATGTTGAGCCCCGAGCCGTCGGTGTCCAACCTTCACGCAGAGCAAGGCGAACAGCAGAGGCAACACACGCCGGCCTTACAGGCTCAGCCTCTCGACTGATCCAGTTGCTCGGATGCGGCTTGTTCGTCGTGACCACCAATGTCGCCCCGGAGAGTCCGCATCCTCCACCGCGAACGTGCACGGCGACCAGACAAGCCCCTGGAAGTACGTCGGCCTGCCTCGCAGTCGCCAGCAAGAGGCCGTACCGTCGATGACGATCCGTCGTGCCCCCTTGCGGACCAGCGCCATAGCTCCCCTTCAACAGCGGCGATGCCAGCGAGCCCGATCCCGCCGTCCGTCTCAGTTTCCGTCTCGTTCAGCGCCGTTCGCGCCCGTTCAGACGAGGCAGAAGCCCGTAGCCGTTCTTGCGATCGACCGTCCACAAACGCAGGTGAACGCTCCTGTACACAACCCAGCACCGCACCAACACAGTTGGAAAGCGTGCGCCCTACGTCGTGGCTCCGGGGACCAGCCCAGAACGGCGAGGACACCGCGGTAGCATCCCGCATGCCCATCCCATGGAGATCCAGCGCCGAGGTATTCGCGCAGATCTTGAGACAGCGCGGGATCGAGCCCGATGCCGTACACAACGTCGATGCCGCCTGGGATGCCTTCGGCGAGTTCTGCCAGGTCGAGGTCGACGGGATCGAGCGCCCCAGGGACGACGGCGACGGCTTCATCGCCGAATGGGGCCGGTGGGACTGGAACGACGACCAGCCTTCGCTGTCCTTCGGGCGGCTGCTCGCTGTCACGGGAGCCGGCGGACGTGATGATCCCGAGTGGCAGCCTGAGTACTGGAAGGTGGAACTGCAGCTCGTCTTCGCCGAGGACCCGGCATGGGCCGATCTCGGCAGCCTCAGGTGTCAGGACACCGGGTACAACTTCGACGAGATCGGTACCCCGAGGGCGGCCGCACTCGTGAAGGTGCGCCGGTTCATCACGTCCTGTCCCCAGCTGGCAGCCATGTGGCGAGCCGAGCCCACTCGCAGTGAACTGACCTTTGAGCAAGCGGGGTAGTTGCCGCGCCCTGTAGAGCGGGTATGCCGAAGCCCTCGGCGATCGCCGAGGGCTTCTTGCGTTGCCGGTCCGCTGTGGCCCGCAATACCCGCAGGTCAGACCGCTTCCTTGTTCTCCTTGGGCGCCCCGCCCAACCTATGTACCGGAGGCAAGACACTCCACGGGAAGTTGATCCAGTCGTCCGTCCGCTTCCACACGTACTCGCACTTCACGAGGGACTGGGGCTTCTCGTAGATCACGGCGGAGCGGACCTCGGCCACGGCGTCGAGGCAGAAGTCGTGGACGAGCTTGAGCGTCTTGCCCGTGTCGGCGACGTCGTCCGTGATCAGGACCTTCTTGTCGGAGAAGTCGATCGCGTTCGGGACGGGCGCGAGCATGACGGGCATGTCGAGGGTCGTGCCGACGCCGGTGTAGAACTCCACGTTCACGAGGTGGATGTTCTTGCAGTCCAGGGCGTAGGCCAGCCCGCCGGCGACGAAGACGCCGCCGCGGGCGATGGAGAGGATGATGTCGGGCTCGTACCCGTCGTCGGCGATCGTCTGCGCGAGTTCGCGTACGGCGGTGCCGAACGCCTCGTAGGTGAGGTTCTCGCGGGCGGGCGCGTCGTCGCTCGCCCCGGCCGTCTGCTCGGCGCTCACACCTGGGTCCGGTGGAAGTTGAGGAAGGACCGTGAGGCGGTCGGCCCGCGCTGCCCCTGGTAGCGGGAGCCGTAGCGCTCGCTGCCGTACGGGAACTCGGCCGGCGAACTGAGCCGGAACAGGCACAGCTGCCCGATCTTCATACCCGGCCAGAGCTTGATCGGAAGCGTCGCGAGGTTCGACAGCTCAAGGGTCACGTGCCCGGAGAAACCGGGGTCGATGAACCCGGCGGTGGAGTGCGTGACGAGCCCGAGCCGCCCGAGGGAACTCTTGCCCTCCAGTCGCGAGGCGAGATCGTCGGGGAGGGTGATGACCTCGTACGTACTCGCGAGCACGAACTCGCCCGGATGCAGGATGAACGGCTCGTCGCCCTCGGGCTCCACGAGCCGCGTGAGGTCGGACTGTTCGACTGACGGGTCGATGTGGGGGTACCGGTGGTTCTCGAACACCCGGAAGAACCGGTCGAGACGCACGTCGACGCTCGACGGCTGCACCATGGATTCGTCGTACGGATCGATGCGAACCCGTCCGGCGTCGATCTCGGCCCGGATGTCCTTGTCTGAGAGAAGCACGCCCCGAGGATACGCAAGACGCGCGGACCGCCCCTAACCAGCCGGACGAACCCGCGCGCCTGTCTGCTCCTGCTGTGCCCGCTTCTAATGCATCAGCTGCTTCTACTGCACCTGCTGCTTCTACTGCATCAGCTGCATCTACCGCTTCTGCTACATCTACCGCTTCTGCTACATCTACCGCTTCTGCAGCGCCACCGGTACGACACTGCGCAACCGTGCGCAGCGTGGGCAGCGCATGAGGCGACCGGGGCCGAGGCGTTCGGCCTGCTGCATCGGGAACGAAGCGGTGCTGAACATGTGCCCATCGGCACAGCGGACGACGGTGCGCTCCATCAAGTCCAAGAGTCCCTTCCCCAAGAGGCGCGTCTGGCTGTCGACCTACGTCGACCTGACGACGAACCGCCACATTACGGGATACTCGGGACGGCCCTCCAGGCGGCACTCCGATCCCGCCGAAGCCCCACCCGGAGCCTCTTCCGCACCTCCACCGTACGCCCCAACTCCCGCGCCCCGCAGCCCCGTCCCCGCCCCACAAACACAACGGGGCCCCACGCCTTCAGCGCGCGGGGCCCGACATGAGGTAAAGTAACGACGCGTTCCGACACCGGCACCGACCGGCGTCTTACGCGGGTGTAGTTTAATGGTAGAACATCAGCTTCCCAAGCTGAGAGCGCGAGTTCGATTCTCGTCACCCGCTCCATGCGAAACCCCCAGGCCAGAGGCCCGGGGGCTCTTTGTTGTCTAGACCATTTTTGGGGTTCCGTGCCCTCCACGTGCCCTAAGTCGCGCGAATGTGCCCACCAGGGGACCGTCAGAGGGTTTTTCTGACGACACGTCAGCCAATCGTCTTGAATGGTGAGACGTATTTTCTGTGACCTGGGTCACAGGTGGCGCAAATGGCGAGCAAGTCGCGCGCGCAAAGTCTCAGTTCAGTAGGTGCCGCACGCCGCCGTGGCCAAGTTGGTGATGCCGACTGGAACCTCGTCTTGACGATGATGAACTCACCGTCGCGCCCTTCACGGAACCTCGTTGTCAGTGGTGCTCATTAGGCTCGTCAGTGCCATCAACACCAGGAGGCGCCGCATGAGTGGATTCAAGGTCAATAGACGGGCGATCGAGAAGATGCAGCGCGATATCGCCAAGGAATTCGAGCGGGCGGCCCGTAAGCATCCGGTCCGCGCCCCGATCGAGGTGGGCACCCCAGACCTTGCCACCTGGGTTCCAGCAGGACCCATCGAGAGGGATCCACACCTCTCTCGGCTCTTGCTGTGGATCGACGACCTAGCCGCTCTCCAGCCAGCGGTCGCTGCCGATGTGGCGACGTTTGTGCAGACAGAGGGACTTCCAGAGTCCGATGCCAAGAACCTCGCACTCCAACTGGAGAAGCATGGACTGGTGAGGGTCTATCGTAATCTGACAGGAAACAACTCCGAGGTGGCCCTGATCGACGCAGGTGTCCTTGAGGCAAGACGCCTCAGAGCGCTGCGCACGGATTCGGTCACGCGGCTCATCCACGCATGCGATGCCTTGGTGCATTGGTTGTTCCAGGTAGGCCGCAGCCGGGACTACGTCGAGGTCATGGCCTTCGTGACAGCTCCAGGGTCGTACTTCGCCGGGGACTCGCTGACTGTGGACGAGATTCTCAGCGCCCTGGACTACCTGACTCAGCGGGGGCTGATTCGCCGCGCGCCCACCCGACCTGACAGCGCGACTTCGATCAAGGCCGCGATCACCGACTCAGGCACCGACTGTGTACTTTCCGGAGGATCCGTGAGCGGCTACCTCAGCCGCCAGCAGCGCGCTGGCGACACGTACAGCTTCAACAACTCTTCCGGCATCGTCGCGGGATCCCAACAGAGCGTGGTGCAGAACAACAACTTCGGCTTCGACGCCTCCGCCCTCGCCGAGTTCGCGACCCTCGTAAGGCAGATCGCCCCGACGCTCGGAGCCTCGCCCGAGCAACAGGAAGCCCTCATCCAGGACGTCGAAGTACTGGAGGAAGCGACATCCGCAGAGGAACTGGAGCCCGGACGGATCAGGGCCGCGTATCTGCGCGTACAGGAGGCCCTGGGCGCGATCACGACCACGACAGCCGGCCTCACTCTGCTGGCGCAGCAGGGGCAGGAGGCGTACCAAGCAGTATTTGGCGGCTGACCAACGGTAAGAGAACTCCGGCGACCAATCGTCCGAAGCTCTCCGCCCTTACACGTGGGCCGCGTCCGGCATCGCTCGGCGCAGCACGCTGCCCACAGTCGGCCCAGCCTCTGATACCTGACACAGTTCAGCACTCTTCAGATAGCGATAGCTCTGCGGAGGGTGGAAGGTCCCCGCAGCACGCAGCGCGCTGAGCGTCACCGGCTCGTCGAAGGACACGGGGTCCTCCAAGGTGAGACCGCTCGCTTGGGCCGCGCCGTCCATGTAGGCGTCGTACTCGCGCCGGGTGATCCCCGTCTGGCTGCGGTGGGCCGACCAGACCTCCTTGGGAGAGGCGACATGCACCGCAGCGATGCGCGCCATGCCCACCAAGGCCATGGTGGGCGCGGTCGCGTACAGCAGAACTGGGGTTCCGGGAGGGGCTGCGACGCGTTGGCGGCGGACCTCCACCGTCTTGCTGCCGGCCAGGATCGCGGTGGCGAAGCGCGGGTGGACGGACAGCAGCATCGCGCGTTCCGGATCGTTCACGTCGTTCGGTGCCCCTCTTTGTAGACCGCCTGGAACAGCTCGTTGCTGATCTTCGACAGCGAGATCAGCATGTTCGACGACCACGGTAGTCCTAGCTCCGTGGCCAGCGAGCTCAATCGCCGCAGCGTCACCGGCTTGGGAAAGATCTCGGTGTCCGAGAACCTCAGCGCCATGGCGTGGCCGGAGACATCAGCGGCTTCTTGTACCTCCGCCCGACCATATGCGCCCAGGTGTTCGAATTTCGAGAAGAGGGCGTCGGGTGTGTCGATAAGCACCTCGTCGAGGCGCGAACTGCCCACCACCATCTGGCCGTCCATGTGGGCGCCCCCGTCGCTGACGTACCAAAGGAGGCGGGCAGGAACGCTTTCGCCTCGGCGCCCCGAGGAACGGTAGTAGACGTGCTCCCTGCTGATGCCGAGGACGTGGCTGCGCAGCAGGAGCATGGCCGGAACGTTGAACAGCTCGGTGGACCAGCGCGGCTTGATCGGCAGCAGGAAGGACGGCAACTCGGAGTCGATGACCTTCGCCGGCCACCAGGCGCGCTCCACCACAGCGGCCACCTCAGCCGGCATCTGCGCGTGCAGGGCAGTTGCCTCCACGGTCAGCTCACGAGCGAGTCCGCCGGCCACCGCCTCCACCTCGGCTGCCGTACCGCACACATCCACCAGGAGAGCAACGAACTTGCCGTCGTACTCGAAGAAGCCGTCGTCCCCAGCGGCGGCCTTGGCCACAGCTGGGAGATACGGGTCGCTGATGCGTACGGTCTCCGCCCCGCAGTCGCGCCCCTGACGCTTCAGCAGGAAGAGAATCTGCCTGGCCAGTGTCTCTTCCAGCGGATGATTCGCAGTTCGGAGTACGGGGACGATCAGCGTCCGGCCGTCCAACGCCCATGCGTAGAGGGCGACCGGGTGGCCCTGGCCGTCCCTCAGCAGCTCGCGACGCCACGCGACCGTGTCATCCGTGAGCGACCGAAGGCGCTCGGCGAAAGCCGAGCCGTCGTCGCCGCCCGACTGGTTGAAGAAGGCCACCAGCTCGTCCTCCGCACCTGGTGCCACCTCGCTCGACCGGAACTCCGTGCCCATCAGATCGGCCGGGCGATACACCTGGGCTTGCCGCAACTCGTCCACGTGGAGCGTCACGGTGGAGGGCGATACGACGCGGACACGGGCGACTTCCCAAGCCACGTCGGCAAGACGGGACAGGAGCGGGTTCCGGGTGGCCAGGACTTGAAGGCCGGCGCACGATGTCTCGGCCACGTAGTGCAGGCAGCGTCGGAGTGTCGCGTCGACGGGGAGGTCTGCAAGCGACTCCGCGGCTGCCTTCAGCAGCTCAGCCGTTCGTCCGGCCACAGCCTCGGAGGCAGGGGTGAGCTGGCGTAGGCCGTGGAGCGCTGCCCGCTGATGCTGACGCTCGGCGGTATCGCCGACGTCCCGGATCTGGTGGACCAGTTGGGGCGTGTAGGCGAGTTCGACGAGGTCCGTCATCCAGCCCGCCTCCAGCGCGCGGGACTCCTCCGCATCGGTCGTTTCGGCGAGTCCGCGCAGATCGGCGAAGACACCGTGGTCGACGGTCACCACCAGCAGCGCGTCGCTCTCCACCTCCGTGAACAGGTCCGGGTGCCCGAGGTCCAGCCACCATCCGTCGAGGATCTCTCCATCCCGGCCGCGTCCGCGCACCTCACCATTCGGGACGAACCCCAGGCTCGTCCACATGTCGCTCAGTTCGTAGTCCCGTCGGCATTTGGCCTTGATGCCGAGCCGTTGGGGATAGCGCTGCTTGATGGCCTCCACCAGCAGTCGGGCGATACCCCGGCCGCGCTGTTCCTCCGCAACGCACAGGTGGGCGAGACGTATATGGGCACTCCTCTTCGGGAGCCCGAACAGCGCGTAGCCGATCACTTCGTCCGCTTCGACGGCGACCAGGAGCCCTCCGTTCTCCGCCGCCTGCCGATACGCGGGAGGCGTCAGCAGCCCCAGCGTCTTTGTGTAGCGATCGCCCAGCGCCACGGCCTTGTCGATCAACTCGACCTGCGCAGGCAACGCGGGAAGAACCTTGACCGCCATCGTTCCCCCTCCAGAAGGATCGGCCAAGGCCGACCTCAACTCCCCTGTCAGTACATACAGGGAAAGCTGATCTCAACCGAAGCCAACCCTCAAGGGGGCACGAGGGGCGCACGGTACTGCAGAGGCTGTCACGGAGCGGGTACTGCCGTACGGACCCCGGCCAAGACCTGTCCAACCGGGATCCGTACGGCCACCGTTGTCACGCTTCCTCGGCGTGCCGCCCCTCAGCGTCCGGGCTTCGCAGCTGCTGCCGTACCTCGGCGTCGATGCCTTGTGCCAGCCTCCGCTGGTGCTTCGTCGTCGAGTGCTGGTAGATCAGCTGGGCGCGCTCCGAGGACTGGCCGGCGCGGACCATGAGGTCCTTCAGCTTGGCGCCTGTGTCGGCGGCCAGGGTGTTCCCGGTGTGGCGGAGGTCGTAGAAGCGGAAGTTGTCCGGCATGCCGACCTTGGTCCTCGCCTTGCGCCATTTGCGGCCGAAGGTCGAGCGGCGGAAGGGTGCGCCCTTCTCCCCGATGAAGAGGAGTCCGTCCCGCTCCTTCTCGGCGAACCACTGAAGGTGGCGACGCAGTTCCGGGAGCAGAAAGTCGGGCAGGTAGACGGTGCGCTTTCCCGCCCGGGTCTTGGGGTCGCCGGTGACGCGCCTGCCGTTCGTCAGCTCCGGCGAAGCCTGTGTGACGCGCAGGGAGCATTCGTCGAGATCGACACTGTGACGGCGTAGTTCAGCCAGCTCCTCCGGGCGGAGGGAGGCGAAGGCGCCGAGCAGGACCATCAGGCGCCAGCGCGGTCCCATGGCGTCGGCGAGGTCGAAGACCTGCTCGATGGTGGCGGTGGGGCGTTCGTCGGCCTCCTCCTTGCCGGCGCCCTTGATGCGGCATGGGTTGTTGCGGAGGAGGTCGTCGTCGACCGCGGTCTGAAGGATGGCCTTCAGTAGGCGGTACGACTTGGCGACCGTGGTGGCGCCGGTGGCCTTCAGGCGGTCGGCTCGCCATGAGCGGACGGAGGGTGGGGTGATCTCGTCCAGGTTCTTGCCGCCGAAGGCCGGCAGGATGTGGAGGCAGAGCAGTCCGTCGTAGCGGTCGACGGTGGTGGGAGCCAGGCCGCGTTCCTCCAGCCAACGGAGTGTGTACTTCTCGAAGTTGATCGCGCCGGCGTCAGGGTCACTCCATGTGCTGCGCTCGATGTCCGCGCGGACGAGGTTGAGCCAGTCCTGGGCGTCAGACTTGGTCTCGAACGTCTCCGGTGCTTTGTGCCGCTGGCCGTCCGGTCCGAGGTAGCGGGCCTGCCATCGGCCGGAGGCGAGCTTGCGTACCGTGCCGAACTCGCGCCGCCGCTGCGGCTTGCGTGCCGCCATCAGGCCGCCTTCCCGTAGCGGGCACGGATGCGGCGGACCGGCTCGACGGTGCGCGCCTCGACGTACTCGGTGATCGCGCTCTCGGGGATGCGGACCGGGCGGCCGAGCTTCACGTAGCGGATGCGGCGCTCGGCAATCAGGCGGCGGACGAAGCGCTCGCCCGTGCCGAGCATTTCGCCGGCCTCGGCCACGGTCAGGAGGCGGTCAGCCATTCACGGTCACCTCCTGCCCGGTGTGGGCGGTGCGCTGGGAGCGGGGAAGGGCAGGGGGTATTACGGGTCGGCGCAAGGGCGTTGGGTCCTTTACTCGGGGTGGTGCGGTGTGGCAGGCCGTTCGGCGGGCGTCGCCTGGAACTACGCGGCGCGGATCCCATGGAGGAGGGTCAGGGGCGAGACGCGGAGAGCCTGGGCGAGGGCGACGAGGTCGTCGATGTCACAGCGGCGCTGGGCGCGTTCGATGCGGGACAGCATCGTGTTGGTCATCGGACGGCCGAGGGCGGTGACGCGGGCGGCGAGCTCGCGCTGGGCGAGGCCGCGTTCGGTGCGGAGAATTTCGATGGTGCGAGCGGCCCGTATTCCGGCCGGTCCGATTTCCAGGGATCGTGCTGCCATGGCTCCATTTGTAGCTTCCATTCGCCGGTTTGGTTAACCGGCGATCGTCGGCTATGTTGCGCCCGGCGGACGGGCGGGGATTACTTCGGGGCAGGGTTCTGAGTATCCGGTTGGCGGTGTCTTCGCCAGCCCGATGGCATGCTCTGACGTGGGGTGTTGTGTTGTAGCTTGCACTCTCAGCGGGAGTCAACGGGTTCCCGATGTGATGCTTCTGGCTTCACCTGACGGTGCATTATTTCGGTGACCGGCGATCCGGGTTTATGGTTCTGTTCCTGCCTCGCAGCACACGTTCGCCGTCAGCTGTCTGATTTCCCGGCGGAATGCTGGACTTGTGCGGCATGGGTGTGGCTGTCTTGGCTATACGAAGCCACCAGCCCTCCCCCGCGCCTTCGGACCGGGGCTGTGTGCAACCCCCTCCCCGTGCACCGCCCGACGAGGGTCGATCGCACCTCTCCGTACTGACCTAGGAGCCGCCGCCCGATGAGCTACGACGCCCGCGAATGGGTGTGGGACCACAGCCGCAGCAAGGGCACCGCCCGCATGGTCCTCGCCCTGATCGCCGACCGGTGCCGCGACCGGCACTGCGTCGCGTACGCGTCCGTGCCCACCCTCATGAAACGCGCCAACGCCTCCCGCACCGCCGTGCGCGACGCGCTGACCAAGCTGATCGCCAGCGGCGAGCTGGTGCAGCTCCCCCACCGCAAGGGGCCACGGGGAGAGACGTACTACCTCCTCCCGGTTGCCGCCCGGTTCCTCGCGGACCAGTCCCGGGAAGGGGGCCAAAATCCGGCCCCCCAAGGGGGTCAGGTTCCGGCCCTCGGGGGGTCGGTATCCGACCCTGCCAAGCACTTCGAGGGGGGATCGGAATCCGACCCCGGGGAACGGAATCCGACCCCCGGGGGGTACGGATTCCGACCCGATGGGGGTGCAGATTCCGGCCCCCAGAACAGAAGAGAACCGAAGGTGAACGGTAAGAGCAGCAGCTCTGCCCCGCTCATCTCCGCCACCGAGTGGCACATCGACGACGACGCCCGTGCCTGGCTGCAGCACCACGGCCACCTCGACCGACTCGGCGAGCATGCCCTGCACACCGCCGACGAGAAGTGGCGCACCTACCGGGCCACCTGGGCGCCCCGCACCGCCGCCGCGTGGGCCGCCGACTGGCGCGCGTGGATCGCCCGGGAACACACCCCCACCCCTGGCCGCGCCAACCTCTACGCCCTACCCGGCGGCACCCCCACGGCAGCCACTGGCATGACGCGCTCCGAGGCGCATATGGCCGCCCTGCTCGCCGCCCTCGACGAACCGACAGGAACGGAGTAACCCGCCTTTGAACCGACGCGAAGTCGCCGCCGTCCTCGCCTTCATCGGACGCCTCGACCCCCGCACCATCCGCACCGGCACGGGCGACGCCCGTGACCAGATCGCCCAGTGGCAGGAGCTGCTCGACGACGTGCCCTTCGCCACCGACCACGGCTGGGACGTCCGCGAAGCGATACGGTCCCACGTCCTCGACTCGCCGTACCCGATCCTGCCCGTGGACGTCGCCCGCAGATGGCGTGCCCACCGACGCGACCGCCTCGACCGGCACACCGACCCCACTCCAACTGCCGACCCCGACGACCCGGTCGCCTGGCGTGCCGAGCTGCTCCGTGCCCGGAACGCTGTCGCCGCCGGCATGGCCGCCCCGTCGACGCATCGGCAGATCACCAGCGATGGCCGGCCTCGGGACGTCGAGGAGCGCCTGCGCGAGATCGGGTCGTGCATCCCGCCGACCGTTCGTGCCGAGTTGGACCGCTACCGTCCGACCCGCGCCGCGCGCGAGGCCGCCGTCGCCGAGGGCGTCCCCGATGCGCTCGGTGTCCGGTGCGACTGGTGCCACGTCTCCGTGGGCTCCCCGTGCCGTCAACGCAGGGCGAGCCCTGACGGAGCCGCCCGGGGCAATGCCGTACGTGCGACTCCCCACCCGTCGCGCGTCGACCTCGCCGCTGCCCGGATGGACCGACGCCGAGCTGCGTGACGCGGCCCGGCTTCGCTCCTCGCGGCAGCTTCGTGGGACTACGGCCGTCGGTCCCGAACCGGTCGTACACGGTCCCGACGAGCACTTCGGGGACCGCGTCCCGGGGACCGTGCCGACGGCTGCCGGGGACCGGTCCCCTCTGAAACCGCAGCTCAGAGGGACTTTTATTGCGGTCCCCGGAGCGTCCCCAGCAACGGGGACCGTCCCCGGAGCAGCCCCCTTCGGTCCCTGCCGGGACCGGGACCGTGCGGTGAAAGGGGGACGGTCCCCGTGACGACGTGTCAGGGGGACCGTCCCCGATGAGCATCGCGTCCCCGTCCCCGTCCCCAATTGTCTGAGGAGCGTGCACCGCAGCGCTTTGGGGACCGGTCCCCGTTGCGCCCCTCGCAACCACAGCCCTGCCCCTGACCGCACCTACCACAGGTCCCACGACCGTCGAATCGCTCCGGGCACTGGCCTCATCTGCCATCGCTCGGCGCTTCGGCGGCTCAGCACCTCTACCGACCACACCCCCGGAGAACCACACGTGCACGACCGACACCACGAAGACACCAACCGGCAGGAGACGCCCATCGCCCCGAACAACCGCGCAGCAAGTTGTCCGGTAAGGAGTCCTTACCCGGCCCCCGCCCCGGGGGAGGCGGAGGCATCCGGCGCAGGGGCGTCGGAGTCGGCCGGCCCGGGGGGACCGACCGAGACAGGGGGCGAGACCACGTCGTCGTCGCACCCTGTGCAGCCGTCCGCTCCGCGTCGCCGCCTGCGCCAGCAGCGTCTGCGTGAGCGCCGTGTCCATCCCCGCTACAGCGACATCGAGTTCGCCGAACTCGCACGCGCCGCCGACGTCAGCCGGATGCCGGTCGGCGGCTACGTCGCCGAGGCATCACTGGCCGCCGCCCGCGCCGAGGACCCCTCGGCCGCGGTCGCCGACTACCGCGCCATGGTCAAGGCGCTGCTGGCCACCAACAGACAGCTCGGCGGCGTCGGCAACAACCTCAACCAACTCACCTGGCACCTCAACAAGGACGGCGCCTGGCCCCAGCCCGACACCGTCCTCCGCCTCCTGGCGCGCATCGAAGCGGCCATCGCCGCCGTCGACACCGCAGTCGCCCAGGTCGTAGAGGGGCGGTGAGCCGGTGATACCGAAGATCATCCTCGGCAAGGGAGACACCCGCCGCCTGATCGCCTACCTCTTCGGCAAGGGCACCGCCAACGAACACGTCGACCCGCACCTGGTGGCGTCCTGGAACGGCTTCGCCCCCGACCCCGGCCGCAGCCCTCACCGCGACCCCAAGGAGGTGGAGAAGCAGCTCCACACCCAGCTCGACCAGCCAGTGGTTATGCTCGGCCGCCGGGCACCCCAGACCACCGTCTGGCACTGCCCGGTCCGCGCCGCCCCCGAGGACCCCATCCTGACCGACGACCAGTGGGCCGAGATCGCCCGCCGGATCGTGGCAGCAGCCGGCATCGCCCCCACCGCAGACACGGAAGCATGCCGCTGGGTGGCCGTACGCCACGCCGACGACCACATCCACATCGCCGCCACCCTCGTCCGCCAGGACGGCCGCCGCCCCCGCCGAGACCACGACATACGCGCCGTTCAGAAGGAAGCCCGCCAGATCGAAATCGACTACGGGATCCGCCGGTTGAAGCCCGGCGACGGCACCGCTGCCAAACGCCCCACCAGCAAGGAGCACTTCAAAGCCAGGCGCCTGGGCCAGGACGCCACCTCCCGCGAGATCCTGCGTCTACGCGTACGCCGCGCGATGGCCGCCGCCTCCACCGAGGCCGAGTTCTTCGCCCTGCTGGAGGCCACCGGCGTGACCGTGCGCCTCAAGCTCGGCCCGTCCGGCGACGCGCTCGGCTGCAACTTCGCCCTGCCCGGCGACACCAACGACAAGGGCGGGCCCGTGTTCTACGCCGGTTCCACCCTCGCCGGCGACCTCTCCCTGCCCAAGATCCGCCAACGCATCGCCACCACCAGCCCCGAACCGGTGACTGTCCGGCCGGGCAACCCCTGGCACCAGGCCACCGCCGCCACCGAACGCATCCCCCACCACCTCACCCGCAGCAACGACGAAGCGGCCCAGGGCCAGCTGGCCGCGCTCGGCGGAGCACTCGACCTGCTCCCGCTCACCGCTCCCGCCGCGGCGAGGGCCGAACTCGAACGAGCCGCCGTCGCCTTCGAGCGCGCCACCCGCTCCCGCGTCGCCGCCGACCACGCCAGCTCCCGCGTCCTGCGTCGCAGTGTCCAGGCGATCTGGAAGGACCCCGCACAGCATGGGGACGGTGCCGGGCTGGCGATGCTGCTGGACGTGGCGCTCACCGCGGTCGCCTACGCGATGCACTGGCACCGCACCCGCCAGCACGCCCAACAGCAAGCGGCAGCCGAGCAGACCCTCATCCACCTGCAGACCGCGTACGCGCAGATCGCTGGACCGGTCCTGGCCGGCCTCGCCAGCCGGGCACCCAGCCCACAGATCAAACGCCGCTACGCCCACCAGCTCCAGCAGGCGGTTCCCGAACACGCCGAACGCATCCTGGACGACGCCGCCTGGGACGCCTTGGCCACCGTGCTCGCCGAGGCAGAAGCAGCCGGACACAACGCGACCGCGCTCCTCGATCGGGCCCTCAACCAGCGCACGCTGGACGACGCCCGCAGCCCCGCGCGAGCACTGACCTGGCGTATCCGCCGCCTCGGCGAACGCCACGCACCCGGCCCACGAGCCCAGGCAGCCAACGCTGGCCACGCCGCAGCGCACCCCACCGCTCCTCGCCCGCAGGAACCCCAGACCCGGCGGCGCTGAACGCCCCTACGCCCGGCCGCCACATCACCGACACGGCGCACACGACACAGCACAAGGAATTGCCCATGCCCCAGCCCTCTGTCCGCCCCAACATCGTCGTCCTCCTCACCGAAGTGGACAGCACCAGCGGCGACGACCCGTCGCTCCTGTATCGCCGCAATGGGACCGCGTTCACCACGGCCGAGCACGACCTGATCTGCACCGCTACCCCGGCAGAGATGACCGCCGCAAAGGCGCAGCAACGGCTTGAGAACGAGTGGGCATGTGAAACCCACGAGATGCAGAAGGCCCTCGTCGACCTCTTCACGAAGTACGCCGACCAACTCCCCGACGGCTCCCTGTGCAGCAACATCTACGCCACCATGACCGACGAGGACTACGCGGAATACGAGCGCCTGGCCAAGATCGTCGCCGCACGAACCGGCCTCGAATACCGCGCCGAGCACGAAGACAACTGACCGTACGCACACCAACGGCGGCCCACCCAGTGGGCCGCCGTTGCGGCAGGACTGAAACGGCTGCCGATTCCCCCCGTGACGATCACCGTCCCGGTACGGACGGCCGTCTCCTTGACGATGCGGCTGCGCCCGCCAGCGGCGAAGGCCAGAAGCTGGCTGCACCGCTCGTTGCCCAGCCGGGCGACGAGCACCTTCTGCGCCGTGACCGTGACGGGGGTACCGCCGGCGAGGACCTGGTGGGTGGGGCAGGAGGTCATCGCGTCGAAGATGTGGCCCACGCTCTGGGAGAGCTTGTCCTCGGCATCGCTGTTGTCATCCAGCGGGCACAGCAGCGTGCCTCTGCTCGGACAGGAGCCGTCAGCCGCGGCGGACGACGGTGAGCCGGCCCTCGGCGCTCTCGGGCACGGTGCGGCGGGGCACCGGAACCGGCGAGGCGAGCGAGGAGGCGAACGCTGCAACCAGGCCGTGGGGGACGCTGGCGCTGAAGCTGGCACACCACAGATATGGGGCGCCAAGAACGGGCTCCGCCCACGCCTGCCAGCCCACCAGGTCAGGACGCGGGTCGGCATCCTCGATGAGGGGCGGCAGCATCTCCAGGGACACACTGGAGCAGAACCCGGGGTCCACCGCGGTGGTGCGAGGCCGATCCACGTCACGCATCCAGCCGCGGGCACAGAGCGCGTCGAGGACGGTCTCGGGCCCCTCGAAGCCGACGTCGGGCGTCTTACAAGCGCCGATCTCCACGAGTAGATCGGCGAGCGCCTCGTACGGGGTGCCGACGGTGAAGTACGCGTTCCACTCCGCCATCACGGACGTGGCATGTGAGCGGGCGCTCAACTGCCAGGCAACCGGCAGCCCACCCAGCTCGAACGGGTAGGCCGCGAGGACCCACTCGGCGCCGCACAGCCCGTTGGGGCTCACGTACAGCAGGGTGCTGCGGGAGGTTGGCCACATATGCCAGTCAAGGTCGGCCAGGGTGTCGCCGATTCGCTCGGCAAGCGCGCCATCGTCACCGGCCAAGTGACGCGGCGAGACCCAGTACACCGGGTCTGGTGAGTCGGGATGGGAGGGATCGCTGGGGTGGTGCGAGTGCAGGGGCGCCTCCATAGGCTCGGAAATGGATCAGTCACCGTCGAGAGGGGATGGGCAGCAGCTATCGGTCACAGGCAGAGAGGCTGCGTATGAGGTCATGGACGTCGACCATCTGACCTGGGTCCGCTGGCGAGGTGTTGCAGGTTGCCATGCTACTGCCGCCAGGCACCAGCCCTTTCGGGATCTTTTCTGTCTGCCTGGGGCGAACTGACGTCCTCGGATGGCGACTTGCGTCGAGCAGCTCTCGCCGATCTGATAACCAAGGGATGATCGGCACCGATCATAAGGGCCTACGCGAACGACATCAGCGCTGCCTCTGCCTGGTGTGCTCCACGAAGGCCGTCCACGTGACTCGTTGGACTTCGATCATTCCCCGGCCACGTGCCTTGGTGTCCCGGATTATCACGGTGGTCGGGTCGTTGTCTGCTACTTCGACGCAGTTCTGCGTTTCTGTGTAGGAGCTGGTTCGCCAGTTCGGGGTCATCGGCTGCACGTGCGCTCTCCTAGTCGTTCGGGATCTGGTCGTAGTGCTGGATCGCCGTGGAGATGAGGTCTCGGACGGCGGTGCCGTAGACCGCTGACTGCTTCAGGAGGGCGAACGCCTTGGTGTACAGCTCGATTTCTCGGGGCTGGGAGACGGAGAACTCCGCCGAGTAGGTCTCGACGAGGACGAGTCGGCTGTCGAACATCGAGAACGCGTTGCCCGGCCAGATGAGGGTCGGGGCGGACTTGGGGACGATGCCCAGGCTGAGGCGGGGCAGGCGCATCACCGCCAGGAGGCGGTCGAGCTGTCCCTTCATCACTTCTGGGCCGCCGAAGTTGGTGTAGAGGGCTTGTTCGCCGAGGAGGACGTTGAAGATGCGCTCGCCCTGGTACAGGTACTGCTGGCGTTCGAGTCGCTTCGCCACGGCCGCTTCGGTGTCGTTGGGTATCTCGTAGTAGCTGACGCCCTGTTGGAAGACCTCGGCGGCGTAGTCCGCGGTCTGGAGGGTTCCCCAGATGAGTGTGGGGTGCCAGATGCGGAAGACCTTGGTCTTGGCGTAGACCGGGATGGCTTGGCGTTGTCGTTTCTCGACGCCGGTCTGGAGTTGCCGGCGCCATTCGAGCCACAGTTCGTCGACGTGGCGGACGATCGCGACCAGGTCGCCGAGTTGGTCGCCCTGGCCGGTCGTCTCGCACCAGACTCGGATGTCGTCCTCGCTGGGGCGCTGCTTGCCGTTCTCGATGCGGGAGACCTTCGACTCCTGCCACGTGGTGGCGCGCGCGAATGCCCGGCCGCTGGCGAATCCGGCATCTTTGCGGAAGCCGCGCAGCCGGGCACCGAGCGCTTGCAGTGCCTCTTGTACTTGGGTGCTCACGGGTCGGTCAGGGCTTGTACTCGGGGTGCGGGGTGGCGGCGGACCACAGCAGGTCCCTTAGGCGTACGCACTCGGCCACGATGTCCGGGTCCTCGATCAGTTCCGACCCGAGCACCCTGCCGTCGGGTGCGAAGTGGCCCACGGCGAGCAGGCGGTCGTCGTACAGCCACCAGTCGTTGCCTCCCACGGGGAAGGTGACGTCCTCCGGCAGGCGGTGCCGGGGCAGCCAGCGGATCTCCTCGCCGGCCTCCTCGTTGAGGGCGGTGGTGGCGTGCTCCCACTGGATGTAGGGGGTGTGCGGCTCGGTGATGACTCGGACGCGTCGGACGGTTTTCTCTTCTCCGGTGACGCGCCGGATGAGCTGCGTCCAGGGCTCCATGTAGGAGTAGTCGACGGTCTCGCCGCGGAGCCAGCTCGTGAACGGGCTGTCCTCGTCGGGGACGGAGTAGTCGTCCCTCAGCTCCAGATGGAATGCGTCCTGCGCGAAGCTCTCAAAGAGCCGGTTGCGCTCGGCGCTGGAGATCAGCTCCACGCGGTTCCTCCAGTAGGGCGGTGATCGCGGCCTTGGGGACCTCGACCACGGTCTCGTAGTCCGGAATCTCCATCTGGGCCAACGCCTCGGGGTCGGTCACCTCGCGGCCCTGGACGACGAACGTACCGCTCGGCGTCAGGATCATGATCGGATCCTCGACGCGCCTGATCTCCCCGGCCGCCAGGCCGTCGTTGGTGAGGTGCTCGAACAGCTCTGTGGGCACCTCCACCGCCGTCTCCCCCTCCGGGATCTCAAGCTGCATCAGCAGGTCGTTCGCGAAGATCTTCCAGCCCTGGACGAGGTAGGTGTCCCGGTCCGTGGCGTACAGGGTCGGGCAGTCGCCGACCGTGGAGTTCTTACCAAGGAACCGTAGCTTCATGGCCGTTCTCCTGTCTGCTGCCTTGCTTGGGTTTGCGCGACATGACGATGGTCGACGGGCGATTGTGGGCCGTCAATCGGCTTGCTGCAAACTCGCGCAATCTCCTTGGGACTTGGATGACGGCCGCTCTACGTTCGTCTCCGAACCCGAGCAACCGAGGCAGTCGCCGCAGGTTGCGGTACCGAGGGGAGATGCGTGGTGACCACCGTGACTGACAGACGCAAGGCTCCAGCCGTCGACAACCAGCCCATCGACACGGAGCCGATCGCGGACAGCACCGACGCCGCCCTGAGGATGAAGCTGGGCACCTCCACCCGCGAGAGCATCGACATCAGGACCACGGCCGTCATCGAGCAGCTGAACCGGCTTCTCCGCGTGGACCTGGGCGCGGACGAGGACCCCGACATCAGGCATCTGGTCAGACGGGCGAACAAGCTGCTGGAGCTGTCAGCGCGTCCTACGAAGGAGACGCCGGCCTTTAGCGCCTTCTTCTTCATGCGCGACGTCGCCAGTCTCACCCGCCGGCTGCTGTGGGTCTGCCCGGAGGCAGGCGGCCATGCGCCCTGATCACCCCGTGCTCCTTCACGCCTCTCCCACGCCAGCACGCGCCGTCTGCGAGCCTGAGTCCGGGTTCTGGTGCGAGTGGCGTCATACGGATGGGCGGCGCATCAGCTGTGCCGCGCAGCCGACCGCCGCTTCGGCTGTCCGATGGGCACGCATTCAAGTCCGCGTCATCGCCTCGGCCGCTGAGCCAGCCTTCATCGACCTTCTCGTGGACCGACGTGCCCAGAGCTGGCGGAACGCTGTCTCAACTCTTCAACAGGGTGTGGATTTCACGCTGCCGCTCGCAGCGGGACCGTACTCCTTCGTGTGGCACGCGCGCCCCGTCGCCTTTCTGCCCCTCGTCGGCGGCAACCCGATGCCCCATCTCCCAGAAGGAACGCCATGGGGGTGAGGCCAGGAGAGTTGTGGAGCCGTTTCGACTGGGCGAACGGAAGCTGCTTCAGGTGCGAGCAGACGAACGTTCCCGTGGCCGAGGTGGGCGAGATCGCGGTGGCGGGCACGGCGTTTCCTCTCTGTGCCTGCCAGTGGTGTGTCTTCAGGCTCGAACAGCTCCACTGGACGATGAGCGAGCGTGCCGCCCGCCAGAGGAACGCCGGCCCGGCTTCCGCACAGTCCATTCCCCCCGGCCAGTGGCCCACCACGGTGCCATTCAACAGACCGCCCGCCCACGTCGCGTAGGAGAACGGCCGCGTCCTGGGCGGGCCTTCAATCCCCGCTCCCGCTGTTCGAGCTGGAGGTATCCCCAACCTCAGAAGGACAGGTCACAGCGGGAGTGGGCCGCACCGCCACGAGAAGAGAGGGCCGCCTTGGCAACCGAGGAACCAGACGACGACACGTTGTTCGACCTGATCGGCGCCGTCGGCGCCGGAATCAATGCCAGTAAGGACGAGGGACTTCCCCTTGACGTGCGCGAACTCGCCGCTGACCTGGCTGACAACACCGCAGACAGGCTGGCCCAGTTCAAGAAGACGACGTAGTGCCGAGAAGGAGAATGCCCGTGAACGACGCTCCCGACACGACGCCCGAGAACATCAACGCTCCTGCGTCCGAACAGCAGTTGCGTGATGCCATGGTGAAGCGGCTCATCGAGCTAGGTGCTGCACGTAGCACCCGCGTCGTGGCCGCGTTCCGTTCGGTACCCCGGCACCTGGCCACCCCCGAAGTGGACATGGCCAAGACCTACGAGGCCGAGTTCGCCCCGGTCACGAAGACGGACCCGACGGGCGTGAACATCAGCTCGGTGTCCGCCCCGCGCATCCAGGCCATGCAGATCGAGCAGGCCGATATCCAGCCGGGGATGAACGTCCTGGAGATCGGCTCCGGCGGCGTGAACGCGGCCTACCTCGCCGAGATGGTGGGCGAGCAGGGCCACGTCGTCACGATGGACATCGACCACGACGTCACCCAGCGTGCGGAGGACTTCCTCAAGGCGACCGGCTACGACCGGATCGTCACGGTGATCACAGCCGACGGCGAGCACGGCGTGCCCGGCCACGCGCCGTACGACCGCATCGTCGTCACCGTGCAGGCCGCCGACATCCCGCCCGCCTGGGTCCACCAGCTGAAGGAGGGCGGTCGGCTCGTTGTCCCGCTCAGGATGCGTGGCATGACCCGCACGGTGGCGTTCGTCCGCGACAGGGAGCGGCTCGTCAGTGACGGGTTCGAGCTGTGCGGGTTCGTGCCGATGCAGGGCGTCGGGGAGAACCGCGTGCGCCTGGTATTGCTCCACGACGTGGAAGGGGAGGAAATCGTCCTCCGCCTCGACGGACATCCCGAGCCCGACGCCAAGGCCCTGAGTGTGGCCCTGGGCAGGCCCCGCGTCGAGGCGTGGTCGGGCGTCACCGTGGCCGGCGACGAGTCCACCGAGCACCTGGACCTGTGGCTGACCACCGCCCTCGACAACCTGCCCCTGATGGCCGCGAAGATCGGCGCGCGACAACGTGGTCTGGTTGCCTCCGCGTCGCCGATCGGGGTGCCCACGCTGGTAGACGGAGACAGCTTCGCCTACCGCACTGCTCGCCCCACCGACGACCCCGACCGGTACGAACTCAGGGTGATCGGCCATGGGCCGCAGGCGCGCAAGGTCGCGGACCGCCTGGTGGAGGAGATCCAGGTCTGGCACAGCGACCACCGGGCCCAGCGTGCGCACATCGAGGTCCACCCGGCGGGCACGCCGGACGACCGGCTTCCCGCGGGCCGGCTCATCGACCGGCCCCACACGCGGGTCACGATCACCTGGCCGTGACGCCGTCGGCGGCGCCCCGGCCAGGCCGGCACAGCACATCCCACCCAACTCTTCCCGTGAGGAGAACGTGATGGCACCCCAGAACCCCACCACAACGCTGAAGGCCGCGACGGACTACAGCACCACCACCGCCGGGTCGGACTTCGACCTCAACATCGAGACCCTCGCCTCCGCCCCGGTCATCGGCTCGCTGCTGAACGACACCAGCGACAACTGCACCTCCACCTGCCAGTCCGCCTGCACCAACAGCACCTGCATCGGCGGCTGACCCACCAGGGGCCGGGCGAAATCCGACGCACCCGGCCCCGCGCACCGCCATGAAGAAGAAGGAGGCACAGCCATGTACCACGCAATCGATGCGAGCATGATCCGCGCATCAGTCCTCCCGCTGGCGGCGACGCTTCCTCCTTGGCCCGACCTGGATGGGGAAATCCCCGCCGACGTCGAACGCGGGCGCGACTGGATCGCCGAGGTCTGGGCGGACGACACCCGGGCTGCCGCCATCGAGTTCGCCGCGCCGCTCCTCGCCGCCGCCGTCAGAGACGTGCTCAATGGAGAGCGGCAACGGGCGCGCTCCGTCCGGCGCACCGCGGCCTCGCTCGCCCGCTACCTGCTGCGCATGCAGCACCGCGCCACACCGTTCGGGCTGTTCGCCGGCCCCGCCCCCGTGAGCATCGGCGGCACCGCTCGGGTGACATGGGGGAAAGAGCACCGTGCTTTCGCCCGGGCCGATGCCGAGTGGTTGAACGCCGCCATCACTGCCTTGGAAGGCAACCCGGAGGTGCTGCGGCGCCTGCCCGTGGTGGCAGATCCGACCTGCACGGTACGAGGCACTCGGGTGGCAGTACCGCACCAGTCCGGCACGAACGGCCCCACCGACACCACACTGCGACGAACCCGAGCCATGGAAGCGGTGCTCGCCTTGGTCCGTACGCCGATCACGGTCAGCGACCTCGTGGCCAAACTCCACAGCGACTACCCGGATACGCCGGCCGCGGTGATCGAGAACATGGTGTCCAGCCTCGTCGCCCATCGCGTCCTGCTGATGAACCTCCACGCCCCCATGACATGCGACGACGCACTCGGACATCTCATCGCGCAGCTGGACGCCACGGGTGCCGCCGCCCCATCAGGTGGAGCCGGTACAGCCGAGGAGCTGCGAAAGATCCACCAGCTGCTCACCCTGCACGACATCGCTGCCCAGGGTGAGCAGCAGGCCCTGCGCGTCCAGGCGGCTGCGCGAATGAACACCCTCACCGACACCACCACCCACACCCTGGTCGTCAATGTGCGCCCCGACTGCGACATCGTCCTGCCGACAGCGATCACACGCGAGGCGGAGCGTGCCCTGGAGGTCATCTCCCGCATCTCGCCGTACCCGAACGGCTCTCCGGCGTGGCAGGACTATCGCGCAAGGTTCCTGGAGCGCTACAGCATGGGAGCGATCGTCCCCCTGCGTGACCTCACCGACCCGGACACCGGCCTCGGCTTCCCCGTCGGCTACCGCGGCACGGTCCTGAAGCGGCCGGTGTTGGCCACGACCCGCCGCGACGAGCACCTCCTCGCTCTCGCCCAGTCTGCGGCCCTCAACGATCGGCGCGAAGTCGTCCTCACCGAGGAGGACATCGAGGCCATGTCACTCGGGGAACCCACTCAGGTGCCCGCGCACGTCGAACTGTGCTTCACCGTGCTGTCCCCCTCACTGAAAGACCTGGAGCACGGCCGGTTCGAACTGGTCACCGCCGGTCTGTCCCTCGCGGCCGGCACCACGACGGGCCGTTTCCTGACGATGCTGGACCAGCCGGACCGCGACCGGATGACCGCCGAGTACGCCGCCCTGCCAACGCTGGCCGCCGGAGCCGTACGCGGACAGGTCTCCAGCCCACCCCTGCGTATCCCGACCCGCAACGTCGGCCGCGCCCCAGTCGTCGTCCCACACGTCCTCTCGGTCGGCGAGTACAACCCGGACGCCACCCTCGTCCTGGACGACCTCGGTGTCGTCGCCGACTCCCGACGCCTCTACCTGCTCTCCCTCTCCACCGGGCAGCTCATCGAGCCCTCGGTCATGAACGCCGTGGAACTCAGCAGCGCCACCCACCCCCTCGTCCGCTTCGTCACTGAATTGCACCGCTCCCACACTGCCATCCTCACTCCCTTCGCCTGGGGCGCGGCGGCCCGGCTGCCGTTCCTGCCCGAAGTCCGCGTCGGCCGCACCATCCTGTCCGCCGCCTGCTGGCGGCTGAACGCACGGGACCTCTCCGGCGACAGTCGCGACTGGATGTTCCGTTTCACCGACTGGCGCATCCGCTACGGCGTGCCCCGCACCGTGTACGTCGGCGGCAACGACCAACGGCTCCGCCTCGACCTCGATGTCAGCGCCCACCGGCAACTCCTGCGCGCCGAACTGGACCGCCACGGAACGGTGACCCTGCACGAAGCGCCCGACGAGGCAGCGTTCGGCTGGGTCGGCCGCGCCCACGAAATCACCGCGTCCTTCGCTTCCGACCAACCGCCTTTTCCCGCGCCCATCAACCGCACGACACCCGTCGTCCGCCACGACTCCAGCCGCCTGCCCGGCGCCGGCGAGTGGGCCTACCTGAAGCTGTACGGCAACGCCGACCGGGCACCCGAACTGCTGACCGCGCACCTCCCGCGCCTCCTCCACGACTGGGACGCCGACGCACCGACGTGGTGGTTCACCCGCTACAACGACCCCGACAGCCACCTCCGGCTGCGACTCCGCCTCCCGAACCCGAACGCCTTCGGCGAAGTGGCGCAGCAGGTCGCCGCCTGGGCGAACGCACTACGTGCCGAGGGCCTGCTCCAACGCGTGCTATGGGACACCGACGAGCCGGAAACCGGCCGCTACGGCACCGGCCCCACCCTGGACGCCGCCGAACAAGTCTTCGCCGCAGACTCCGACGCCGCCCTCGCACAGATGGCCCTCCCCATCCCCGACAGCCTCCGGCCCGCAGTCACCGCCACCAGCTTCGTCGACATCGCCGACGCCTTCCTCGGCTCCCCAGCGGACGGACGGGCATGGCTCACGACGAACCTCCTGAAGAACGACGGCGAAGCCACCACCCGCGACGTATTCTCCACAACCGTCCACCTCTCCGCCCCGGGCCCCGACCACGCGGCCCTGCGAGCCTTGCCCAACGGTGAGCACCTCGTCACAACGTGGGCCCTGCGCCGCACCGCCCTGACTGCCTACCGCCAGGCTCTCGACGCGCACGGTGCCGACCCCGCCGCGGTTCTGCCGTCCCTCCTGCACATGCACCACAACCGGGCCGCCGGCATCGCCCCCGACAGCGAAGCCATCTGCCGCCGCCTGGCCCGCGCCGCCGCCCTTTCCTGGACCGCAAGAAAAGAAGGAGCCCTGCGGTGACCATCGCCCCGCCCGCCCCGGACACGGACGCCACCCTCCGGCAGTCCCTCGCCCGAGGATCCCTCGGCATCGCCCTGCTCCACGTCGAACGCGCTCGCCAGGGCACCGGATCCTGGCAGACCGCCCATCAGCAACTCGCCCACATCGGCCCGCTCCTGGACGGCAACGAAACCGGCCTGTTCCTCGGCGCGCCCGCCATGACGTACGTGCTGCACTGGACCGCCATCGACAGCAACCGGTACACCGGCGCCCTGCAAACCCTCGACCGCATCGTCGCCGCCCACATCCGACGCCGACTGACAGCAGCACACGCCCGCATCGACCGCGGCGAGCCGACCACCTTCGCCGAGTACGACCTCCTGCGCGGCCTGACCGGCCTCGGCGCCCTCCTCCTACGCCACGCCCCCGAGGGCGACGAACTAAAGGGCGTACTGGACTACCTGGTGCGCCTGACCGAGCCGCTCCACACCGCCAACGGGCGAACCCGCCTGGGCTGGTGGGTGAGCCACAGCCCCGTCAACCTCAGCGCTCCCACCCCCGGCGGCCACGCCAACGCCGGCCTCGCCCACGGCATCACCGGCCCCCTCGCCCTCCTCGCACTCGCCAAACTCCGCAGCATCACCGTGCCCGGCCACGAGAAGGCAATGCTGCGGATCTGCCGCTGGCTGGACCAGATACGCGTAAGCGATCACCGAGGCACCCGCTGGCCACGCTGGATCACCGACACCACCACCGTGCCCCCACACCTGGCCGCCCCTTCCTGGTGCTACGGCACCCCCGGCCTGGCCCGCGCCCAACAACTCGCCGCCCTCGCCCTGAACGACCCCGACCGCAAACGCATGGCCGAACGAGCACTCCTCTACTGCCTGGCCGACCCCGCCCAGCTCGACCAACTCACCAGCCGCGGCCTGTGCCACGGCCTCGGCGGCCTGCTCCGCGTCGTCCAGCGTGTCGCCCAGGACGCCGACGAACCACGAGCCTTCGTCCACCACCTGCCTCAGCTCAGCGAACGCTTCCTCACCACCGAACCTCCAGCCGAGACCGGCTTCCTCAACGGCTCGGTCGGCGCGACCCTCGCCTTCCAGAACATCCAAGAAGGCACCCTCCCCACCAGCGACTGGGACGCCTGCCTCCTCCTCATCTGACCCCGCCACCGAAAGAGATCGGGATGAACCTGCCCGACAGCAGCACCATCGAGCAGGCCATCCTGGCCGTCCTGACCGGCACCCCGCTCACGGAAGCCGCCGAACGAGCACAGACGTCGCCCAAGCGTCTCGCCAAGGCCACCGAGCGCTACCGGGACGCTGGCCGGTCAGCACTCGACCCCCAACTCGGCAGCTGGCACCAGGTGAACATCGAGTTCACCGACTACCCCACAGCGGAACGAACCTTCCGCACCTACCTCCTGCCCGCCCTGCACACCGGGCCGATCGGAGCATGGTGGTTCGTGCGCAAGCACCCCTGCTGGCGCCTACGCGTCCAGCCGGGCCCAGGGACACGGACGGAGGACGCCGTCGCGCACCTCACCGAAGTACTCGACAACACCCTGTCCTTGGGCCTCGCCAAGCGGTGGCGGCCCTTCCTATATGAGCCGGAAACCATCGCCTTCGGCGGCCCGCACGGCATGACGCTCGCCCACACCCTGTTCCACACCGACAGCATCGGAGTCCTCGACTACCACCAGCACGTGACCGACAGCACCAGCGGGCTCCCCGGCCCCAATGAGACCTCCCTCCTCGCCACCACCCTGCTGCTGCGTGCCGCCGGGCTGGAATGGGGCGAACAGGGAGACGTATGGGGGCAGGTCGAAACACGACGCCCAATGCCCGCAGACGTGCACCCCGACCAGGTCAGCGGCATAGTGGCCCCGGTACGGCGACTCTTGACGCTCGACGCCGGCCCCGCACTCACCGACGGCCCACTCGCACCGCTCGGGAACTGGGTGACCGGCTTGGAGCACTCCGGCCAAGCCCTCGCAGACGCGGCACGCGCGAGCAACCTTCAGCTCGGTCTGCGCGGCATCCTGGCCCGGCACATCCTCTTCCACTGGAACCGGATGGGCCTCACCACCCGCCAACAGGCCATCTGGGCACGCGCAGCCCGGGAAGCGATCCTCGGAAGTTGAACGTTGCCGACGTCATGCAGTGGCCGATTGTCATGAGGCTGGTGGGGTGCAACCGGCCGCACTCATTTTGGTGTGCTCCCCGGCAGTAAGAAGAGAGGACAACGGACTTGCCGCAGCGCCTACCCCCGCGCCGGTTCCGCCCACCGTCCTACCACGGCCCGGCTACCGGGATCGGTGGCGGGCCCGTCTACGCCTCTGCCACAGAGGAGCGCATCGTCAGAGCTCAGAATGCGGCCACCGAGCTCGGGCACACAGGCTGTCGTCAGCGGCAGTCCCGCCCAGGGACGTGCCGGAATCGCAGCCGGCACTCAGGCAGATTCGCTTCGCCGACTCCGGAACCACCACGCTCCGCCGCCAAGCACGAGAATGCCCGCGCCGATGCCGAGGGGAACGGCGATGGGCATGCCGTCGTCCTCTTCCGCGCTGTCCGCGGCGGGCTCCGCCGAAGGCGTCTCGTTGCTCGGCTCAGGCGAGGAAGGGCCCGTAGTGGGCTCTTCCGAAGGGCTGGGGCTGGGGCTCCCGAGCTTCGCGCCGGGGGCGGCGGCCTTCAGGTCAAGGCGGGGTGCGGGATGGCCGTGGCCGTGGCCGTCCGCACTCTCCTCGTCGTCCAGTTCGATCCAGCGGTCCACCTGGCCGTCGCTGTAAGACTGCAGCGTCTTGAAGACCAGCGACTTCGCATCGGGCAACTGCCGTACGGTGACGACGTACTCGGCGTCCTCCCCCACGGCGAGCTTCGGCCCCGAGACGGTGTAGCCCCGGCTGGTGGTGGCGAACTTCCAGCCGTCCGGGCCCTCTTCGAAGGTGATGTCGGCGGGGGCGATGCCCTCGGGCAGGATCACCTCCAGCTTGCTGATGCCGGCGTTGCCTGACTCCGACGCCGCGTGGAAGGTCAGCTCGACGTTCTGATCCAGGGCCCGGGCCCCCTCCGCCTCGACCTCCGCGTGGGCCGCGGCCGGGCCGGCGGTGACGACGGCGACCGCGAACGCGGCCGCCGTGAGGACGCCTGTACGGCGCAGGCTGCGTGCGAAGGTCGGGCGGTGCACTGAAGACTCCATGATGGCGATGGGGTGGTGGTTGCATTCAAGCGCAGGGCACAGCCTGTGGCCAGGCCGGTGATGTGCACGGCGCGACCGGGGTTGGCAACAAATGGGCTCAGCCGTCCGGCTCCGGCCGCAGCCTGCGGCCGTACGACCTCCGCGACCTCGTAGCCCGTCTCGACGATCGACGCCCGTACGGCCTGGTCGTCGACCGACTCTCGCGTACGGTCACCAGGCCCGACCGGACATCGACGTCTACGCCCGTGACACCGAGTGCCTGCGTCACCTCATCGGTAACGCTCGCCGCGCAGTGACCGCAGCTCATTCCGGACACCAACAGAGAGAGCAACCCGCTCAGCACAAACCCCGCCACACAGCCCACCAGAGCACCGAGAAGGCCGCAGAACACGGAGCCCAGCCAGGCGTAACCGCCCGCCAGCACGGCCAGGGTGGCAGATGTCAGGGGCCAGGCCCCACCGACGCCTGTACGACGGTGTGCGGACCGGGCGGCAGTCTCTTCTTCCCACGGCCATCCCCGCGACGGTTCTTCCCTCGGCTCTCGCACAGGCCCCAGCACGTGACCACCCCTGCCGGCCGCGGCCACGCAGTTCCGCAACCACGTTCGATCCGGGCTTCGGTGGAGTTCCTTCCCCGCCACCACGGCAAGGAACCGGCCACCTCGGCACAGACCGGGAACCACCCTGGCCCGCCCCCCGACCACTGACACATAAGCCGAGAAGCCCGATGCGCATGACGCTCAGCGCATGACGCGCCGGTCGCGGAACACACCATCCGGAAACGACCCGCCGTCCCTCGCGGTCCGATCGGCGAACGTACTGCGAGCCGTGGTGGCGCCGTTGGGCGCCTCCTTCGGCACGCTGGCCCTGCTGGTGGCCTATACCGCGACCGGTGCGGCCGGGGACGCGCCGCCCAGGATCACGGTCGGCTACGCGCGCATCGTCGCGGCACCCACAGGCTCCGACTCGGCGGAACTGGGCGTCAGCGTCATCCGCCGTACCGTCCGCCGGACCGGGACGGGGCGTACGGAGCCGGCCTGGGCCGTCGACGTCCCTGCGGGTGGCGCGGTACGCATGGCACCGGGCGGACTCGGGGTCGTGATCCTGGACCCACCCGTACTGAAGGCCGGGCAGAGAGTGCCGTACACCTTGTGGTTCCGGAAGATCGGGAAAGTCGTCGTCCGGGCGACGGTGACCGAGAGTGTGAAGTGACCCCGGGAGAGCGGGGTCGGCCGGAGGACCGGGAGGGATGCCCGGCGTCCCGCGCGAGCGGCGAGCACCGGCACCCCTTCGTCACACGGTCACGCGGCCACCGCGACGGGAACGTGCGGTTCCCCGGCAACGGCGTCCGCGCCGGCATCCGCCTGGGCGAGAAGCTCGATCAGGGTCGCCCGGGCCCGAGCCACCCGCGAGCGGATCGTCCCGACAGGGCAGCCGCTGATCTCGGCGGCCTCCTCATAGGACAGCCCTGCCAGTTGAGTGAGGACGAACGCCTGACGGCGCTCGGCGGGCAGCGCGTCCAGCAGGTCGAGCAGGGCCACGCCCTCGTCGAAGCCGGGCAGCCCGATCGGCCGCGCCCGCTCGGCCGAGATCGTCCAGTCGTCTGCGTCGACCAGGCGAGGCCGCGCGGCGGCGTACCGCAGGTTGTCGGCCACCGTGCGGCGGGCGATGGACAGAAGCCAGGTGCGTGCCGAGGAACGACCCTCGAACCGGTGCAGGCTGCCGAGCGCCCGCAGGAACGTGTCCTGCGCGAGGTCGTCGGCAAGCTGACGGTCGGCGGAGAGGTAAGTGATGTAGCGGACGACATCGGGACGCAGTGCTCGCACAAACCGGTCGACGGCTTCGGGGTCACCTCCACGGGCGGCCAGTGCCCAGGCGGTGGACAACTCGTCGTGCGATACCCGCTGATGCCCCTCTTCGCGTATCGCGCGCGGGGCGGCCAGGACAGGAGTGATCACCTGTATGTCCTTCTCGGGTTGTCCGGGACCCGGCACCGCGGCGCACGCGACCACGCACTGACACAGCGGCACACGTGCCCAGGCATGGGCACGGCGGTGAACTGGACCGCGCCCCGGCACACCTGGCGCGCCGGGCGCGTGGTGCGCCATCGCGGAAACATCCCGGAACGGGAGGGAAGTGGGGGAAGGGGCCGTACGCCTTGCGACGTGAACGGCCCTGGCCCGAAGACCTGTCCCTGTCCCCGCCCCCGGGCACCGACGTCGCGGCGCACTTGCGGAGAGGAAGGGGACTGCCTCGGGGAACCGGCTGTCTCAGACGACAGCGGTCCCGGCCGGAGGCCCCCGAGAAATGATCGTGTGGGCGAGCGTCAGCCGCGGCACCCGCTCCGCCCGCTCGCGCATCGGCCGCGGGCGCGGCCAGTGCGGCGGCGGGGTGTTCAGGGCAGTCGGCAGCCGCAGTGGAGTGGCCAGCCATCCCGCGATGGCCCGCAGCACACGGAACGCGGCCCGTTCGCCGTGGGCCAGCCACAAGCCGGTCAGCAGAGCGGCCAGAGCGTGGGCGGCGAGCATGCCGAACGACGACGAGCCGCCGCCCATGTCATGCGCCACGTGCCCGAAGTGCCCCGCGTGCGCCGAGTGGCCCGTGCCCATGGCACCCATCGGGCCCAGGTCCATCGCGTCCATGGACATGGAGCTGGTGGAGGAGGGCGTGGAGTCCGCCGAGGCCACCGACTGGACCAGCGAGAAGGCAGAGTGGAGAGCGCCCTGGGCGAGCACGACGACGGACACCACCAGCGGGAGCCCGCGTTCGCGGCCCGCCAGAGACCAGCCGACGGCGCACGTGCCGACGAGACCGGCCGCCATGGTCCACCACGGCACGGTGGAGCCCGACATCAGCACGTGGCCGAGGGCGGCGAGCAGCACGCAGACGGCCGCGAACACCGCGGCCCGTACCGTGCGCGCACACCACCCAGCAGTCATGACGGCTCATCCTCGCATTCGGGCTTGGCCCGCCACAGGTGGGTACGCACAACGCCCGGTCCCACGACTCAACTCCGAGCCAGTGATATGGACCACACCACCCTGCCGAAACTCGACGAACGTATCGGCCGACGTCACAAGGGTAAGGACGGAGGGGTCATGTCCCGGCCCCACCCGGACGATCCACGACCGCGAGGGCCCGCACGGCCCCGCTGTGCTCGAAGTGCAGCGTGAAGTCGACGAGGTCGCCGACCTTCCAGTCCGCGTTCGCCGGAAGGATCACGTCGAGGCCGGTCGGAGACATGGTGAGGGTGCCACCGGCCGGGACGGCGACCGAGGCCACCGTCCCGCTGACGGCAGAGCTGGTGCCGGTCATGCGATGTCGGCTGAGGCTGCCGGCGCCCTGGACGTCATCGGAGGTCACCTTCAACAGCCGGTCGGCCGAGCCTCCCTTGTTGGTGATCCGGAAGAAGGCCGCCGTCTCCGGGGTGTCGCCGGTGGGCAGGAACACCCGGCCGTCGGTGACGGCGATACGGGCCGGGGTGCCCGCGTTGCCGTACACGGCCCACAGGCTCAGGCCGCTGAGGGCGAGGGCGCAGGCGACGACGGGGCCAGGGCGGTGAGCAGCGAGTCGGTGAGCCGACTGCGCGTCGGGCGCCAGAGGACCTGGTCGGTCATCGGGTTCGTCTCCGGGCGGGCCCGGGCAGCCGAGGGGCTGCCGGTCATCGGGTACGTCTCCGGGTGGCGGGCGAGGGCTGCCAGGCGCGCAGTCGCAGGCTGTTGGCGACGACCAGCACGGAGCTGGCCGACATGGCAGCGGCGGCGACCATCGGGTTGAGCAGGCCGACCATGGCGAGCGGGACGGTGACGACGTTGTAGCCAAAGGCCCAGACGAGGTTGACGCGAATGGTGCCCAGTGTGCGCCGGGCAAGCAGGATCGCGTCCGCGAGGGCCTCGATGTCGCCGCGCACCAGCGTGACGTCGGCCGCTCCGATGGCCACGTCCGTACCGGTGCCCATGGCGATGCCCAGATCGGCGCCGGCCAGCGCGGCGGCGGCGTTCACCCCGTCGCCGACGACCGCGACGCGGTACCCCTGCTCCTGGAGGTCCAGTACGAGATCGGCCTTGTCCTCGGGTGTACGGCGGGCGTGCACCTCCTCGATGCCCAACGCGGACGCGACGGCCCGGGCTGGCGCCTCGCGGTCACCGGTGGCGAGCACGGGCAGGACACCGAGCTTCCGGAGCCGCTCGACGGCCCGGTAGCTGCCGGGCCGGACGACGTCACCGATCTCGATCAGGGCTTCGGCCGTACCGTCCACGCGTACCACCACGGGCGTGCGGGCAGCGGCCTCGGTCGCCGCCTGCGCGTCCGAGAGCGCGGCGGGCAACTCGTCGTCCGGGGCGAGCACTTCGACGAGCCGTCCCTCGACCCGGCCGCTCACTCCCCGCCCCGGCAGCGCGCCGAACCCGCTCACGTCGGGTAGCCGCCGCCCGTCCGACTCCCGCCGGGCGTACGCGGTCACGGCCCGGCCGAGCGGATGCTCCGAGCCCTGCTCGACGGCACCGGCCAGCCGCAGTACGGCGTCGCGCCCGAGCCCGTCCGGTACGGCGGTGACCTTGGCGACGCTCATGTGCCCGGTGGTCAGGGTGCCGGTCTTGTCCAGGACGACGGCGTCGATGTGCTGAAGTCCCTCCAACGGCTGCGGGCCAGTGACAAGCACACCCAACTGGGCGCCCCGCCCGGTCGCCGCCATCAGCGCGGTCGGCGTCGCGAGACCCAGCGCACACGGGCAGGCCACGACCAAGACGGCCACACACGCGGTGATGGCCGCCTGCGGATCGGCCCCGGCACCCAGCCAGAACCCGAACGTGGTGGCGGCCAGCGCCAGCACGACGGGCACGAAGACCCCGGCCACGGTGTCGGCCAGCCGCTGGGCGCGCGCCTTGCCGGCCTGCGCCTCGGTGACCAGGCGAGTGATGCGGGCGAGTTGCGTGTCGGCGCCCACGGCGGTGGCCCGTACGAGCAGCAGCCCACCGGCGTTGACGGCCCCGCCGACTACGGCCGACCGCGGCCCGACCTCGACCGGCTCGCTCTCTCCCGTCACCAGGGACAGATCCACGGCGGAACTGCCCTCCACCACCTCACCGTCGGTGGCCACCCGCTCCCCCGGCCGCACGACGAAGACCTGCCCGGCCCTCAGCTCGTCGATGGGGACGAGCCGTTCGGTACCGTCACCGTCGCGGACCGACACCTCCTTGGCTGCGAGCCGGGCCAGCGACCTCAGCGCCGCCCCGGTCCCGCGCCGTGCCCGCGCCTCCAGGAATCGACCCGCCAGCACGAACAGCGGTACGCCGACGGCCGCTTCGAGATAGATGTGCGCGGCCCCGTCCGAGGCTGACGGTACGAGCGAGAACGGCATCCGCATCCCGGGGTCGCCCGCTCCACCGAGGAAGAGCGCGTAGGCCGACCAGGAGAAGGAGGCCACCACGCCCAGCGACACCAGGGTGTCCATGGTCGCCGCAGAGTGCCGCAGCCCTCGTACCGCCCGTACATGGAAGGGCCGGGAACCCCACACGGCGACGGGTGCGGTGAGGGCGAAACACAGCCACTGCCAGTTGCGAAACTGAAGATCGGGCACCATCGACAGCACGAGCACGGGCACCGAGAGCAGGGCCGTCACGACCAGCCGGTCACGCTCCAGCCTCATGTCCCGGGACTCGTCACCGTCCGCAGGCTCCTGCTCCTCACTCATGCTCTTGGGCGGCTCGGACAGGGCCGCCGTGTAGCCGGCCTTCTCCACCGTCGCGACGAGTTCGTCGGGCCGATGTCCGCCGGATGAGTCACCCGGGCCCGACCGGTGGCCAGATTGACAGTCGCCGTGACCCCGTCCAGCTTGCCGAGCTTCTTCTCGACGCGATTGACGCAGGCCGCGCAGGTCGTGCCGCCGACGGTCAGATCCGTGGTCACCAGCGCGGTAACCGAATCCGCACTCATCAGCGCCCCTCCTCGGTCATGCCTTCCATGCCACCCATCCCGCCCATGTCACCCATGTCCTCCACCCCTCCGCCACCGTCCCCGCTCGTGCTGGTGCCGCGCATACCGGGCGCCACGGGGCCCGCGGCGGCACCGGCGTACGACACCGTGAAGATCAGGGCCAACAGCAGGACAAAGCCGCAGAGGGCGGGCGGCGGGGCCGTTTTCCGCAGGAGGGCGGCCACACCTGATAAGGAGGCTTGCCGGGACCCGTCCATCAACCGCGTCTCCAGGTCACGTCGTAGGGCGTCGTTCGATCGCGCCGTACCGATTGAGCAGTCGGAGCAGCCAGTGGCCGAGTTCCGAAGCATGCATGTGTCTCACATCACACGAGAGGTGACCGCCCCGCGCGCCACGCCGACGGACGACCGGCGGCCCGACCGACGGATTGCCATCGGCAGGGCCAGTCGACTCATGCAGCCAGTGATCCGGTGGAGCGACTCCGCAGGAGGGTGCCTTCCCCAGACCGCGATGACGGCCTGACTGACCTTGGGACGACCCGGGTAGCCCTTACCTGCAACTAATATGCAACAGCGCTACTCCAGCAATAGAGGTGTGAGGTCCATGACGGTCCGACGGATACGGACAGCCGCAGCCACTGCGGCGATACTCAGCGGTGTCGCCGCCTGCACGGCCCCCGGCAGCGACGCCGGTGGCGGCAGCGCCTCGGCCGACTCCGTCGTGATCGGGGTGGGGTCCGAGCCGGACACTCTCAGTCCGCTGCTCGGCTACGGCAAGGACGGCAACTCCAAGATCTTCGACGGGCTGCTCGCCCAGGACTCCGACCTGAAGCTCAGACCGGCCCTGGCCAAGGCGCTGCCAGAGGTCGCGGGCGACGGCCTCACCTACACCTACACACTGCGCGACGGCGTGGAGTTCAGTGACGGTGAGCCGCTGACCTCAGCCGATGTGGTCTTCACGTACGAGACGATCCTCGACGAGAAGACGAACAACACCGCCCGCAGCGAGCTGGACGCCATCAAGGAGGTGCGTGCGGACGGCGACGACAAGATCGTCTTCACCCTCAAGTACCCGTATGCGCCGTTCGCGGGCCGCACGGTCCTGCCCGTCGTCCCCGAGCACATCGCCGGCAAACAGGACCCCAACACCGGCTCCTTCAACACCGAGCCCATCGGTACCGGCCCCTACCTCCTCGCCTCCTGGAGCAAGGGCGAGAAGCTCACCTTCAAGGCCAACCCCAACTACTGGGGCGGCACGCCGAAGGTGAAGAAGGTGACCATGGCGGTCATCGAGGACGACGACGTGCGCGCCACCCGGCTGCGCTCCGGCGACCTCGACGGCGCGGTCCTGCCGCCCAACCTCGCCGCCACCTTCAAGGGCGACAAGGCGAGGAAGACGTACGACGCGAAGACGTACGACTTCCGTACCGTCACCCTTCCCCAGGAGAACAAGGTCACCGGCGACCGTGCCGTCCGGCAGGCCCTCGATGCCGCCGTGGATCGGCAGGCCATGGTCGACAAGATCCTCGACGGGGCCGGGCGGCCGGCGTACGGGCCGCTGCCGGTCGACGATCCCTGGTTCGCCCAGGGAATCGAGCGCGAGCAGGACCTCGCCAAGGCCGAGCGGATCCTGGACCGGGCGGGCTGGAAGGCCGGTGACGGCGGCATCCGCGCCAAGGACGGCCGGCGGGCCTCCTTCACCCTCCTCTACCCCTCGGGCGACAAGGTCCGCCAGGACCACGCCCTCGCCTACGCCTCCGACGCCAAGAAGGCCGGTATCGAGGTGAAGGTGGAGAGCGCCACCTGGGAGGTCATCGAACCGCGGATGAAGGACGACGCGGTACTCGCCGGCTTCGGCAGCAACGGCGACCCCGACTTCGGCCTCTACACCCTGCTGCACTCCTCCCTCGCCGGCGACGGCTTCAACAACATGGGCCGCTACGACAACACGGCCGTGGACAAGGCGCTCGACACCGGCCGCCGCAGCCAGGACCGGGCCACACGCGAGGCCGCCTACGACACGCTCCAGCGTGAGCTGGTGAAGGACCCCGGCTACACCTTCCTCACCCACATCGACCACGTCTACGTACTCGCCGACCGCTGGAACGGTCTGACCACGCAGGTGGAACCTCACGAGCACGGCTTCGCCAGCGGCCCGTGGTGGAACCTCGAGACCTGGCAGCCGAAGAAGTGACCCGACTCCCCTGGGGAGCGATGGCACGACTGGCGGGACGGCGGGCCCTGTTCGCCGTCCCCGTCCTCCTCGTCGTCACCTTCGGTGTCTTCGCGGTCGCCGCCGCCTCCCCTTTCGACCCGGTCAAGGCTTACGCGGGCACGGCCGCCCTCGGCGCCGACAAGCAGACCTTGGAGCGGCTGCGTGAGAACCTCGGCGTGGACCGGCCGTTCACCTCTCGGTGGTGGGACTGGCTGACCTCCGCGCTCGGCGGCGACCTCGGGCAGTCGAGCGTGATGCGGCAGCCGGTCGCCGAGGTCATCGGCGAACGCCTCGTCTGGTCCAGCCTGTTGTGCGCGGTCGCCTTCGTGGCGGCCGTGCTGGCCGGCACGGTGCTCGGGGTGCTCGCCGCCCGCCGCCCTGGCTCCCTGGTGGACCGGGCCGTCACCTCGCTCTCCTACTCCCTGGAAGCGGCCCCCGTCTTCTGGATCGCCCTGCTCGTGATCTGGCTGTTCGCCCTCCAGTGGGGCGTGCTCCCGGCGGGCGGTCTCACCGACACCGCCAGCGAGCGGGTCACCCCGGGCCAAGTGGTCAGCCATCTCGTGCTGCCTGCCGGAGTGCTCGCGCTCTCCCAACTCCCCTGGTTCGCCCTCTACGTTCGCCAGGGTGTCGGCGATGCGCTCGCCGAGGATCCCGTACGCGGGGCCCGGGCAAGGGGGTTGAGCGAGCACACCGTCCTGCTCGGCCACGCCCTGCGCTCCGGACTGCTGCCGGTCCTCACCCTGGTCGGCTCCCGCGTGCCCGAACTCATCACCGGCGCCCTGCTGGTGGAGACCGTCTTCAGCTGGCCCGGCATCGCGGCGGCCACGGTGGAGGCGGCCACCGCCATCGACTTCCCGCTGCTCGCCGCCCTCACCACCCTGGCCACCGCCGCCGTACTCGTTGGGAACCTCCTCGCGGACCTGCTCTACGGCCTCTTCGACCCGAGGGTGAAGTTCAGTGACATGTGAATCCCCCGCCGACTCCCGTACCGCCTCCCCTGCCAAGACGGCCTGGCGGTCCTACGGCACCGACCGCCGCTCCACCCGGGCCGTGCGCGTGTGCGTATCGGCGGCGCTGGTCACCGCGACCCTCCTCGCCGTGCTCCTCGTACCGCCGCTCGTGCGACTCGACCAGCAAGCCGTCGACCTGGCCGCGAAACTGCTGCCACCGAGCTGGTCACACCCCTTCGGCACCGACGACCTCGGGCGCGACCTGCTCCTGCGCTGCGTCTACGGCCTGCGGGTCTCCCTGCTGGTCGGGGTCGCGGCGGCCCTCACGGCGACCGTGATCGGCACGGCCGTCGGGGCCACCGCCGGGGCACTGGGCGGCTGGGTCGACCGCCTCGTCATGCGGCTGGTCGACACGTTCTCGTCCGTCCCCCATCTACTGATGGGCATCTTCATCGTGGCCATGTTCCGGCCCGGTGTCTGGCCGGTGGTGGTCTCGGTCGCGCTCACCCACTGGCTGTCGACCGCGCGGATCGTGCGCGCCGAGGTGCTCTCCCTGCGCTCGCGGCCGTACATCGACGCCGCCGTCTCGGGGGGTGCGTCCAGGTGGCGGGTGGCGGTACGGCATCTACTGCCCGCCGTCCTGCCCCAGGCGGCGCTGGCCGCCGTACTGATGGTGCCGCACGCCATGTGGCACGAGTCCGCCCTGTCCTTCCTCGGACTCGGCCTGCCCACCCACACGGCCAGCCTCGGCACGCTCATCCAGAGCGCCCGGGGCTCCCTGCTCGCCGGTCAGTGGTGGCCGACCCTCTTCCCCGGCCTCTTCATCATCATCCCGACCCTCGCCATCGCCGGTCTCGCCGGCGTCTGGCGGGAGCGGATCAACCCCCGCCGCCGATCGGAGCTGATGCTGTGACTCCCGCTGAGCGACCTCCCGTCCTCTCGGTACGCGGACTGTCGGTGCGCTTCCTGATGCCGGGCGGACGCCGGATCGCCGCCGTCACCGACGCGCACTTCGACGTGGCTGCGGGCGAGTGCCTGGCCCTGGTGGGCGAGAGCGGCTGCGGCAAGTCCGTCCTCGCCTCCGCCCTCCTCGGTCTGCTTCCCGCCAACGCCCAGGCCACGGGCCGGGCGAGTCTCAGTGACCTCGATCTGGTCTCCGCCGACGAGCGGACCCTCGCCCGGACCGTACGGGGCCGCCTGATCGGGCTCATCCCGCAGAGCCCCTCCGCACATCTCACGCCGGTGCGGACCGTCAGGGCCCAACTGGCGGAGGCTGTTGGCGCGTTGACCGGGCTTCGCGGGCGTGCCGCCGTACGGGCCGCGACCGAGTCGGCCGCCGTACGGGCCGCGTTTCCCCTCGGCCATCTGGACCGCCACCCGCACCAGCTCTCCGGCGGACTCGCCCAGCGAGCCGCCACCGCCCTCGCCCTCGTCGGCGACACGCCCCTGCTGCTCGCCGACGAGCCCACCACCGGGCTCGACCGCGACCTGGTGGAGCACACCGTGGACGAGCTACGGCGTCACGTCGACGCCGGGAGCGGACGCGCCCTGCTGATGATCACCCACGACCTGGCAGCCGCCGAACGCATCGCCGACCGAGTTGCCGTGATGTACGCGGGTCGCATCGTCGAACTCACCGACGCGGACGTCTTCTTCGGCGCCCCCGGCCCCCGCCACCCCTACAGCCGCGGTCTCCTGCGCGCCCTCCCCGACCGCGACTTCGCCCCCATCCGGGGCATGCCGCCCGAACTCGGCGACCTCCCCGACGGCTGCGCCTTCGCCCCGCGCTGCGAGCGGGTCACCGACGCCTGCGGCGATCTGCCACCCATCACCGGCACGGTGGCCTGCCACCATCCGCGCGCGCCGGAGGACGTCTGTGCCAGACCGGAGGAGGACATCCGTGCTTGACCAGAGAGCAGCCGCGCTGGAACTGCGCGCCATCACCGCCGGATACGACAGGAAGTCCCCGGTGGTACGAAGCGCCTCCCTCGCCGTCGGGCCCGGTGAGGCGGTCGGCCTGCTCGGCCCCAGTGGCTGCGGCAAGTCCACGCTCGCCCGGGTCGCGGCCCTGCTGCACCGCCCCGACTCCGGCGACCTTCTCCTCGACGGTGAACCGGTACGACGCTGGCGCCACCGCGCCCCACGCGCCCACCGCACCGCCTTCGGCGTCGTCTTCCAGCAGCCCAGGCTCTCCGTCGACCCCCGGCTGCGGCTCACCGAACTGATCGCCGAACCTCTGCGCGCCATCGGCCGCCGCGAGGAGATACCGGAACGGGTAGCCGAACTGGCCACGGCCGTCGGCCTGACGCCGGATCTCCTCGGCCGCCGCCCCCACGAGGTCAGTGACGGCCAGCTCCAACGCGCCTGCCTCGCCCGGGCCATGGCCCTGCGCCCGCGCTGGCTGATCTGCGACGAGATGACCGCCATGCTGGACGCGTCCACCACCGCCGCACTGGTGAAGGCCGTAGAGGACTACCGCGCCTCCACCGGCGCCGCCCTGCTGGCCGTGGGCCACGACCAGCTCCTCCTGAACCGCTGGTGCGACCGCACGCTCCACTGGGACGACGTCACCGGCCGGACTCCACCGACAACGGAAGGGCTCCCACAAGTCACGTCCTTGCGGGAGCCCTCCTTTGTGCCGCCTGCGGGTGAAGGTTGAGAAGACGATCACGAGCAGGCCGTCTGTGCGAACGCCACTACGGCGTCACGGCGCGAGCAGCAGGCTGTCGCCGCGCTCCTTGGCGGCGGCGTAGCGCTTGGCCACGTCCTGCCAGTTGACGACGGCCCACATGGCGTCGATGAAGTCGACCTTCTGGTTCTTGTACTGGAGGTAGAAGGCGTGCTCCCAGGCGTCGAAGACGAGGATCGGGGTCGAGCCCTGGCCGACGTTGCCCTGGTGGTCGTAGACCTGCTCGACGATGAGCCGCCCGCTGAGCGGCTCGTACGCCAGCACACCCCAGCCGGATCCCTGCGTCGTCGCCGCCTTGGTCAGCTGCGCCTTGAAGCCGGCGAAGGAGCCGAAGGACTCGGCGATCACGTCCGCCAGCTCGCCCACACCGTCCTTCTCCAGCGGCTCGCCGCCGCCGTCTCCGGTCATGTTCTGCCAGTAGATCGAGTGCAGGATGTGGCCGGAGAGATGGAAGGCCAGGTTCTTCTCCAGGCCGTTGATCGCGCCCCAGGTCTCCTTGTCGCGCGCCTCCGCGAGCTGCTCCAGCGTGTCGTTGGCTCCCTTGACGTACGCCGCGTGGTGCTTGTCGTGGTGCAGCTCGATGATCTCGGGGCTGATCACCGGCGCCAGCGCCGTGTAGTCGTACGGAAGCTCCGGGAGCGTGTAAACCGCCATGTCCAACGTCCTCCGACGTTATTGCGAATGGTATGCAGTTGCACGCTAACAGCAGTAGCGATACCTTTTCGATCAGGCATTGGACCTAGGACCTCTGCCGTGTCGCAGGGCAGCGGTCGGCGGGCGGGCAACGATGGTGAGAAACGCTCCGCAGACGAGGTGTCCCGGATGGCGCGCAAGGCTGCCGAGGGTGCCGGGTGGGTGATCGGCTTCGGCTTCGGCCAGCCTGTGATCACGTGTCCGGGGTGCGCGGACGGCCGCCGGCCGGTCCTCGAGCGCGGTGTCTGCCAGCGGTGCATGGGCCGCATCGACGAAGGGCCCAGGTGCGTGTACTGCCTGCACCAGATTCGGCGGGCAAGACAGTGACCGCCATCGTGCCGTGTCCCACAGGCGTCATCCCGCAGGACTGAAGAACGGGACGGATGCTGACACGGGCCGTGTCCTTGTAGCCGTCGTCCCGGTTGGTGGGACGACGCGTGCACTGGTTTGGACGCCCCACGTCGAGGCCGGTGCAGTCCGCGGCCCCGATCCCGCCCGGTGTCGGGGCCGCGTCAACGCCCCTCCGGATCCCCTTCCACCGCAGCACCAAGGCGATCTTCGAGTGTCAGGGGACGTGAATGTTCCTGGCCTCTTGCACAATCTCCTCATGCAGCCGCTGCCGGTTCCCTGCCCTGCCGACCTCATCCCGGACGCCAGTGGCACCAATGCTTTCCACAAGGCATACAGGCAGGCCATGGCGCACCGCGTCGTGTTCGTCGCCATCGAATCCGACGGTCCGCGGTGGACCGTGAAGGCGGACACGCTCACTGCCGGCCCCGGACACTTTGTCGACGACACCGTGAACGACGCGGTCCGGGCCGCGATCATCCGCATGGTCCACCATCGCGAGGTCGGTGCGGACGCCTACGCAGGACCGATCTACTTCATGATGCACAGCGTGTCGAGCGAAGAGCGGGCCCGAGAACTCGCGGCCGCACTCCACGCCGCCCTGCACGGAGACCTGGAACCTCTCAACCGCGCCGTGCCTCCCACGTCCTGACCTGACGCGAGAGGCCACAAGCACAAACCACGAACGAGGAGCACAGCACAACGGCAGATTCCGCAATCAGCCGAGTGTCTGGCATGGCTGACGCATCGTGTCCGAAATCAGAAGCACGCACTCAGGACTACCGACACCGTCGCAGCGACGATCGTGGCCGCAGCCAGAGCGACCATCGCCGTCCTCACCGCCCTCATTCGTCGACCTGTGCAGGACGCGGGGGCAGTCCCGGCGGAACCATCCAGGGCGCGGGCGAACGTTTCCTCTCCACCGGCACCTGACGGGCCCGGGCGTCAGCCTCCCGCAGCTGTACGCACCACGCGCAGGTGTCCTCCTCATGGCTGGCGAGCCGGGCGTCGGGACCCGGGTCCGGGCAGTTGCCGAAGGCTTCCATGCCAGCTCAACGACCGACTTGAGCCAAGCGGTCGGCACGTCACCCATTTGCCGCGGCACCCACGCTCAGCCGGACGCAGCGCGAGGGGCCTGGCACGGCGACAGACCAGACCCCTCGGGGCGGGGAGCCTCTTGCACCATTGCAGTGGACGGGCTAACCGCCCTGCGGGCGCGCGGCCATCTCGCCTGCCAGTCCCTCGACCGGCGGACAGCCCGGTCCGCCAGTCTGTCGGATGTTGTCGGCCCGGACTCCCGCGACGTCCAGGGTGACGTCGAAGAGCACCCGGTTGCCCGCGACCAGCATGCAGTCCGCGTCGCCATGAACCGCCAAGCGGTGGGCGACCGCATCAGGACCACCGCCGTCCTGGGCGATAACACCCAGTCCCCGGCCGGGATCGAACCACTTCACCACGCCGCTCGGCACAGGCAACCCCCAGCTCTTGCACTTCAGTTGATGGATGCATCCAGCATCCGCCCGCGCCCAATCGGCCTCACATGGGTCGTCACACCTCACGTCGGCGGCGCGCCGGGCCGCCATGGCCCGGGCGCGCCGCCGTCTCACGTGCGTGGACGGGTGGCATGGTCAGCCGTCCACGCGGTGGGCAGCGTCAGTGGCGGGCGTCGCCGCGGTTGTGGTGGTGGTCGCGGCCCCAGGACTCGTCGTCGACGAAGCGGCCGCGGTCGTTGCGCAGGGTGGCGGTGTCGGAGCGGTTGTCCCACACGTAGTGGCGGCGGTCCTGGTAGAGGTCGGTGCGGGTGTCGCGGCCCTCACCGGTGTGGATACGGACCGTGGCGCGCCCGGCCAGGCGGTAGTGGTCGAAGGTGTAGGTGCGGCCGGAGGCGTCCTGGAGGGTCCAGCCGTCGAGGTTGACCGCCCTGCGGGTGGTGTTGGTGAGTTCCACCCACTCCTTGTTCAGCGAACGGTTGGAGCGGTCGTCGCGTCCCGGGGAGTCGTACTGGACGGCCGAGATCTCCACCCTCGGGTGGTGCGGGCGGGCGTGGCCGGCCGCGGACGCCGGCATGGCCGCCACCGAGACCAGAGCGCCGGCCGCGAGGGCTGCGGCGGCCAGACGACGGGCGGTGGCAGAAGCGGAAGCGGACAAGAAGTCCCCCTCATCGTTGCGGGCGCCTCTCCCCGCAAGCGGCCTTCACGGCCGCCGTGGGAATCGGTGCGGTGTGCGGGTGGCGACCGGCCGGCCGCCCACACACACCCTGTCCACCTCGTGCAGGAGTTGGGGCGAAAACATGGATGATGTTACCTATTGCCCATATTTCTGTGACTCTCAACTGCATCATCCACGTATGCCGTTGACCCTCGGCGTTGACGACCCAGCACGACCCCGCCCCCGTGCAGGAGTTGACCCAGTCCCCGCAGCCGCCACACCACGCCACCCCGCCACCGAGCGAGCCGTCACCCGAAAGTGAGTAACAGCCCCCGCGCTCACCTAAGCCGCGTGCGAGCAGGAAGCGGCACACACCAGAACCCCGGAAGAAGCCACAGCCTCATGCCGATACCGGCCGGGGCAGGGCCGCCAACCACTCTCCGGCCTCACCGAAGCCCACCAGGTCGTCCACCCGCACAAGCAGCACACACACCCGCGACGCCTCCGGCCGGTGGCGCCACCCCGCACGCCAGCACCGCGCCCGCCCCGGCCTCTCCCCCACCACCAACCGGAGAAAGACCGCTCCTGGACAGCTGCGCTCACGGAGCTGGGCGTGAACTGGGCGTGACGCCGGCCGCTGTTGGTCGTTGAACCGGGCGGTCAAGCGAAGTGCACTGAGAGGCCCCGGGCGTCATCGCCCGGGGCTTCGTGCTGTCGGCGGTTCTCTCTGTCTGAACCTGGGCACGCCTGCAACGCGAGGTGCGACACGGGTGCCTGGATCCCCTTCCCGAGGCATCGCTGCAGTTCAGGAGTGAAACACGCGACGGTGTTTCACTGGCCGCGCTTCAGTGCCAGGGGCCAGCGCCGGGCTTGGTAAAAGCCCTGCGGCCCCGGGAGTCCGGCACTGCTCTGCCGGACGCGGTCTGCGACCTGTCAGCCCGGGGCCTGGGAGAACCTGCGTCGTCGAGTGGGGACTCACAGACATCGCCCCCGGCGAAACAGGGTGTTCCCCGCCCCGAGCGACAAGTGGTGTCAGCTCCCCAGCTCCCGCATACAAGACCAGCTCACTGACTCAACTCCTTGTGCCGAAGGGCCGCCTGTCCAAGGAAGCCGCCTCGCTGCCTTGACGTGACTGTGCCGACGTTCGCCCGGGCGGCCAGACTTCAGGGCCGGTAGATCATCTCGATGAGACCGGCCGCGATCAGAGCCCAGGCGGCGAGCCCCAGAAGCCACAGCGATTCGGTGAGGACTCCGGCGGTTCCCAGGGCGGCCACGAGCAAGAAAAGGGCGTACTGGATGCGCCGGAGACCGCGGTAGGGGTCGCCGGAATCCGTCCTCACGCCTGTTCCCTTTCGGTCGACGGTCCGCCGTAATCAGGCGGAGGAGACAGGCTCAGCCGCCGACGTGGATCCCGGGGCGGCGGTCGGGGTCGGGTTCGTTGCTGCGGATGATCTCGCGGGTGACCGGGGCGGTGTCACCGCGGCCGAGGAGGAAGTAACGGATCATGTGCACCAGGGGGCTGCCCTCGGCCCAGGCGAAGTAGCAGTGCGGCCGCACCCCGGTGGCGTCGCGCAGCGCGAGAAGGATGGCCGCGATGGCGTTGGGGGCCGCCGGCGCCGCAGCGCGCAGGATGCGGTAACCGTCGACTTCGACGCCGTGGACAGTGAGGGTTTCACTGAAGTCGGACGGGTCGACCACGTCGATCTCCAAAAAGAGCACGTCAGCGAGGCCCGGTACCGGATTGGTGCCGCGTTGCTCGCGCTCCTTGGCGCTGTACTCGGCTTCGTCGCCGGCCTCGCGGCGGTTGGCGATGATGTTGATGGATTCGTCGTGGGCGAGGGTGTCGGCGATGAAGCGGCGGGCGGCCTCGTCGAAGACGAGGCGGTCGGCACGCAGTTCGGTGGTGCGGGCGACGCGGGAGATGAGCGACACGATGATGATGCCCAGGATGAAGAAGCCGGAGATGGCGATGCCGTCGGGCTTGTCGATGATGTTGGCGCCCAGGGCGTAGAGCAGGACCGCGGTGAGCAGGGCGAAGCCGACGGTGGCCGCGCGCCGGCGGCTGCGTGCGACGAAGACAGTCACGGCGAAAGCTCCGGAGACCATCATCGCCAGGATCCCGGTGGCGTAGGCGCCGGCCTGGGCATCGACGTCGGCGTCGAAGGCGATGGTGATCAAGATGCATAGAGCCGTGTAGACGATGACCACCGGGCGCACCGCGCGTCCCCACTCGGGAGCCATGCCGTAGCCGGGCAGGTAGCGGGGAACGATGTTGATCAGCCCTGCCATGGCGGAAGCACCGGCGAACCACAGGATGAGGATGGTGCTGATGTCGTAGATGGTGCCGAACGCCTCACCGAAGTGTTCGTGGGCCAGCCATGCCAGCGCCCTGCCGTTGGCGGCACCGCCGGGCTCGAACTCTTTCTCCGGAATCAGGACGGTGGTCACGAAGCTGGCGGCCAGCAGGTAGACGCTCATGATCACAGCGGCCGTGGTCAGAAGCCGGCGGGTGTTGCGGATCCTTGAGCGCAGCCGCTGCTCGGCGTCGGCACCGTCGGCCGCTACGAGCGGCATCATGCTCACACCGGTCTCGAAGCCCGACAGGCCCAGCACCAGCAGAGGGAAGGCAAGCAACGCCGGACCGGCAAGGTCACCGAAGCCCCCTCCGCCGTCAACGAGCGCGTCGCTCCAGGCCGACAGCGCGCCGTCCGTCGTGAACACCTGGACCAGGCCCACAGCGATGACCACCGCGTTGAGCACCAGGAACACCGCGACCAGCGGGATGGCGACACTGACCGCCTCACTGAACCCGAGCAGGAAAACACCCCCCAGAACCAGCAGCAGCCCCACAGTCAGGGCGACCTCGTGACCGTGGAGTACGGAGGGGAAGAAGGGGTTCTCCACCACGTGCACGGAGGCGTCCGCCGTGGACAGTGTGATCGTGATGATCCACGAGGTGGCCACGAACCCGAGCAGGACCAGAACGAACAGCTTGCCCCACCAGAACGGCAGCAGATCCTCCAGCATGGCGACCGATCCCGCACCGTGCGGACTCTCCCTGGCCACCTTCCGGTACATCGGCAGCATCCCCAGCAACGTCAACGCCACAATCAGCAGCGTCGCCAGAGGCGACACGGCCCCCGCGGCCAAAGCGGCGATCGCCGGCACATAGGCCAGACTGGAGAAGTAGTCGACCCCGGTCAGGCACATCACCTTCCACCAGGAATGCGGCTCGGCATGACTCTCACCGGCCGCCGGCCCCACAGGCTGCACTTGATGCCGCAGCAGCCACCGCGCCGCCTTGCCTGTCGGCTGTGTCCGCAACGCGGGACTGTCCACAACCTCCGGCATTATCGGCCGGTCGGCACCACTCATATCCCCCATGACCTTCCCTGTCTGACCACCGAAACGGTCGCCACAGCCACCGCCCTGACGGCAACGCAACGATCACCGAGTATGCGGCCTCCCGGCGCCGGTACCCAGTACCAAGTCGCGTATGAGCCACCGGTGGTGGAATCGCGTGCAAGGAGGGGAACTGACCGAACCTCCACATGACGCGAAGAAACACCTTGGACGCCCGGGCTGCCGCAGCCGGTGAGGGCCACAGTCATGCTCGCCGTCAGCGCTCCGCGACATCGACCCCGCCGGACTGGCTGATCCAGTACGGCCTCCACCGCACCAACGTGAACGCCCGTGCACACCGGCGACTGCTGGGCGGCCAAGAACGGTTGATGCCGCCCTGCCACCAGGCACAGGCGACCGCGGCGCTGCGCCGGCAGGTGCCGCCGTGCCGAGGTTGTGGCGAGACTCCCGGACGGTGAGCTGGTTGCTCATCTGCCGCCGGAAGGTGTCGCACACGGGGTGGACGACGAGAAGCAGGTACAGGATCGTGGCGTTTTGCCCGTACTCGGTAGGCGCGGGCCTGGTCGGTGACCAGGGAGCCGGCCACCTGCAGCATGCCGGCGTGCCGACCGGCCTCCGATGACGGGGTGGAGCGCCTTCCCGCCGACCACGCGTGAAGTCGGGCCGTATCCGCTTGCACTCGGGGACGATAGCTCTGAGCGGCTCCAACGCCGTACTGGCCTGTACATGGCGGGATGGCGGATGTTGGATTCGCTAGGAGGTGGCGGTCGCCGGAAGGCCGGAGGGGAGCGGTCTGCGGTCGGACGCGGCCGGGACGGTGAGGACCATGGTGAGGCCGCCGCCGGGGGTGTCCTCGGCGTTGAGGGTGCCGCCCATGGCTTCGGCGAAGCCGCGGGCGACCGCGAGGCCGAGGCCGACGCCGGCGCCGCGCGGGGCGTCGCCGTAGCGCTGGAACGGCTCGAAGATACGGTCCTTGGCCTCGTCCGGGACGCCCGGGCCACGGTCCACCACCCGCACCTCCACCCGGTCGGCCATGGCGCTGGCAGCCACCAGGACGCGCTCGCCGGCGGGGCTGTACTTGACGGCGTTCTCGACCAGGTTGGCCACCGACCGCTCCAGCAGGCCCGGGTCGACGGCGACCATCGGCAAGGTCTCCGGGATGTCCAGGTCCACGCTGTCCTCGGGTACGCCGCCCAGGGCCATGGGCACCACCTCGTCGACGTCGATCTCGCGGATCAGCGGGGCAACGGTGCCGGTCTGGAGCCGGGACATGTCAAGCAGGTTGCCCACCAGGTGGTCGAGGCGGTCGGCGCCGTCCTCGATGGCCTCGAGGAGTTCGGCCTGGTCTTCCTCGGACCAGGCCACGTCGTGCGACCGCAGGGAGGAGACGGCGGCTTTGATCCCGGCGAGCGGGGTGCGCAGGTCGTGGCTGACGGCGGCGAGCAGGGCGGTGCGGATGCGGTTGCCCTCGGCGAGTTCCTTGGCCTGGTCGGCCTCCAACTGCAGGCGCTGGCGGTCCAGGACCACGGCGGCCTGGGCGGCGAACGCGGCGAGGATCCGGCGGTCTGAGGCGGGCAGCACTCTGCCGGACAGTGCGAGGGCCATGTGGTCGCCGACCGGCATGTCCACGTCCGCGTCCTCGGGGTGCTGGCAGGGCTGTGGGCCCACGCTGCCCGCGCAGGTCCACGGGGTCACGTCGCTTTCCCGCTCCAGCAGGGCGACCGACTGCATGCCGAAGGTCTCCCGCATCCGCTCCAGCAGGGCCTGAAGGCTGGTCTCGCCGCGCAGCACGCTGCCCGCCAGGAAGGAGAGGATCTCGGACTCGGCGCGCAGCCGGGCCGCCTGATGCGTACGCCGGGCGGCCAGGTCCACCACGGAGGCCACCGATACCGCCACGGCGAAGAAGACCACGAGGGCGACGATGTTCTTGGGGTCGGCGATGGTGAGGCGGTGCAGGGGCGGGGTGAAGTAGTAGTTCAGCAGAAACGACCCGAAGGCCGCCGAGGCCAGCGCCGGGAGCAGGCCGCCGAGCAGGGCCGCTGCCACGGTCAGTGTCAGGAACAGCAGCATGTCGTTGGCGAGACCGAGGTCGGCGTCGACGTTGGCCAGCAGCAGCGTCAGCAGCGCAGGGCCGGCCATCCCGGCCAGCCAGCCCGAAATGATCCGCGGACGGCCGAGCCGGGCACCTCGCGCGACCGGCAGCCCGCGGCCCTTGCCGGCCTCGTCGTGGGTGATCAGGTGGACGTCGAGGTCGGGGCCCGACTCCCGGGCGACCGTGGCGCCGACACCGGGCCCGAAGACGTACTGCCATCCTCTGCGCCGCGAGACGCCGAGGACTATCTGGGTGGCGTTGACCCCCCGCGCGAAGTCCAGCAGAGCCGAGGAGACGTCGTCGCCGATGACGTGGTGGAAGGTGCCGCCCAGGTCCTCCACCAGGGTGCGCTGGACGGCCAGCTCCTTGGGCGAGGCGTTGGTCAGTCCGTCGCTGCGGGCGATGTAGACGGCCAGCACCTCGCCGCCGGCGCCCTTCTCGGCGAGCCGGGCGGCCCGGCGGATCAGCGTGCTGCCCTCGGGTCCGCCGGTCAGACCGACCACGATCCGCTCGCGCGAGCCCCAGATCTTCGACACCCGGTGTTCGCTGCGGTACTCGGTCAGATACGCGTCGACCCGGTCGGCCACCCAGAGCAGCGCCAGCTCCCGCAGCGCGGTCAGATTGCCCGGGCGGAAGTAGTTGGACAGGGCCGCGTCGACCTTGTCGGCCTTGTAGATGTTGCCGTGCGCCATCCGTCGGCGCAGGGCCTGCGGCGACATGTCGACCAGCTCGATCTGGTCGGCGCGCCGGACGACCTCGTCGGGGACGGTCTCCTGCTGCCGCACCCCGGTGATCGACTCGACGGTGTCCCCGAGTGACTCCAGATGCTGGATGTTGACGGTCGATATGACGTCGATGCCGGCCGCGAGCAGTTCCTCGACGTCCTGCCAGCGCTTGGCGTTGCGGGAGCCGGGGATGTTGGTGTGGGCGAGTTCGTCGACGAGAGCCACCTGGGGGTGCCGGGCCAGGACCGCGTCGACGTCCATCTCGGTGAAGACGCTCCCCCGGTATTCCAGGTCCCTGCGGGGTATCTGCTCCAGGCCGTGGAGCATGACCTCGGTGCGGGGCCGGTTGTGGTGTTCCAGGAAGGCGACCACGCAGTCGGTGCCCCGCTCGACACGGCGGTGCGCCTCGGACAGCATCGCGTACGTCTTGCCGACGCCCGGTGCCGCGCCGAGGTATATCCGGAACTTGCCGCGTGCCATGGCCTCGCCTCTACGTCGTATGCGGTCAGAACGGCCGGGAGCGGGTCAGCTCTCGAAGCGGTAGCCCATGCCCGGTTCGGTGATCAGGTAGCGGGGGTGGGCCGGGTCCGCCTCCAGCTTGCGCCGCAGCTGGGCCATGTACACGCGCAGATAGTTGGTTTTGTTGCTCTGGGAAGCACCCCACACCTCCTGCAGCAGGCGCTTCTGCGTGATGAGCCGGCCGGGGTTGCAGACCAGGATCTCCAGCAGATGCCACTCGGTGGGAGTGAGGCGCACATCGCGGCCGGCACGGATGGCCTTCTTGGCCAGCAGATCGATGGTGAAGTCCTCCGTGGTGACCAGCGTCGTCTCAGGAGTGAGCGGCACGGCCTCCGTGCGGCGGACGGCAGCGCGCAGCCGGGCCAGGAGTTCGTCCATGCTGAACGGCTTGGTGATGTAGTCGTCGGCGCCCGCGTCGAGCGCGGCGATCTTCTCGTCGGAGGCCCGGCGGGCGGACAGCACCAGGATCGGCACCTTTGTCCAGCCGCGCAGGGCCTTGATGACGTCCGTGCCGTCCATGTCCGGCAGCCCCAGATCGAGGAGGACCACATCGGGCTGGCGGGCGGCTGCGAGCCGGAGCGCGGTGGCGCCGTCGGGGGCCGCGTCGACGCCGTACTGCCGTGCCTGCATGTTGATCACGAGCGCCCGTACGAGCTGGGGGTCGTCCTCCACGACCAGTACCCGGGTCATCGGTGTGCGCCTTTCCTGTTGCACGGAGAGCCAGAGGATGCGGAACCCAAGTCAGGGCCGCGGGAGTTGACGGATCGGGAATACCTCCGGGCCCGCCAACTCCCGCGTGCTGCGCGTAAGGCCATCAGCTCCTGGCCACGAGTTCCTTGAGCGCGATGTTGAGTTCCAGGACGTTGACCGTCGGCTCGCCCATGAAGCCCAGGATCCGGCCGTCGGTGTGCTCATCCACGAGTCTCTGGACCTGGGCGACGGACAGACCGTTCTGCTCGGCGATCCGGTGGACCTGGATGCCGGCGTACTCCGGGGAGATGTCCGGGTCCAGGCCGGAGCCCGAAGAGGTGACCGCGTCGGCGGGCACGTCGGACGCCTCGACCTTGTAGTCCGTGGTCGAGTTGTCCTTGATGACCGCCGCCTTGGCGTCCTTGACCCACTTGATCAGGTCGGCGTTGTCACCGGAACGGTTCGTCGCGCCGGACAGGATCAGTTTGTACTGGGTGTTGACGCTGTTGGTGCCCAGACCGTTCTGGGGGCGCCCCTGGAACCACTTCAGGTCGGGCTCCGGGGTCTCCTGGCCCTTGTCCAGCGGCAGGTTGTACGACTGCCCGATCAGCGATGAGCCGACGACCTGGCCTGTGTCGTCCTTGATCTCCGAGCCGTTCGCCTTGTCACTGAACAGCGCCTGGGCGAAGCCGGTGACGACGAGCGGGTAGACGACGCCCGTCACCAGGGTCAGGACGAGGAGGGCGCGCAGGCCCGCTCCGAACAGCCGGGCGGTGTTGATGACCGTATTTTTCATGGCGCTCAGCCGATTCCGGGGATGAGGGAGATGAGCATGTCGATGAGCTTGATGCCGATGAAGGGGGCGATCAGTCCGCCGAGTCCGTAGACGGTGAGGTTGCGGCGGAGCAGCTTATCCGCGCTCACCGGCCGGTACTGCACGCCCTTCAGGGAGAGCGGCACCAGCGCGATGATGATCAGCGCGTTGAAGATGACCGCGGAGAGGATCGCGGAGTCCGGCGAGGACAGGCCCATGATGTTGAGCTTGTCCAGGCCCGGGTAGACGGCCGCGAACAGCGCCGGGATGATCGCGAAGTACTTCGCGACGTCGTTGGCGATGGAGAACGTCGTCAACGCGCCCCGGGTGATCAGCAGTTGCTTGCCGATCTCGACGATCTCGATGAGCTTGGTGGGGTTGGAGTCGAGGTCGACCATGTTGCCGGCCTCCTTCGCGGCCGACGTGCCCGTGTTCATCGCGACGCCGACGTCCGCCTGGGCGAGCGCGGGCGCGTCGTTCGTGCCGTCACCGGTCATCGCGACGAGCTTGCCGCCCGCCTGCTCGCGCTTGATGAGGGCCATCTTGTCCTCGGGGGTGGCCTCGGCGAGGAAGCCGTCGACGCCGGCCTCCTCGGCGATCGCCTTGGCCGTCAGCGGGTTGTCACCCGTGATCATGACGGTCTTGATGCCCATGCGGCGCAGTTCGTCGAACCGCTCGCGCATGCCCTCCTTGACGACGTCCTTGAGGTGGATGACGCCCAGCACCCGGGCACCGTCGGTGTCCTCGATCGCGACGAGCAGCGGAGTGCCGCCCGCCTCGGAGATCCGGTCGGTCAGCTCCTGCGCGTCGCGCGCGACTTCACCGCCCTGTTCCGCTACCCAAGCGACGATGGAACCGGCCGCGCCCTTGCGGATCTTCCGGCCGTCGACGTCCACGCCCGACATCCGGGTCTGCGCGGTGAAGGCGATCCACTCGGCGCCGGTCAGCTCGCCCTGGTGGCGCTCGCGCAGACCGTACTTCTCCTTCGCCAGTACGACGATGGAGCGGCCCTCGGGCGTCTCGTCGGCCAGCGAGGAGAGCTGGGCGGCGTCCGCCACTTCGGCCTCGGTGGTGCCGGCCACCGGCACGAACTCGGACGCCTGACGGTTGCCGAGGGTGATCGTGCCGGTCTTGTCGAGCAGCAGCGTCGACACGTCACCGGCGGCCTCGACAGCGCGACCCGACATGGCGAGCACGTTGCGCTGGACCAGGCGGTCCATGCCCGCGATGCCGATCGCCGACAGGAGCGCGCCGATCGTCGTCGGAATCAGGCAGACCAGCAGGGCCACCAGCACGACCATCGTCAGATGGGTGCCCGCGTAGTCCGCGAACGGCGGCAGGGTCGCCACCGCCAGCAGAAACACGATCGTCAGCGACGCCAGCAGGATGTTCAGCGCGATCTCGTTCGGCGTCTTCTGCCGGGCCGCGCCCTCGACCAGGCTGATCATCCGGTCGATGAAGGTCTCACCGGGCTTTGTCGTGATCTTGATGACGATCCGGTCGGAGAGGACCTTCGTGCCGCCGGTGACGGCCGAGCGGTCACCGCCGGACTCCCGGATGACCGGGGCCGACTCACCGGTGATCGCCGACTCGTCCACGGAGGCGACGCCTTCAACGACGTCACCGTCGCCGGGGATGATGTCACCGGCCTCGCAGACGACCAGGTCACCGATCCGCAACTCGGTACCGGGGACACTCTCTTCGGAGTCCCCGGCGAGGCGGCGGGCCACAGTGTCGGTCTTGGCCTTGCGCAGGGTGTCGGCCTGCGCCTTGCCCCGCCCCTCGGCGACGGCCTCCGCCAGGTTGGCGAAGATCACCGTCAGCCAGAGCCAGGCACTGATGGTCCAGCCGAACCAGTCGGTCGGGTCCTTGAAGGAGAAGACGGTCGTCAGCACGGACCCGACCAGCACCACGAACATCACGGGCGACTTGACCATCACCCGGGGGTCGAGCTTGCGGCAGGCGTCCGGCAACGACTTCAGCAGCTGCTTGGGGTCGAAGAGGCCCGCTCCCACGCGGCCCTCGGCGGGCTTGTGCCCGGTGGGGACGTCGCTGTGCGGCGCCCGGGTCGGAGTGGCTGTGGACATCGCGTCCTCTTGCTTCGTTACGTCGGTGGTCATGACGCCAGCCCCTCGGCCAGCGGACCCAGCGCGAGCGCCGGGAAGTACGTCAGCCCGGTGATGATCAGGATCGCGCCCACCAGCAGCCCGGTGAACAGCGGCTTTTCGGTGCGCAGGGTGCCCGCGGTGGCCGGGACCGGCTTCTGCTCGGCGAGCGATCCGGCCAGCGCCAGCACGAACACCATGGGCAGGAAGCGGCCGAGCAGCATCGCGATGCCGAGCGTGCTGTTGAACCACTGCGTGTCGGCGTTCAGCCCGGCGAAGGCCGAGCCGTTGTTGTTGGACGCCGAGGTGTAGGCGTACAGGATCTCGGAGAACCCGTGCGCGCCGGAGTTCGTCATCGAGTCGCCCGGGGTGGGCAGGGCCATCGCCGCGGCGGTGAGGACGAGCACCAGTGCCGGGGTGATGAGGATGTAGCAGGCCGCGAACTTGATCTCGCGGGTGCCGATCTTCTTGCCCAGGTACTCGGGTGTCCGGCCGACCATCAGGCCGGCGATGAACACCGCGATGATCGCCATGATGAGCATGCCGTAGAGGCCGGAGCCGACACCGCCGGGCGCGATCTCACCCAGCTGCATGCCCAGCATCGTGATGCCGCCGCCGAGGCCGGTGAAAGAGGAGTGGAAGGAGTTCACCGCGCCGGTCGAGGTGAGCGTGGTCGCCACCGCGAAGATCGAGGAGGCGCCGACACCGAAGCGGTTCTCCTTGCCCTCCATGGCTCCGCCGGCGATCTCGAACGCCGGGCCGTGGTGGGCGAACTCGGTCCACATCATCAGGGCGGTGAACCCGAGCCAGATGGTGGCCATCGTGGCGAGGATCGCGTAGCCCTGCTTGATGGAGCCGACCATGACACCGAACGTGCGGGTCAGGGCGAACGGGATCACCAGCAGCAGGAAGATCTCGAAGAGGTTGGTGAAGGGGGTCGGGTTCTCGAACGGGTGGGCGGAGTTGGCGTTGAAGACGCCGCCGCCGTTGGTGCCGACCTCCTTGATGGCCTCCGTCGAGGCGACCGCACCGCCGTTCCACTGCTGGGAGCCGCCCATGAACTGGCCGACCTCGTGGATGCCGGAGAAGTTCTGGATGGCGCCGCAGGCGACCAGCACGATCGCCGCGACGAACGCGAGCGGCAGCAGGATGCGGGTCACCCCGCGCACCATGTCGGACCAGAAGTTGCCCAGCTCACCGGAGCGGGAGCGGGCGAAGCCGCGTACGAGCGCGACCGCCACCGCCATGCCCACGGCGGCCGAGACGAAGTTCTGCACGGCCAGCCCGCCGACCTGCACGACGTGGCCCATGGCCTGTTCGCCGTAGTACGACTGCCAGTTGGTGTTGGTGACGAAGGACGCGGCGGTGTTGAACGCCTGGTCCGCGTCGATGGAGGCGAAGCCCAGCGAACCGGGCAGCACGCCCTGCAGCCGCTGGAGGAGGTACAGGAACAGGACACCGACCGCCGAGAAGGCGAGCACGCCGCGCAGGTACGCGGGCCAACGCATCTCGGTGTCGGGGTTGGCGCCGATGCCCTTGTAGAGCCACTTCTCGACGCGCCAGTGCTTGTCGGAGGAGTAGACCTTGGCCATGTAGGTGCCGAGGGGGACGTAGGCGAGCGCCAGCGCCGCTATGAGGGCCAGCAACTGGAGCACGCCGGCGAGTACGGGACCCATGTCAGATCTCAGAACCTCTCCGGGAAGATCAGGGCGAGGACGAGATAACCCAGCAGGGAGACGGCCACGATCAGGCCGACGATGTTCTCGACGGTCACAGCTTCGTCACCCCCTTGGCGACCAGAGCCACCAGCGCGAACACGGCGATCGTGGTGACGACGAAGGCCAGATCGGCCATCGCGAACTCCTGGAGTGAGGTTCGGGAAGAACGGACAGATAGAGGAAACCGCGACTCTGGCCGGATTCGGTCGGCCATTGACGGCTCTCATACGGCGGCCCGCACACCTTTGACGGGATCCATACGTCCCTGGTCGTCATCGGTGGCACAGGTCACGTGACGGTGCGGAGCGGCCCGCTCACAGCAGCCGGAAGCGCAGCCGGCAGATCACCGCGTCGGTCTCGCGTCGTACGGCGTGCGCGACGACCGCGCCCCGCTGGTTCTGCAGCAGCCGCTGCCACAGCCGCTCGGGCTCGGCCTCCGGGATCAGGACGGTGACCCGCGTGGCCGGCTCCGCCGCCACCTCACGGACGTACGCGGCGATGGGGCGGCCCAGGCTGCGGCGCTCGGACGTCAGCCGGACCAGCGGCACCCCGGGGTCCCACTCCGCCCAGGCATGCTCCAGCGCGTGCAACTGGGCCCGGTCCTCGGGGTCGGGGTAGCAGACGGTGACGGCGCGGACCTCGTCGCCCAGTGAAACCGCCGCGGTCAGTGCCTCGGACGTCAGACGGGAGAGCGAGGAGACGGGCACGATCACCAGCGAACGGTCGCGGTGCGGGGCCTCGGGGACACGGCCCAGGCCCAGCCGCTCCCCGATGCGGGCGTAGGCGCGGTGCACGACGACGAACGCCGCCACCAGCAGCGGCAACGCCACCACGACCAGCCAGGCGCCCTCCTCGAACTTGGTCGCGGTGACGACGACGGCCGAGATGCCGGTCAGCAGCCCGCCGAAGCCGTTCAGCAGCGCCTTGCCCCGCCATCCCCGCCCGCGCTCGCTCCGCCAGTGCCGGACCATGCCCACCTGGGCGATGGTGAATCCGACGAAGACCCCGATGGCGAAGAGCGGCACGAGCGTGTTGGTGTCGCCGCCGGAGAACAGCAGCAGGGCCGCCGAGACCACGGCCAGGGCCAGTACGCCGTGCCGGTGGACCTGGCGGTCGGCCTTCAGGGCGAAGACGTGCGGGAGGTAGTTGTCACGGGCCAGCAGCTTCAGCAGCACGGGCAGCCCGCCGAAGGAGGTGTTGGCCGACAGGGCGAGCAGGATCATCGTGGCGAACTGGATTACATAGAACGCCCAGTTGTGGCCGAACGAGGCGTCGGCGAGCTGGGCGAGGACCGTGACTCCTTCGACCGGCTGGAGGTGGAAGCGGGAGATGAGGACGGACAGGCCGATCAGCATCACGCCGAGGACCGCGCCGAGGGCGACCTCGGCCCGCTGGGCCCGCTTGACGCGCGGTACACGGAAAGACGGAACGGCGTTGGCGAGGGCCTCGACACCGGTGAGCGCGCTGCACCCGGAGGCGAAAGCTTTCAGCAGGAGCAGCGCTCCCACGGTCGTCGCGTTGTCGGCGAGGACCGACGCGTGCCCGTCCGCGGTGGCCGTGCTGACCGGGGCGGACCGGAACAGACCGACGACGATCAGCACCAGGATCGAGCCGACGAACACCACGGTCGGCACGATGAACGCCTTCGCCGACTCCACGATGCCCCGCAGGTTCACGGCCGTGATCAGCGCCAGCACCACCAGGCACAGGACCAGCCGGTCGCCGTAGAGGGCGGGGAAGGCGGAGGTCAGCGCGGCCACGCCCGCCGTGACGGCGACGGCCACGTTCAGGACGTAGTCCAGGACCAGCGAGGCCGCCGCCACCAGGCTCGTGCGCGCACCCAGATGAGCCCTGGCGACCGCGTACGAGCCGCCGCCGTCCGGGAAGGCCGCGATCACCTGCCGGTACGAGGCGACCAGCACCGCCAGCAGACCCGCGATCGCCAGCGTCACCGGCAGGGTGAACCCGAGGCCGTGGGCACCGGCCGCGGCCAGCACGAGCACGATCGCCTCAGGGCCGTACGCCACCGACGCCATCGCGTCCAGCGAGAGGGCGGCAAGGCCCGTGACGGCGGTCAGCCGGTGGCGCTCGCCGGCATCGGGCGGCTCTTCGCCGGCAGGGGTCGCGCCCGGCTGGACAGTCAGGACGGACATCGGTGAGTGCTCCTTCTTCCTTCGGTCGCGCGAGAGTCTTCCCTCAGCCGAACGAGAGGCCGAGGTGGGCGCGGTGCACTCAGGGTGTGTCCCGTTCCGGCTCCGGCCGACCGCTCCTAGCGCGTTCTTCGCGCCGAACCGGCCGACTTTGACGAGGTCTTGACGACGGTGACGACACGGCGGTGTGACCCAGGTGACAGAGCCGTCAGAGTCACATCAAGAGGGAGACGAGCCCGCTCCGCCGCTCCCTACGGTCTCCGCCATGACCCCCCTCAACGGCACACACCAACATCTCGACACGGCTCACGACCTGCGCTGGGCGCGCGATGTGCGGGACTCGCTCCGCTGCGCCGGCGCGCTGCTCGGATTTCTCCTGCTCCTCGACCGGGGATCGGGCCGGTTGACGCTCTGGCGCGGCGCCCTGTGGTTCGGGCCTGGCGCTGCTGCTCCTGCTCGCGCTGTATCCCGCCCGGGTCCGCGCCGGTGAAGGCTGGCTCGCCTCGCGCCGACTACTGCGCGAACATCGCGTCCGTACCGATCTGCTGGTGTCCGTCCGCTGCCTGGACGGCGTGTCGCAACGACTCGTACTGCGGGACTCGGTCGGCGGCCGGATGGCGATCGACCCCGAAGTCCTCGTGCGGAACCCGCGGTTGTGGTCACATCTGGACGCGGGCGCCCGGAAGTCGGCAGCCGCCGGCACGCTGCTGTGCGGGGCGACCGCGTTGAGCCGCCTCTCCCGGCGCGTCGACCGCGAGACCGCCCACGCCGTCTTCAGGGCGTCCGACCTGAAGTAGCCGACTCAGGGCTCGGCAGGGCGGTTCGTGGTCATGGGTCGCGGTCATGGCGCGGTCACCCAGCGGCACGGGTCCGGAGTGCCGCCAGGCCCGGGGCGGCTCGAAGGCACGGTCCCCCTCTCACCTGGCGCCTCCGGCCGCTCCGCGCGGCTGCGGCTTCTCCGTCGGCTGCGGTGGCTCGTGCGTCGTGCCGTGTGCCACCTCGGTCAGGTCCGCGAAGGGCAGGGACACGACCATGGTCAGGCCGCCGCCGGGGGTGTCCTCGGGGGTGAGGGTGCCGTTCATGGCCTCGGTGAGGCCCCGGGCGAGGGCGAGTCCGAGGCCGAGGCCGGTGGTGTTGTCGGTGTCGCCGAGCCGCTGGAACGGTTCGAAGACGCGGTCCCGGTCCGCCGGTGGGAGACCGGGTCCCCGGTCCGCGACCCGCAGCTCGACCCGGCCCGCCAGGGCACTGGCGGTGACCAGCACCCGCCGGCCCGGCGGTGTGTGCCGGGCGGCGTTGCCGACGAGGTTGGCGACGACCCTCTCCAGCAGCGGCGGATCGGCCAGCACCGCCGGAATCTCCTCCACGTCCCGTGCCTCGGCCGCCGGCACGTCCGCCAGCGCCATCGGCAAAACCTCCTCCAGAGTGGTGGCCCGCAGGTTCAGCGTGAGGGCCCCGGCCTCCAGGCGGCTGAGGTCGAGGAGGTTCTCCACCAGACGGCTGAGCTTGGCCATCGACTCGTCGGCGGTGGCGAGGAGTTCGTCGCGGTCCTCCGCCGAGAACTCCACGTCCCGGCTGCGCAGCGAGGTCACGGCTGCCCAGCCGGCGGCGAGCGGGGTGCGCAGATCGTGGCCGACGGCCCGCAGCAGCGCCGTACGCATCCGGTCGGCGGCCTTCACGGGCTCCACCTCGGCCGCCGCCTCGGCCAGCCGGGCCCGCTCCACGGCCGACCCCACGTGCGCGGCGAACGCGGCGAGCACCCGCCGCTCGGAGGAGGACAGGGTGCGTCCGCGTACTACCAGGTAGGCGCCCGGTCCGGCGGGCACGGCCGTGGCCTCCTCGGCGTCGGACGGGTCGGCGTCGGGCGGGTCGTCGACGAGTTCCGCCGACTCCATGCCGAAGGTCTCGCGGGTGCGCTCCAGCAGTGCCGGGATGGTCGTGCCCCCGCGCACGATGCTGCCGGCCAGCGACGACATGGTCTCGGCCTCGGCGGTGGCCCGTGCCGAGCGGCGGGACAGACGCAGGGAGCGGTCGACGACGGCGGCCACCGTGGCGGCCACGACCGCGAACACGCCCAGGGCCAGCAGCGCGTTCGGGTCGTCCAGCGTGAAGGAGCCGATGGGCGGGACGAACCAGTAGTTCAGCAGCAGCGATGCCGTCACCGACGCGATCAGCGCCGACACGACTCCGCCGATGCAGGCCACGCCGACCACCGCGAGCAGGAACAGCAGCGCCTCACTGGTCAGGTTCAGCGTCCCGCGCAGTTGTGTCAGGGCGGCAGTCAGCAGCACCGGCAGTACGAGCCCCGCCACCGGCCCCGCTATGCGCCGGGCCCTGGACAGGGTGCGCCGCCGGGACGGCAGCAGCGTGCCACGCCCCGCCCGCTCGTGGGTGACCCGGTGGACGTCGATGTCGCCGGACAGCTCGGTCACGGTCTCCCCCGTGCCGGGACCGGTCAGGAACCGCTCCAGGCGGCCCCTGCGGCTGGTGCCCAGCACGAGCTGGGTGGCGTTCTCGGCCCGGGCGAACTCCACCAGCGTGGTGGCGATGTCGTCGCCGACGACCGAGTGGTAGCTGCCGCCGAGGTCCTCCACCAGCCTGCGCTGCCGGGCGAGCGAGGCGTGCGAGACCCCTGCCGCGAGCCCGTCACTGCGGGCCACGTGTACGGCCAGCAGCGCACCGCCGGCCGACCGGGCGGCGATCCGGGCGGCCCGCCGGATCAGGGTGTCGCCCTCCGGCCCGCCGGTCAACGCCACGACAACCCGCTCCCGGGTCTCCCACACACCGCCGATGGAGTGCTCGGCCCGATAGGTCTGCAGGGCTTCGTCGACACGGTCGGCCACCCACAGCAGCGCGAGCTGGCGCAGCGCGGTCAGATTGCCGGGCCGGAAGTAGTTGGCGAGGGCGGCGTCGACCTCCTCGGGCGCGTGGATGTTGCCGTGCGCCATACGGCGTCGCAGCCCCTCCGGCGGCATGTCCACCAGCTCGACCTGATGGGCCCGCCGCACAAGCTCGTCAGGCACCGTCTCATGCTGCGGCACCCCCGTGATCTTCTCGACGACATCGCTGAGGGACTCCAGGTGCTGGATGTTCAGCGCCGTGACAACGTCGATCCCGGCGGCGAGCAGTGCCTCGATGTCCTGCCACCGCTTGGGGTTGCGACCGTCACCCGGCACGTTGCTGTGCGCGAACTCGTCGACGATCGCCACCTGCGGGCGACGGGCCAGCACCGCGGCGAGATCCATCTCCTCGAACCGCGCGCCACGGTGTGCGCAGCGGGCGCGGGGGACGGCTTCCAGGCCGTCGAGCATCGCCTCCGTGCGCGGCCGGCCGTGGCACTCGGCGAACGCCACCACCACATCCGCCCCACGCTCGGCACGCCGCCGCCCCTCGTCGAGCATCCGGTAGGTCTTGCCCACTCCCGGGGCCGCCCCCAGGTAGACCTTCAGTCGTCCGGACCGTACGTCACTCATCGCCGCCGACGCGCTCCGCTCACTGGCTCAACTCCCTCAGGAGGCGGGTTACTTCTCCCCATGGGTCCCCACGGATCCCTACGGAACCGCTTCCGGGGAGGGAACGGGCGCGTGTTAGCGCTTCCTTGGCGCCTGGGCCGGGGACCTTGACACGGTCTTGACACCTCTGGGCCGGACAGGGCGAGCGGTGTTCCGGGAAATCCGGTCGGTGGGGAGCCAGGCGTGGCTCCCTCGAAGCCAACAGGGGACGGCACGGCTCCGGGCTCGGGGCACTTTCACGCAGGGGCGGCCTGGAAGCCGCGTACGGCATGACGCTGGGTGGCCGCCGTCGGCTTGCCCGCGTACCTCGCCCATACGGCCCAGCCTCCGTTCGTGCCGGGCAAACACCCTCGTCATGATGTGCTCCGGCGTTCTCACGGTAGGTCTTAACGGAAGCTTGACGCGCTCACGTGACCCATCCCATGGGCCCAGACGTCACGCTCTGCTTACGCTGACGCGGCCGTCCGCCGTGATGGCTCGAAACCCATCCTGAGCCGCACAACGGGAGAGCACGCCAATGGCCACCACCGAGCACCCACCGCCGAGCCGACTGCGGATCTGGATGCTTCAGGGCCTGTCCGACATGGGCAAGCCCGGCGGCCACAAGGGTCCGCACGCCGAACCGGAACCGCCGCACAAGGGCCAGCGCTGGTGGCGGGTGATGTGCCTGACCGGCGTCGACTACTTCTCCACCCTCGGCTACCAGCCCGGCATCGCCGCCCTCGCAGCCGGCCTCCTCTCCCCGATCGCGACCATCGTGCTTGTCATCGTCACCCTGGCCGGCGCCCTGCCGGTCTATCGCCGGGTGGCCGAGGAGAGCCCCCACGGCCAGGGCTCGATCTCCATGCTGGAACGCCTGCTGACCTTCTGGAAGGGCAAGCTCTTCGTCCTCACCCTGCTGGGCTTCGCGGCGACCGACTTCCTCATCACGATCACCCTCTCCGCCGCGGACGCCTCCACCCACCTCGTGGAGAACCCCCACCTGTCCGAGGCTCTGCACGACAAGCAGCTCCTGATCACCCTGATCCTGATCGCCCTGCTCGGCGCGGTCTTCCTCAAGGGCTTCCTGGAGGCGATCGGCGTCGCGGTGGTCCTGGTGGGCGCCTACCTCGCCCTGAACGTCGTGGTCGTCGTCGTCGGCCTGGGGCACGTGATCACCGAGGGCCACGTGATCACCGACTGGTCGACCGCGCTGACCGCCGAACACGGCAACGTCTTCGTCATGGTCGGCGTGGCACTGATCGTCTTCCCCAAGCTCGCGCTCGGCCTCTCCGGCTTCGAGACCGGTGTCGCCGTCATGCCCCATGTGCAGGGCGACGAGGGCGACACGGAGGAGAACCCCAAGGGCCGCATCCGGGACACGAAGAAGCTGCTCACCGCCGCCGCCGTCATCATGAGCGTCTTCCTGGTCACCACCAGCTTCATCACCACCCTCCTCATCCCGGAGAAGGAGTTCGAGAACGGCGGCGACGCCAACGGCCGCGCACTCGCCTACCTGGCACACGAGTACCTGGGCAGCGCCTTCGGCACCCTCTACGACGTCTCGACGATCGCCATCCTCTGGTTCGCCGGCGCCTCCGCGATGGCCGGCCTGCTCAACCTGATGCCCCGCTACCTCCCCCGCTACGGCATGGCCCCCCACTGGGCCCGCGCGGTCCGCCCCATGGTCATCGTCTTCACCCTCGTCGGCTTCCTCGTCACCTGGATCTTCGACGCCAACGTCGACGCCCAGGGCGGCGCCTACGCGACAGGTGTCCTGGTCCTGATCAGCTCGGCGGCGATCGCGGTGACGATAGCGGCACACAAGGCCGGCCAGCGGAACTGGAGGATCGGCTTCGGAGTGATCTCGGCGGTGTTCCTGTACACCACCGTCCTCAACGTCATCGAACGCCCCGACGGCGTGAAGATCGGCGCCTGCTTCATCGCGGGCATCATCCTCGTCTCCCTCCTCTCCCGCCTCGCCCGGGCCTTCGAACTCCGCGTCACCAGCGTCGAACTGGACGACATGGCGGAACGATTCGTCCGTGACATGTCCCACCGCCGCATCCGCTTCATCGCCAACGAGCCCGACCAGCGCGACAAGGCCGAGTACCGCGACAAGATCGAGCAGATCCGGCAGGACAACGACATGCCGGAACAGGAGGACTTCGTCTTCGTCGAGGTGACGGTCACAGACCCCTCCGAGTTCGAGGCGGGCCTGACCGTACGCGGCGAGGTCCTGCACGACCGCTACCGGGTCCTGACCCTGGAGTCCTCCTCCGTCCCCAACTCCCTCGCCGCCCTCCTCCTCCACGTCCGCGACGCCACGGGCCGCACCCCGCACATCTACTTCGAGTGGACCGAGGGCAACCCCTTCGCCAACTTCCTCCGCTTCCTCCTCTTCGGCCAGGGCGAAGTCGCCCCGGTCACCCGCGAGGTCCTGCGCGAGGCCGAACCGGACCGCGCCCGCCGCCCCCGCGTCCACACCGGCTGACACCGGCGCGCCCTCTCAGCCCTCTCTCAGCCCCCTCAAGCCCGTCAAGATCTCGCCAGGACCCCGCCAGGACCCCGTCAGGATTCACCCGTACGCCGTCAGAATCCCGTCAGCGGCAGTCGCCGGCCCCGTCCGGCCGCCTAGCGTCGGCGGCATGCAGCGGAACAGACCTCCGAGCCCGGCCGGTGACCGCCACTGGCGCGGCAGCGCCCGGTTCGCGACGACCTGCGCCCTGCTGTTCTGCGCCATGTCCCTGCTGGTCGACTGGGACGCGGGAAGCCTGACACTCCCCCGCGCCCTGTTGTGGATCACCCTGTCCGCCGCCGTCCTGATCGTCCTGGTGCCACCCCGGGTGACCGCGGGCCCGGGCCGGCTGACGGTCAGCGACCCCTGGCGCGAGCACACGGTATGTACGGACGCCTTGGTGGCAGCACTCCAGTACGGGGTGGTCTCCTCCCGCCTGGTCCTGCGCGACACCCACGGCCACCGCCTAGAAGTCGACCCTGACGTCCTTGCCGCCAACCCGCTGATCTGGCACGAACTCGACACCGGCGTCCGCCGCTCCGTCGAACGTGGCACGCTCCTCCAAGGCGCGGGCGTCCTGGAGCAGCTCAGGCACCGGATCGACGGCGAGACCACGCGAGCGGTCCTGAGGGCCTCCGGCCTCTCCTGACCGGCCGCTCCTGACCGGCCGCTCCTGACCCTTCGACTGAGATAACACAAATAATTGTCATCTCGGTTGAAAGTGATACCTTCGAAAGCGTGCCGAACGACGCCCAACTGCTCTTCGCCGACCACGTCGGCCGCTTCTACGCCCGCCAGTACGGCTTCCCACCCATGGCCGGACGCCTGCTGGGCCACCTGTTCGTCTGCGATCCGCCGCAACAATCGATCGACGAGCTGGGCGAAGCACTGCTGGCGAGCCGCAGCGCCATCACGGGCGCGGTCAAACTGCTGGAGAACTTCGGGATGGCCCGGCGCACCCGCACCGCCGGTGAGCGCATGGACCGGGTGAGCCTGAACCCGGACAGCCGGCAGCCGCAGAACTTCGACGCCGCCCTCCACCAGGAACACGCCGCGCTGTTCCGGGAGGGCCTGGCACTCCTCGCCGACGCTCCGCCGGAGCGCCGTGCCCCGCTGGAGGAGATGGTCGCGCTGGCCGACTTCCTCGCCGAACGCCTGCCCCGACTGGTCGACGAGTGGCAGGCACACCGCGACGGACTGCGCGCCTCGGGACAACTGGCCGACCCCTGCGAATAGCCCCGCACAGAGAGGTTGTCCCTGATGACCAAGCATGACCCGACCACCCTGTCGGCCCTCTCCGCCCTACGGGAGCGGGCAGAGCACGGCGACCACAACGCGGTCGACGAACTGATCGAGCTGGCCTCCGAACTCGGCGACCTGAACGAACTGCGCCGCCTCGCGGACGCGGGCAACTCCGACGCGGCCGATGAGCTCATCCAGCTCGCCGCAGAACAAGGCGACCTCGGAGAACTTCGGCGCCTCTCGGACGGCGGCAACGCCACAGCCACCGACCAGCTGATCGAACTCTCCACCGAACAGGACAACCTTGACGAGCTACGACGCCTCGCCGACCGGGGCAACGCCACCGCGGCCGAACAACTCGCGGAACTGACCGCCGAGTGACCGCCGAGTGACCGCCGACTGACGGCCCCCGCCGATCGCGGCCTCTCCGAGGACGGTGACCGCGCCGGACACCATGAGCAGACCGGCCGGTGTGCCCACCAGCACATTCCGCTCCGGGTACCTCTCCGTGCGGGAGGCGGCGCGGGAAAGCGGCCAGGTACAGCGGCAGGCGTCACAGCCGGCGGCCGGTGACGTCCCCGCCGGGATCGTCGGCCAGCACGATCGCTGTGGTGATCCGTTTGCCCAACGGTCGCGGTGGACCGCGAAGCTCTGGCCGACCGCCATGACGATCTCCAGCCCGTGCCGGCCGATCCGCAACGGGTCGGGCGCGAGGATCGCCGGTGGCGTCGGGTTGCTGTCCCACACGGTCACCTCCACCAAGCCGCCGGTGACTTCCAGCGTCAGCAGGCACGGGCCGGGTGCGTACTTGCGGGCGTTGGTCACCAGCTCGCTGACCACGAGCTGAACCATGCCCATCGCGCGCCCGGACACCGGCAGCCCGTGCACCGCCTGGACATCGGTGAGGAAGCTGCGGGCCAGATCGCGGGCGACGGCGATGTCCTCGCTGTCCTCGAACGCCCCCGACACCGATAGAAGGTTTTCCACCAGAGACCGCCCTCACTGCCCGCCGTCTGCTCCATGCTGTCCCACCCCCCTCCCCTGAACCCCAAACGTACTGCGACCCGCCTACCCCCGAACCTTCACATCAGGCGTGCGGGAGATTCAGGAGGGTGGCGTCTCTCGGGCTCCTTTCATCCCGGCCTGTACAGGCTGAGGCATGTGTCACAGCCGTGCTGTGCCTGCCGCGTCAGCGGGAAAACGGGTTGGCGACCCAAAAGGAGGCTGACGTGGCACGCGATCGGATCGGACTGGCTGAGGTGCTGGCAGCGGCGGAGGGCGCCGCACCGGTGGCCTCCCTCGATGTCGTGGCGCGCGACCTGCGCGACCGGTTCGGCGCGCGGTACGTGTCGTTCCTGTTCGTCGACGTCGTCGGTCAGCGCCTGCTGCGGGTCAGCGAGGAGGCTGCTACGCGACAGGAGCGCCGCGCCGAACAGGTTCCCTTCGACGACAGCATCTACGACGAGGTCCTGCGCGCCCAGGAGCTGGTGCGGGCGCCGGAGGGCGAGCGCGGGCAGCGGGTGCTCGCCCCCGTCACCAACCGCGGCGACGCCGTCGGTGTCCTGGAGCTGTTCCTTCCCCAGGTCACACAGGATGTGCTGGAACAGGTGGAGGAGGCCGCGCACGCGCTGGCGTACATCATCATCACCGACCGCCGCTTCACCGACCTCTACCACTGGGGCAACCGCACCACCTCGGTCAGCCTGGCCGCGGAGATCCAGCGCCAGCTCCTGCCCTCGGCCTCTTCCTGCGAGGCCGCCGAGTTCGCCCTCGCCGGGGCGCTGGTCCCGGCCGCCGACATCGCGGGCGACACCTACGACTACACCCTCGACCACGACACCCTGCACCTGTCCATCACCGACGCCATGGGCCGCGACGTCGACGCCGCCCTCATGGCCACCCTCCTGGTCAACGCCTCCCGCGGCGCCCGCCGCGCCGGGACCGACCTCGCCGAACAGGCCCGCCAGACCCACCAGGCCCTCCTCGACCACGGCAGACGCACCTTCGCCACCGGCCAGCTGCTACGCATCGCCCTGGACGGGACCGGCGCCCAGCTCGTCAACGCCGGCCACCCCTGGCCCCTACGGCTGCGCGACGGCACGGTCGACGAACTGCGCCTCGCCGTGAACCTGCCCTTCGGCGTAGCCGCGCACAAGGACCCCTACAAGGTGCAGAACCTAGACCTGCGCCCCGGTGACCGCCTCGTGCTCTACACCGACGGCATGCAAGAACGCCAAGCGCAGAAAGTCGACCTCCCCGGCCTCATCCGTGACACCGCCGACGAACACCCGCGCGAGGTCGCGCGCAACCTGGCCACCACCGTCACCGACGCCTGCAACGGCCACCCGGAAGACGACGCCACCGTCCTGTGCCTGGACTGGCACGGCCCCCACGCCGCAGGACGCCGAGCGAACGCCGGGACCGACACCTGACCCAGTCGCGAGGACGTCACAGGTCCTGCGGTGACGGCTGTCACCCCGGCCCGGTCAGTGCGTCGTCCGCCGCCGACGTCGATCTGCCCCGGCCTGAAGGCACCGCGAGAGTCGATTCCGTGGCTCAAGGTAACGCAGGCAGCCTGACCCGTACCTCACCGCTCTCGCGGTCCACCTGCACGGCATACCGGCTTGCGTGAGGGATCGCCACCAGCGCCGACCGCAGAGCCGCACGAGTACCCGCGAACTCGGCATCCTCCCGACGCGCGGGATCCAACTCACTGCCGGGCACCCATCCCACCATCACCGAGTCCATGTCCCGCCGCACCCGCAGACCCGGGCTGCCCTGCGGGTGTGCGTCGGCAAACCCTCGCAGCACCTTGGGGATGATCCGCCCGGGATTGCGGCCGGCCTCGGTCATGTCCAGGAACAGGATGCCCTCGGCATCCGCGCCCAGCCCGCTCTGGCAAGGATCGGCGGCGGCTTGGCACAGCGCCGCATGCCGTGATGGCTGCTATGCAGGGGTGGGCTGGATGAGGCGTCCGTGGGCGATGAGGGACGCGGCCTGTTTGAGACGGCGGACCCGGATGCTGACGGCGTAGGCATCGATGCCGGTGACGGCGGCGACACGAGTGGTCAGGTAGCGGTAGAAGTCCCCGGCGTCACGGCAGATGACGATGACCATCACGTTGTGGTCGCCGCTGATGGCCCCGGCGAAGCCGACCTCGTCGTGGCGCGTGAACTCCTCGCCGACGCGTTGGAGGTGGGCGGGGGTGACGCGCAGCCAGAGCGTGGCGTTGAGGTAGTAGCCGAGGCGCTCGGGCAGCAGGTCGACGGCGTAGGACAGGGTGCCGGAGGTCTCCAGGGCTTCCAGTCTGCGGGCGACGCGTGTTTTGGACCAGCCGGTGAGTTCGGCGAGTTGGGTGTGGTTTGTGCGGCCGTCCTGGGCGAGGGCGTCGAGGAGGGGGGCGTCCTCTTCGGCGGCGGGCAGGAGGGAGCCGACGAGGGAGGGAGGCCGGTCGCACATGAGGTGGCGCACTTGTTCCGGAGTGAGGTGACCGCCGTAGCCGGTCCAGACGGCGCTTACGGGATCGCCGAACGGGTGCAGGAGCAGGTCGATGCTCACATCGAGAACCGCGGCCGACCTGGGCAGCTGCCGCAACAGGATGTCGTCGCGTCCTGTGTCGAACGGTGAGCGGATGAGGCAGACGATCTCCGAGCCGCCGGACGCGAGGTGGACGTGGGCGATGTCGGGCCGCCGGACGAGGGCGTCGGCGAGCGCCCCGACGCGGTCGGGGCGGCAGCGGATGCGGGCGACCCACTGCGCCTGTCCGTGCACGGCGGGGTTGACCGTGCCCACCACCCGCATCACCCCGCTGCGGCGCAAGGCGCGGTAGCGGCGGGCCGCAGTCTGCTCCGAGACGCCGATCACCTCGCCGATACGCCGGAACGAGGCACGGGGTGCGCACTGCAGTGCACGGAGGATCTTCCGGTCCGACTCGTCCATCATGGAGGAAGTGTCACATGAGAAGGACGCTGAGGGTTGTTCTGATTCATATCGCTGTTCCGCTTGGGCGGCAGTGCCCGGGAGGGCCGATGCTGGCGGCCGGTCCCCAGGAGGACTCACCTCCCTGCCCATGTGGTGGCCGAACCGCACCGCACCCCGTGAACGACCACGGCGCACCGCGCCGCGAAGGAGAGTTCCCGTGCACGTCACGACACCGGCGAGCAGTCCGGCCGACCGACGGGCGGCCACCCTCGTCATGGCCTGCCTCGGCGTCTTCGTCGCCTATCTGCCGATCACCACTGTCTCCGTGAGCCTGCCCGCCATCCAGTCGGCCCTGCACGCATCGACCGCCCAACTCGCCTGGGTACAGGACGCGTTCGTGCTGCCCATGGCCGCGTTCATCCTCACCGCCGGCGCCTTCGGCGACGTACACGGGCGCAAGAAGGTATTCCAGATGGGCCTGCTGCTGTCCGCAGCCGGCGCCGCCACCGCGCTGTCCGCCCAGTCCATCCAGGCGTTGTGGACCGGCCAGGCCCTCGCCGGTCTGGGCGCCGCGGCGCTGCTGCCCACCACGCTGGCGCTGATCAGCCACGCGGTGCCCGACCCCCGGGAGCGCGGGAAACACATCGCCAGGTGGGCCACCTCCCTGCTGCTGGCGCTGGCGGTCGGCCCGCTGGTCGCCGGAGTGATCCTCGACCACGTCACCTGGCGCTGGATCTACGTGCTGCCCATCCCGGTCTCCCTCGTGGTGATGGCGCTCGCCGCCCGGCTGCTGACCGACTCCCGCGCCCCGCACGGACGCCGTCTTGACTGGCCGGGTCAGATCACGGCCACGGCGGCGATCACCGCGCTGGTGTACGGCGTGATCGAGGGCGGCGCCGAGTCGTTCACGCACGCCAAGGTCGTGGTGGCGCTGTGCGTGGCCGCCGCCAGTGGCGTCGCCTTCGTGCTCGTGGAGCGGCGCAGCGACAGCCCCATGCTGGACCTCGCACTGTTCCGCAGCCCGGTCTTCACCGCCACCACCCTGGTCGCGATGATCAGTTTTCTGGCGGTGATCGGGTTCTTCTTCACCCTGAGCCTCTATTTCGGCATGGTGCAGCAACTCGGCACGCTCCAGGCCGGTCTGCGGCTACTGATGATCACCGCGGCGGCCATCCTGGCCGCCGGGCCGGCCGGGCGGCTCATGCACCGGGTGTCGGCTCGCGTCCTGATCACCGGCGGTCTGCTCGCCGTCGCCGGGGCGCTGCTGTCGCTGACCACCCTCGACGCCGACACCTCCTTCGCCTCCGCCGGCTGGCGGCTGGTCGTGCTCGGCCTGGGCGTGGGCTTCGTCGTGACGCCCATGACCGCCACCGCCGTCGCCTCCGTGCCGCGCCACCTGGCAGGCATGGCCTCGGCCGGCAACAACGCCTTCCGGCAGCTCGGCGGCGCTCTCGGCCCCGCCGTTCTGGGCGCGCTGCTCACCAGCAGGGCCGTCCACACCCTGCCCGGACACCTCGCCGACGAAGGCATCTCCAGTGCGGCACGGGAGCGCGTGGTCGCGGCCGTGGAGGCGGGCGGACTGGGCACGGTCGCCCGCCTCGACCTGGGCGCCGACACCGGCCGGGCACTGGCCGCCACCGGGGACGCCTTCCTCGACGGCCTCCGCCTGTGCCTGATCGTGGCCGCGGCACTCACGCTGCTTGCCGCCGTGGTGTCCGCGGTACTGCTGCGCCGGCCACGTCAGGCGACGGTCACCGCGGCGACAGCCGCTCCGGCGAAAGCCACTCCGGCAACGACGGTTGGCGCGGCGTCGAAGCCGAAGCGGTGACGGATGCCGCAGACCGCCTCAGAGGCAAGGGAAATGTGTTCAGCGTCTGGACGACATGACCGACCTCTTCATAGCCGCCCGATCGAAGATCTCCGCATTGTTCTCGAATCGGCCACCTGGCAGCGCCTGACCACGGCATGGGCCGCTCGCCACGTGCCCACAACGACGGAGTGACCGACGAGAAGTACCTCCAGAAGGTCCCGTCATCGGCAGCCCAGCCCGGTCAACGTCTGGTCATCACCGAGCCCGATTGCCGCCGGGCGATCGAGCACACCACGGCCCTGTGCAGGTCACTGGCCACCCTGACAACGGGGTGACCCGGGCCGCGCCCACCAACACCTACAGCAACAGCCCTGAGCGAGCTGCGCCCACCTGAATTGCCGCGCAACCAGAGGTGTAATCACACCCCGTGTACCAAGAAGCCAGGAGATCAGACACGGCGTATCCGTGTGCAGTCGCGACGACCCCACTCAGCCGACCTGCGAGTCGGGACCATTCCGGCTCTGCGGAGACCAAACGGCCACCCCGGCCTCCCTTTCGCGGCGCCGTGCCCACAGCGTGCCCATAAGAGCGGACAATCACGGTCAACAGCGGTGCGATCCGACCCGAACGACCACCTAAGCGAGAAGGTGTCTGCGCAGGTCAGAGCCCTATACCCTGCCCAGGCGCCGTGGCTTCCCAAGCTGAGAGCGCGAGTTCGATTCTCGTCACCCGCTCCACGACTAAGGCCCAGGTCAGAGACCCGGGCCTTTTTGCTGTCCGCTGTGATCACTCGTCGCATGCCAGATTCGTGCCAGAACGCCTGTCGGGCTCCTTGGTGACCCCTCCCGTGCGTTGACCAGGCTGATTCTGCCGTAGCCCGAGTACCTACATGGTGTGGATGAAGGGAACGGAGGCACTAGGGCCTGTGTGATGTTGTGATCAGCCAGTTGCCTTCAGCAGGTCGTTGATCCAGATCATCGAGGCACGGAGGTGGAGGCCGGCGAGGTAGCTCTCGGGCGACTTGTCGTATCGAGTGGCGATTCCCCGCCAGGCTTTCAGCTTGTTGATGAGCCGCTCGACCGTGTTTCGCTCCTTGTAAAGATCACTGTCATGGCACGTGGGGCGGCCGCCCCGACGGCCCTTCTTCTTCCGGTTGGCGCCCTGGTCCTTCTTCTCCGGAATGACTGCCTTGATGCCGCGTTTCCGCAGGTAAGAGCGGTTGACGCGGGACGAGTAGGCCTTGTCCGCGGCGACAGCGCCGGGCCGGGTTCGAGGCCGGCCCACAGGCAGACGGACCCGAATCTTCTGCAACACGGGGACGAACTGCGGGCTGTCGCCGGCCTGTCCTGCGGTCAGTACGAGGGACAGCGGACGGCACCTGCGGTCCGCGGCGAGATGAATCTTGCTCGTCAGTCCGCCACGGGATCTGCCGAGCAGAGCCTGGTTCAGCCGGAACTTGCGCCGCCGCCGGATACGCCGTCGCTCTTCCTGCTCGGGGTCGTCCCCGCCGTCCTGCCCGTTCTGTCCCGACGGGCCGCCCCTTTTTGCCGGGCCCGCTCCTGTTCGGCGGCAGCTTCCTC